>NZ_JBXWMQ010000004.1:0-400412 GCF_059609905.1 Ruegeria sp. YTSA226
CAATGGACGCTTACGAAGAAGCCGCAGAGTAAACAGACGACAACCAGATCAGCCCCCGCAATGGCCAGGGGCTGATCCATCCTGGGTCATATGCCTTTGCCTGTGGCCCAGGCATTTCAGCGGGGGAGACATGAAGCATTGCATCTTCGAAAATGACCTAGCCTATCTGGCTGAGCCAACCTCTGCTGCCTTCGTGCGAACCCACAACATCGATGTGATCGTGCGCGATAGTAGTGCATTTGCCTCGGCCGAGATGATCAGGGAATTTTATCATGCCCTGAGCGATCTGACCGGCGACCATTCCTATGTCGTTAATCTGCGTTTGGCTGGTGCGGGGTCTGTAGGAGGACCGCAGTACTGGACCGGAAGAGCGGCTGTTTTCTGGGGCGATTTTTCGGATTGTTGGACGTTGTCCGACGCCGAAAGAACATGGGTCTCACAAGTTCTGAACCTTTCGCCACGGACCGTTCTTGTCGGTGGTGCCGTGCTTGTGCTGGCCCAGATTAGATTGTCGGAAAAAACAGTCGCGGCCATTCACCCCAACTTCGATGCAGCAGCGCGTGAAGCAGGTTTGACCAACTGTGGTACAGGCACATATCTGGCGGCGCGCGGGCGCACGCATAGCGCGACGACACGTCTGAGTACGCTGCGTTTGTTGGCGGATTTTGTTTCGTTGGACCATGGTGAGAACATGGCAGATAACCTGCGCGGGTTTATCGGCCTGTCCGAACCCAAGCGGGACTGCGAAAGCCAGCTTGCCAATCGCTTGATCCATCGTGCGGGCGGGGATCACCTGGTTATGTCAGCGGTTGAGGCAATGCTGAACCATGTCGAAGAGCCACTCAGGATCACGGATCTTTCGAACATGGTCGGCACTTCAACCCGGCAGCTTCAGAGACGGTTTCTGAACAAGACGGGGGCAAAACTTTTGGCCACATACCGAGAATTGCGTCTGGAACGTGCGCATAGCCTGCTGCGGTTTACGGATTTGCCACAAATCGAGATTGCCACCGCCACAGGGTTTTCGTCTACAACGTCACTGAAACGTGCTTTTCGAGACCAGTACAAGACAATGCCGGAAGATATCCGCAGCCTCCGCTTTGCCGGTGGAATGGCGGATCGGGGGCTGGTGAACTGACAGCTCGCGCAGTGTGCCGATTAAGGCTCACGCATTTGAAATTTAAGTCCGCTTTGATTGGCGAATCGAAAAAACCCTGATCAGACCGAATGCAGGGCAGACCGACATTCGGGCTCAGTATGATCCTTTAAGTCTTTGAAACGCGGATTTCTGCATCCGGATTCTGATTCTGTTCTGCAACATTCTCGTGATTGCTGCAATTCCGTCCCTTTTCTGCCGGAATCGTCACTGATAAACCCTTGGCCATCGGGCAGTGATTTGTTGAGGGGTACGGGCGGTAAAATGAATACCGGGGTAAACGGTCGTGTTGCCATTTCATGGTCGCAGACAGAGATTGATGGATTAGAGGCGGCACCTCTGGCATTTTTAAATGTAGGGTCGGCCTGGTCCTGGCGCGGTCAGGCATCGATGCTAGCAGGCAGCGCTGAAGTTGTCGGGCGTAAAAACGCATTTGCATCAGGTACAATCGGGCGCGTTATTTCTGCCACGACTTTTTCGGATAATGTCGTCGGAACGCTCGAGCTTATGAACGGGGCGCAACGGTTTTCAGCGTTACTGGTCGTTTCCGATGATGATGAAAGCCCGTCGCTGGTGTTTGAAAGCGGCTGTCCTTCACGCGATCAGGAATTCTGGATCAGCGCATATACTCAGATCAAGCATCAGAGTGGTGAAGTTGCAGAGCAGGACGGAACTGTCGTCGCGTTTCATCGCAAGGCCACTCAGTTCCAGTACACTGGTGTCGCGAACCTACGCGCAACTGTAAACGGTGCCACTATAGCGGACTAAATCCCGTTAGTGGTGCCGTCTTTGAATCGAATTTCAGAAAGTTTCGGTTCCTTCCGTTCGGCATGTTGACTCTGCCAGCGCTGCGGATATAAGCGCGGCTTCATTGGTGTTGGTGGCCCCCGCAAGGGGAGGCCTGTCATGAGGGTAACCTCAAGAGGACAACGCCCTTCATAGTGGCCTATTAGGGCCTCGACCTTAAGAAGGAGATCAGCCGTGACTAAACGCACGTCTGCCAAGTACAAAATCGACCGCCGGATGGGCGAAAACATCTGGGGTCGTCCGAAATCCCCGGTCAACCGTCGTGAATACGGCCCTGGTCAGCACGGTCAGCGCCGGAAAGGCAAACTATCTGACTTCGGTCTGCAGCTGCGCGCCAAGCAGAAGCTGAAGGGCTACTATGGCGACCTGACCGAAAAGCAGTTCCGCCGCATCTATGCCGAAGCTGTTCGTGTCAACGGCGATACCGGTGAAAACCTGATTGGTCTGCTGGAACGCCGTCTGGACGCCGTCGTCTATCGCGCCAAATTCGTCGCGACCGTGTTCGCCGCGCGTCAGTTCGTGAACCACGGCCACGTCACAGTGAACGGCAAGCGGGTCAACATCCCCAGCTACCGTGTCAAAGAAGGCGACGTCATCGAAGTACGTGACAAGTCCAAGCAACTGGCCGTTGTTCTTGAAGCTGCTGCTCTGGCCGAGCGTGACGTTCCTGATTACATCGACGCCGACCACTCGAAAATGACCGCGACTTTCGTGCGCGCACCGGGTCTGGGCGATGTGCCTTACCCTGTCATGATGGAACCGAACCTGGTTGTCGAATTCTACGCGAAGAACTAATCTTCGCCGAAATCGAAATTCGAAAGGCCGCGCGGTTGCGCGGCCTTTTTCGTTTTAGGGGGCTCTGCCCCCAATCACGACCAGCCGCGATGCCCCCCGAGCAATTTTTTTGACCAAATAAAGAGCGGATCAGATTGGCAAGGGTCGTCCTTCTGCAATTGCCTCCATCGCGAAATATGAAGTTACGCTGTCCAGCTCGACTTTTTCGATGAGGCGTTGATAGACCTTGTCGTACGAAGCCATATCCTGCGTAACAACCTTGAGCTGATAGTCGTAGTCGCCGCCAATGCGGTGGAAGTCCACGACCTCTGGTATCGTCAGAACATGCCTGCGAAAGGCCTGTAACCACTCGGCCGAGTGGTGCCGCGTACGCAGCATGACGAAGACCACAAGGCTCAGCCCTAGTTTTTCGCGCGCGATTTGCGCTGTCGATCCGATGATGACGCCCTGATCATTCAGGGCCTTCAGCCGACGCCAGCAGGCGTTTTGCGACAGCCCGATGCGGTCGGCCAGTTCACGTTGGGACAGCGTAGCGTCGGTTTGCAGTTCACGCAGCAGGCGGTGGTCAATATGATCTAGATTTTTGGACATTCCAAATCATATGACGCAAGATTTATGAAAACCATCTAAAAATATGCATTATATACACAACACATATCAATCATATTTGTTGGGAAACTTCGGAGTCCGTATAATGACACTTTCCCAATTTCGTTCTGACATTGAAGCTGCTGTTCGTAGCGACACGTTGCGCGATGGCTTAATCGGCGAGAATGTTATGATCCCGGGGCTGCGCGGGGACATACCTTTGGTTTACGCGGATTATGTCGCGTCGGGTCGCGCATTGAAGCAGGTCGAGGATTTTGTGGCCGCGCATGTGTTGCCGTTTTATGCCAACAGCCACACCGAGGCGTCTTATTGCGGGGCCTACATGACCCGACTGCGCCGCGAGGCCCGTGCGGAAATCTCCCGGATTGTTGGCGCCGGGGAAAATGATGCGGTGATCTTTACGGGATCGGGCGCTACAGCGGGTCTCAACCGGCTGGTCAATCTGTTGGGGATCGAGGCTGCTGCACGACCAGTGGTAATGATCGGCCCATATGAGCACCATTCGAACATCCTGCCGTGGCGGGAAAGCAAAGCGCTGGTGATTGAAATCCCCGAAGCACCCGAAGGGGGTGTCGATCTGTCGGCTTTAGAGCGTGCCTTGGTTGAAAACGCGGATGCGGATCTGATCGTCGGATCATTTTCGGCCGCTTCGAATGTGACGGGCATAATCACTGATCCCGACCCGGTTACGCGGCTGCTTAAGGCTAATGGTGCTGTAGCGGTTTGGGATTATGCGGGCGGTGGGCCTTATCTGCCAATGGGAATGGGCCCCGCGGATGCGCGCAAGGATGCGATCGTGGTCTCTCCTCATAAATTTGCCGGTGGACCCGGCGCGTCTGGTGTATTGATCGTCAATCAAAACGTTGTGCAGCGCACATGCCCCAGCTGGCCCGGTGGTGGCACTGTGAGTTTCGTGTCCCCTTGGGGGCATGACTACAGCGCCGATCTTGCAACGCGCGAAGAGGCGGGAACGCCGAATGTCATAGGTGACATCCGTGCCGCGTTGGCTTTCATGGTCAAAGATGCAGTTGGCGCAGACGAAATCGCAAGGCGCGAGGCGCTTTACAACCAGATGGCATTGGAAGGGTGGGGAGATAACCCAGGTCTGACCTTGTTGGGCGCGGACAATCCACATCGGTTGCCGGTTTTTTCCTTTCTTGTTCATGACAGTAAAGGTCAGCCGGTGCACCAGCAGTTATTCACCCGGATGCTGAGTGATGTTTATGGCATTCAAGCCCGGGGTGGGTGTGCTTGTGCCGGGCCCTATGCCCATCGGTTGCTGGGTATTGATCGTGCAGCCTCGGAGCAGTTGCATGCGGCGCTTGGTGCTGGAGAAGAGTTGAAAAAACCCGGTTGGGTGCGTCTGAACTTTTCATATCTGATGTCCCAAGAGACTGTCCGCTTCATCATCGACAGCGTCAATGACCTGTCCCGGCGGACCGAAGAGTTTACTCCCTTTTACGACGCCGACCCGGCGACAGCCCGCTTCAAGGCGGCATAAGGGAATTGCCGCTTTTCTCAACGCTTTGAGACGGGTATGAGGGGCTTCTAAATACGGAGCCTCTTATGACCCAGATCACCCCTCAACCCGGCATTATGGACATCGCGCTTTATCAGGGCGGCCAGTCGAAGGTGGCGGGGGTCGACCATGTGATCAAGTTGAGCTCGAACGAAAACCCCTTTGGCCCCAGCCCCAAAGCGATCGAGGCAGTACGGGACAGTGCGGCCACCCTGAATCGGTATCCCAGTACAGATCACGCCAGTCTGCGTAAGGCCATTGGCGAACGCCACGGGCTGGACCCAGTGCGCATTATCTGCGGCGTGGGCAGTGACGAGGTGCTGCAATTCGTGGCACAGGCTTATGCCGGTCCGGGGGATGAGGTTATCTATACCGAACACGGATTTTCGATGTACCCGATCATCGCTCGGATGGCGGGGGCAACTCCGGTGATGGTGCCTGAAACCGATCGTCACGTGGATGTGGACAACATTCTTGCCGCTGTGACTGACCAGACCCGGATCGTGTTCGTGACCAATCCGGGCAATCCGACATCGACCATGATCCCCGAGGCTGATCTTATCCGACTGGCCGAAAGCTTGCCGCAGACTTGTCTGATGGTGATTGATGGCGCCTATGCCGAGTTTGTCGAAGGGTTCGACGGAGGCCGCGCTCTGGTGGATCGGTTCGAGAATGTGATCATGACGCGGACCTTTTCCAAGATCTATGGACTGGGCGGGATGCGGGTCGGTTGGGGCTATGCGGCGCAAGAGATCATTGATGTGCTGAACCGGGTGCGCCAGCCCTTCAACCTGTCGCTGACTGCGTTGGCCGCTGCCGAAGCCGCCATAAAGGACGAAGAGTACCTGACCTTTTGCCACAGCGAAAATGCACGCTTGCGGGTTTGGCTTTCGGCCCAGTTGTCCAAAATCGGCGTATCTTCGGATGCGTCCAGCACCAATTTTATTCTCGCCCGCTTTAAGGATCAGGCCGAGGCCGAAGCGTGCGACGATTACCTCAAGACACAGGGTTTGATCGTGCGCCGCGTCGCGGGATATAACCTGCCAAATGCTCTTCGGATCACGGTTGGGGACGAGGAGGCTTGTCGCCGTGTCGTTGCGGCCATAACCGCTTTCAAAGGGGGCGCCGCATGAGCCAGGTTTATGACCGCGTTGCGCTGATCGGGTTGGGCCTGATCGCATCGTCGATGTTCTGGGCGATTAAACGTGCTGGATTGGCCGCCGAAGTAACCGGCTATGCCCGGTCCGAGGCCACGCGCGACACCGCGCGCAAGATTGGCCTATGCGACCGGATCTGCGACACCGCGCAAGAGGCCGTTGAGGGCGCAGACCTTGTGGTTCTATGCGTGCCGGTCGGAGCGATGGGCGCAGTTGCGCAAGAGATTGCCCCTGTCCTGAAACCGGGCGCGACCGTCTCAGACGTGGGCTCGGTCAAGCGGCATGTCATTCAGGATGTCTCGCCTCATATCCCGCAGGGTGTACATTTTATCCCAGCGCATCCGCTGGCCGGGACCGAGCATTCCGGCCCTGAATCCGGATTTGCCGAGCTGTTCGACAATCGGTGGTGCCTCTTGGTCCCGGTTGAGGGCTCGGACCCGGAGGCCGTCGCGCGCCTGCGCTCATTGTGGACGGGGTTGGGGTCGAATGTTGATGAGATGGATGCCGACCACCATGATCTGGTTCTGGCGGTTACATCCCATGCGCCACACCTTATCGCCTATACGATGGTCGGCGTAGCGGATGATCTGCGCCGTGTGACCGATAGCGAGGTCATCAAATACTCGGCCGCGGGCTTTCGGGATTTCACCCGGATCGCGGCCTCGGACCCGACTATGTGGCGCGATGTGTTTCTGACCAACAAGGATGCGACGCTAGAGATATTGGGGCGTTTCACTGAAGAACTGTTTGCGCTGCAGCGGGCCATTCGTACAGGTGACGGCGATCAGCTGTTCGATTATTTTACCCGCACACGTGCGATCCGGCGCGGGATCATTGATGCCGGGCAGGATACGGACGCGCCGGATTTTGGTCGCGGGAAAACCAACCCATGAGGCGCGGCTGGAGCGTTCTGTCGATTGGGTGGTTGGTACTTGGTGCCACAATGGGGAATGCAACGCCATCTGAACACCTGTTGACCCCCGATGACCAACCGGTTCTGGCCTTTGCCGCTCCGGTCGGGATGCAGCCAGAGTTGCAACCGAATACGCTGGTACAGCAGGTGCTGTTCAAAAAGCGTAAGCTGCGCAAAACATCGGTCTGCGGGAATATCGAAATTCAGGGCAAGCCGGTGGGTAATGTTCCCGGCAAGATCAAAGCCTGCGGGATCAAGGAAGCGGTACAGATCACCTCAGTTTCTGGTGTGGCGCTTAGCCGTCCGTCCACCATGGATTGCGGCACAGCAATTGCGCTGAACCAATGGGTCGAGAAAAGCGTGAAGCCCACCTTCAAAAGGCGCGGTCCCGTTGTCGAACTGCAGGTCGCAGCCCACTACGCATGCCGAACGCGTAACAACCACAAGGGTGCGCGGATATCGGAACACGGTAAGGGCCGGGCCATAGACATTTCAGGTTTCAAGATGGCGAATGGCGAGGTTGTGACCGTTCTGAACGGTTGGCGCAAGAACCCGTCAAAGAAGCAACTGACCAAGATCTGGCGCGCCGCCTGCGGGCCGTTCGGAACGGTACTTGGCCCGAATGCGGACCGGTATCACCGGGATCATTTTCACTTGGACACAGCCCGGTATCGCCGTGGCCCGTACTGCCGTTAACGCAGGATCAACCGCGGGGCCGGACCAAGGGGTAGCGGGCCAAGCGCCACATAGCCCTCACGGAAGTTCAACTGCAGATCCAGCGCATCGGGATTGCCCCCCAAGCCAGCCATGAATTTCAGGGCACGTGTAACAGGGTCTACCGCCTGATCGGGCAGGGCCCCTGCCGCGTTGGCCATGGCAACCATCTCACGCCAATTTTCGGCCTTGATCGAAATCTCTCCGGTAGGAATACCCTGATCGTCCACGTCCAGCTCTCCGGCAGCGAACAGGCGCAAAGCACCCCATTTCATCTCAGCCAGACGCAGGTCGATCCGGGTGGGCTGAGGTCGGCTTTGTTCCAGTGCAGATCGGTCCCACGGTTTGTCAAAGGTGGCGACCATATCCATTTCCAGCGCATCGAATGTCTGGGGCAGTGTGGTGGCGGAATGCATCATGGCGCGCAGATCATCGCCGGGGGAAAAGCCATCGATCCGCGCGCTGATCGCATAGGCTTGAGGATTTTCGGTTTGCTCCATCACCAGACCAAGCGTGGTTCCCGCTGCTAGCAAATCAGCATCATTGGCAACGGACCATGGTCCGGCAGTCAGAGACATTTTCTCTAGCACCAGCGCGACACCAGGTTGCAACTGCAGCTCGGCCTGCAGGTCAGCTGCAACGATGGTCGACGTTTGATCGAAATAGGACAGCAGCTGCGGCGTTTCCGCGAAACGCAGAACCTGTCGACCCGGCCAGATCGCGGGGCTTTGGAATTCGATCCAGTCGGCGCTCCAGGCGGTGCCGTTGACCGGGTCGGCCAGTGCGGGGCTGTTCAGTCGGGTGACGTGGCTGAACGGATAGCCTGCTGTTGCTACATCCGAAAAATCGGCCAGCCAGCCTCTTTCTTGTTGGTTGTCGAACCATGTTGTGATCGCGTTGCGCAATCCATATCCGGCGACGAACCAATAGGCGCTCCAGATCGCAGTGATAAAAATGACTACTCGTATCAGCCCACGCATTGCTAATGGCCCTTTTTCCCGCCTTGAAATTGATGTTTATAGGCGCAAACGGGCAAGGACCAGTGCTATGACGATGTGGGTTTTCGGATATGGGTCGTTGCTGTGGAATCCCGGCTTTCCCGTGTCCCGCAGCGAACGCGCAACCCTGAATGGATATGCGCGGTCTTTCTGCATGAGTTCGATTCATCACCGCGGAACCGAAGAGAAACCCGGCCTTGTTCTGGCGTTGGATGAACAGCGTGACACCCTGTGCAAAGGTCTGGCCCTCGCCGTCGAAGCAGGCCACGAAGAGCGTACCTTGCATGAACTGCGCGAGCGCGAGCTGATCTCGTCGGCCTATGTCGAAAAGATGCTGGATGTGCATTTGGAAACGGACGAGGTCGTAACGGCTGTCACCTATGTTATCGACGCAGATCACGTGCAGTATTGCGGGGGCATGCCGTTGGAAGACCAGGCGCAGATCATTGCCCATGCTGTCGGCGGGCGTGGTCCAAATACCGAATACCTTTATAACACAGCTGAACATCTGACCGAGATTGGTCTGCGTGATCCCGATCTTGAGTGGTTAGCGCAACGGGTGCGAAGCATTACCTCATAAACCCTTGGCGTCACCGGCAGATATTAGGTAGATTCGCGTCAGAGCAGAAAAGAACCGGGAAAAACGCGCATGGCGCAGGCACAACAGGGCGCGAGACCGCATTTCTCGCAACCCATTCGTCAGATCGTAACGATGCTTGTGGCGATCGGCCTGGCTGGTATGGGCATCTTCATGGCGCTGCCTTACGTTTTGCCGGTTTTCTATGCAAACCCGTATCTGAACGGTTTTATCCTTCTGGTATTTTTCGTTGGCGTAATTGCCTGTTTTTATCAGGTGACACAGTTGATCGGTTCGGTGCGCTGGATCGAATCCTTCGTTGGTGGCGTTGTTCATGAGGACGCGCGGACGCCTCAGCTTTTGGCACCGCTGGCTTCGCTGCTGCGGGACCGGGGTGCGCGGTCGCAGATCAGTTCCAGTTCGACCCGGTCTATTTTGGATTCGGTGGCCGAACGGGTCGAGGAAGAGCGTGAGATCACGCGTTATATCACCAATGTTCTGATCTATCTTGGGCTTTTGGGAACGTTTTTTGGCTTGGCCACGACGGTCCCCGCTATTGTCGACACGATCCGCAGTCTCAATCCGCAGGATGGCGAAGAAGGGCTGGCGGTGTTCAATCGCCTGATGGTTGGCCTTGAAACCCAACTGCAGGGAATGGGCGTGGCCTTTGGGTCTTCGTTGCTGGGCCTTGCCGGATCGCTGATTGTGGGGTTGCTGGAACTGTTCGCGGGCCACGGGCAGAACCGGTTTTATCGAGAGCTCGAAGAATGGTTGTCCTCGATCACCCGTGTCGGCTTTGCAGCAGGCGATGACGGCAGCAGCACCGAACTGGCGGTTCTGACACCGGTTCTGGATGCAATGTCCGAACAGATGAACGCCCTGCAGGACCTGTTTTCGGCGCAGGAAGCCGACCGGGCCGAGCTGTCGGGCAAGCTGGGGCATCTTGTCGGCGCAATCGGAGATATGAACCAGCGTCAGTCTGAGACCGAGAATGTCACCGCTGCGCTGGAACGTGTCGCACTGGGGCAGGACGCTCTGCTGGATCATCTGCGGGAACAGGGGACCAGCGAAGGAATAGACGCAGAAAGCCGCATGCGCCTGCGCTCGATGGATGTTCAGTTGCTGCGTATCCTCGAAGAAATTTCTGCAGGCCGCCAAGAAAGCATGAGCGAGCTGCGCAAGGACATCGAACTTTTGGTCAAAGCTCTTACATTGCCCCGAGGCGCCGTTCGAACCGCTCCGGAAGGAGAGTAATCCATGGCTCTGTCCCGTCGCACAGGTCAGCGGTTTCAGGGGTCGGTCTGGCCGGGTTTCGTGGATGCGATGACTGGGCTGTTGATGGTGCTGACCTTTGTGTTGACCATCTTCATGGTGGTGCAATTCGTGCTGCGCGAGACGATTTCGGGGCAAGAGGATGAACTGACCGCCCTGTCCGGCGAAGTGGCGGCCCTTGCCGGTGCTCTTGGGTTGGAAGAAAGGGAAAACAGCCGCCTTCAGGCCCGGTTAGGAGCGCTGAATGCGACCCTGACGCAGGCCGAGGAAGATCTGGCGCAGGCGGAAACCAGGATCACGTCATTCGAAGCACAGGTCGCATCTCTGTTGGCCGATCAGGAGCGGTCGCTGGGGGTTATCGCCTCACTGGAATCTGCGCGTTCGGAATTGCTGAATGAACAAGAGGCCCTGAACCTGGCCCTTGCCCAAAGCCGTGCCGAGGTCGATGCCCAGGCCGAGGCCGCCCGGCTTGATGCTGCCCGCCGCGAAGCGCTTGAAGCGTTGGTGGCGGATCTGGAACAAAATGAGGCCGCGCAGGCCGCATTGGTCACCGAGCTTGAAGGCCAGCTTGACGCCGAAGAGGCCGCGCGCCTGGCCGAAGCTGCGGCTGCCGAAAACCTGCGCAATCGTCTGCAGGACGCGGATGCGGAACTGACCGCTATGACGCTGGCTCTGGAAGCGCAACGCAAGCAAGCCGAAGAAACCCTGACCCTGTTGGCCGCTGCGCAAGCTGCCAAGGCTGAGCTCGAGCGGCAATTTGGTGAACTTGATAGTCAGGAGTTGCAGGCCCAGCTGCAAGCGGCATTGGCCGCCCAAACCGACGCTCTGACAGCGGAGCAGATACAGCGTACATTGGCCGAAGAACGCGCAGCCTTGCTGGCCGTTGCGCGTGAGGCAATCTCTGCCGAGAAAGCCGTTTCAGCAAAGGCGCAGCGTCAGACTGCCTTGCTAAACCAGCAGATGGCAGCCCTGCGCGAGCAGTTGGGTGGATTGCAGGCCTTGCTGGACGATTACGAAGACCGCAACGCCGCCGCTGATATTCGTATTCAAACATTGGGTCAGGATCTGAACGCCGCACTCGCCCGCGCCGCTTCGGAAGAGCGTCGTCGTCGTTTGTTGGAAGAGGCCGAGCGCGCCCGGCTTGAGGCCGAGGCCGAAGCCCTTTCGGGCCAGAACCAAGAACTTACGGCGCAGGCCGAGGATCTTCAGCGATATCGCTCGGAATTCTTCGGTCGGTTGCGCGATGTGCTGGGTAATCAGGTAGGCGTTCGGATCGAAGGCGATCGGTTTGTGTTCTCGTCCGAAGTACTGTTCGATACAGGATCAGCAGTGCTGTCGCCCAAGGGTCAGCTTGAGATCGCCAAGGTAGCCAATATACTGCGCAGTGTCGCGGCTGAAATTCCCGAAGGCCTGAACTGGGTTATTCGCGTGGACGGCCATACCGACAATGTCCCGCTGGCCGGAACTGGCCGCTATCGGGACAACTGGGAGCTTAGCCAGGGACGCGCCTTGTCGGTTGTCCGTTATATGGTCGATGCGTTGGGTATTCCACCGCAACGTCTGGCGGCCAATGGCTTTGGTGAATTCCAACCCTTCAACCCCGCAAACACCCCAGAAGCGCGCGCTCAGAATCGCCGGATCGAATTGAAGCTGACAGAGCGCTGATTGCAGCAAGGGAGGCCCATTGTCAGAGTTGGGTGGTTTTCCGGGCGCCCCTGAGATTTTCTTTTGAGACAGGTGACTCGGCTCGGGCAAGAAAAAAGCCCGGCGTAGAAGCCGGGCTTTGATTTGATGCGCTGCTTTTAATCTGCAGTCAGAAGCGGGGGTTTGTCGCCAGGGATGCGCGGTTGATCGGGGCCAAAAATGTCCAGATCCAGCTCTCCCTTCTTGACCGAGACGCGAACGACACCGCCCTTGGCCAGCTTGCCGAACAGCAGCTCCTCGGCCAGAGGTTTCTTGATGTGTTCCTGAATGACGCGTCCCAATGGGCGTGCGCCCATCTTGTCGTCATAGCCTTTGTCGGCCAGCCATTCGGCGGCTTTTGGCGTCAGGTCGATGGTCACATTGCGGTCCAGTAGCTGTGCTTCAAGCTGCAGCACGAACTTCTCGACCACCTGCAGGATGACCTCTTTCGGCAGCGGCGCGAAGGAAATGACAGCATCCAGACGGTTGCGGAATTCCGGTGTGAACATACGTTCGATCGCGGCGGTATCCTCACCTTCGCGGCGGTCGCGGGCAAAGCCGATGGCCGCCTTTGCCTGTTCTTGCGCCCCTGCATTCGAGGTCATGATCAGCACCACGTTGCGGAAGTTCACCGTGCGACCATTGTGGTCGGTCAGCTCTCCGTGGTCCATCACTTGCAGCAGGATGTTGAACACGTCCGGGTGGGCTTTTTCAATCTCATCCAGCAGCAGAACGCAATGCGGATGCTGGTCGACGCCATCAGTCAGCAAACCGCCTTGGTCGAACCCGACATAGCCCGGAGGCGCACCGATCAGGCGGCTGACCGCGTGTTTCTCCATGTATTCCGACATATCAAAACGCAGCAGTTCCACTCCCAGCGTATCCGCCAGCTGTTTCGCGACTTCGGTCTTTCCCACACCGGTTGGGCCAGCAAATAGATAGTTGCCGATGGGCTTTTCCGGCTCGCGCAGACCGGCGCGCGCCAGTTTGATGGCGCTGGACAGCGCCTCAATCGCCACGTCTTGTCCGAAGACCACCCGTTTGAGCGACTTTTCAAGGTCTTTCAGAACCTCGGCATCGTCCTTGGTGACGTTCTTGGGTGGAATGCGGGCGATCTTGGCAACAACGGCCTCAATCTCTTTGACGCCGATGGTCTTGCGGCGCTTGCTTTCAGCAACTAGATGCTGGGCTGCACCGGCTTCGTCAATCACGTCGATCGCCTTGTCGGGCAGCTTGCGGTCATTGATGTAGCGTGCTGACAACTCGACCGCGGTTTTAATCGCGTCGGCTGTATATTTGATCTCGTGATGCTTTTCGAAATAGGGCTTCAGACCGCGCAGGATTTTTACGCTGTCCTCGACCGAAGGTTCGTTCACGTCAATCTTCTGGAACCGGCGGCTGAGCGCGCGATCCTTTTCGAAATGCTGGCGAAACTCTTTGTAGGTGGTCGAACCCATAGTGCGCAGTTTTCCACCCTGAAGGGCCGGTTTCAGCAGGTTCGAGGCATCCATTGCCCCGCCCGAGGTAGCACCGGCACCGATGACGGTGTGGATTTCATCAATGAACAAAACCGCGTCTGGGTGATCCTCAAGCTCGGTCACGACCGCTTTCAGGCGTTCTTCGAAATCACCGCGATAGCGGGTGCCCGCCAGCAATGCACCCATATCCAGCGAATAGATGGTGGTTTCTGACAGGACATCGGGGGCCTCGCCAGAGATGATCTTAAATGCCAGTCCCTCTGCGATTGCGGTTTTGCCAACGCCCGGATCACCGACCAGAAGCGGGTTGTTCTTGCGCCGGCGGCATAGCACCTGAATGCAGCGCTCAACCTCATCGGCACGACCGATCAGCGGGTCGATATCGCCCGCGCGCGATTTCGCGTTCAGGTCGATGCAGTATTTCCCCAGCGCGCTTTCTTTTTGCTCGCCATCGGCGGTGCTGGCCGGAGTTTCCTCTTCTGCCTGATCCGCGCCCGATACCGAACGGCTTTCGCCGTAGGCCGGGTCCTTGGCCACACCATGGGCGATGAAATTCACCGCATCGTACCGGGTCATATCCTGTTCCTGCAGGAAATAGGCTGCGTTGCTTTCGCGTTCGGCAAAGATCGCGACCAGAACATTCGCCCCGGTCACTTCGGTCCGGCCCGAACTTTGAACATGGATCGCAGCGCGCTGGATCACACGCTGGAAAGCGGCTGTCGGTACAGCCTCGGACCCGTCAATATCGGTGACAAGGTTCGACAGGTCTTCGTCGATGAATTCCACCAGAGTGCTGCGCAATTCGTCAAGATCGACGCTGCAGGCTTTCATCACGCGGATCGCATCGGGCTCTTCCAACAATGCCAGAAGCAGATGCTCCAGCGTTGCGAATTCATGTCGCCGTTCATTCGCAGCCGCCAGGGCCGCGTGGATGGCTTGTTCTAGTGTGCTCGAGAATGAAGGCACGCGGGTGCTCCTCTGTCTTGGGTCAGAAGGGGGCGGGCTGAAGGCCGGATCCCCATCCCAACCATGTCCTCATACTATTAGAGTTTGGTTGATCGGAGCCCGGCTTCAAGGGTTTTCTTGCTCTTGACAGTCACATTTGTTGTGACCGTGGCTGTGAAGTAGGTGAAATAGGTATCAAAACCGATCTTTTCTAGCCCTGATTTCAGCAAAAATTTTGGCTGGTTCGGCGCCTGCCATACCCAGATGTGCCTGAATCGCCGGGTCAGCAGCGCGCAGGAAGGGGTTAGTGGCCTTTTCCAACGCCAGAGTGGAGGGAACCGTAGGCTGTTGGGCGGCTCGGGTGCTGTCAATTTCTGCGACGCGTATCTGCAGCGCAGAATTTCCTGGATCGACGGTGAGAGCGAATTTGGCGTTGGACTGCGTGTATTCGTGCCCTGAACAAACCAGCGTGTCATCCGGCAAGGCGCTCAGTTTACACAGCGATTCCCACATCTGCGGTGCGGTGCCTTCAAACAGGCGTCCACAACCCATTGCCATCAGGCTGTCGGCGGTAAAGACCACCGCGCTTTGCGGCATGTGAAAGGCGATGTGACCAAGAGTATGCCCCGAAACGTCCAGAACAAGGACGGGTTCCCCGCCGATTTCAAAACTGTCGCCGTCATTGACCTGTTGATCCAAAGGTGGCAGGCGATGTGCGTCGGCTGCCGCGCCGATCACCGTCGCCGGGTGCTGTTCCAAAATGGCCGGCAACCCGTCTACGTGGTCGAAATGGTGATGCGTGAGCAACACATGAGACAAGCCCCAGCCACGTCGTTCCAGTTCTGACAGAATCGGGTCGCTTTCGGGCGCGTCGATTAATGCGGTGTTGCCGCTAACCGCGTCATGCGCCAGAAATGCGTAGTTATCGCTGAGACATGGGATGGTGACGATCTCAAGAGGCATGGCCTTTTGCCCTTTCGTTGCTAGACTGCGCTCAGCTAATCCGATTGGCCAGGTGTCCGCAATGCATCTTGATGTGCAGGATCTGAGGAATTTCTACTACCGCAGCACTCTTGGTCGTGCAGCGCAGGCGGCCATTCGTGGGCGAATGATTGATCTGTGGCCCGAGGCCAAGGGTCAAACCGTCGTAGGGTTTGGCTTTGCTGTGCCGTTGTTGCGGCCCTACCTGAAAGATGCGCGCCGCGTCATCGGGCTGATGCCCGGGCCGCAGGGGGTGATGCCCTGGCCTGCGGGAATGCCCAACGTATCTGTTTTGACGGAAGAGACCTTGTGGCCGATTGAAACGGGTCATGTGGACAAGCTGGTGGTGATGCATGGGCTTGAAACGTCACAACGTCCCGCCGAATTGCTGGCGGAATGCTGGCGTGTGCTTGGTCCCGGTGGACGGGCGCTTTTTATCGTACCGAACCGTGCGGGGCTGTGGTCACGGACCGATCGAACGCCATTTGGATTCGGGCGCCCTTATTCTGCCTCGCAGTTGGAAAGTCAGCTTAGAGCGCATCACTTTATGACGGATAGCTATCGTTCCGCCTTGTATTTGCCTCCGTCCTTCCGTCGGTTCTGGTTGAAATCCGGCAGCCTGATAGAGAAAACTGGCCAGCGTTTGCCGACGATCATGGCAGGCGGCGTTCTGATGGTTGAGGCGACAAAGCAAATCAGACCGCCCAGCGGAACCGTCACCAAAGCGACAGGGCGCCGTCAGATCAAGGCGCTGGATGGCCTGCTCAAGCCAGCCTAGCGCAACGCCTGTACTAGCTTCCATCATAACGCCGAAACACGCGAAAATGGCTGCAGGAATCGCAAAACCTTGCGGTTTGGTAACATTTTTCACCCTCATCAGTCGTATAAAAGGGTCGCACCCAAGCTAAGTATCTGAAATAGAACGCTTTGTGGATAAGGTGCCCATGGTGATAATATGTTGCTAGCTGGGTTTACCTCTGCTACATCCCCGTTGATTTTGATCCCCGGCCTTATGGACGGGGTTTCTTCACGCCCCCGGGTAGCTGCCGCAACGCGAATTCGGGGCCCAAAATATCGGAAGGGTGGACGTGTCCGAACCAGCTTCGATTTCCACAGGCATCGCCGAGCGCTATGCCACAGCGATTTTTGAGATCGCTAAAGAGAATAAAGACCTCGCAGGTCTGGAAACCGGAATCAACGATCTGGCAGCAGCATTGGGCGACAGTGCCGATCTGCGCGACCTGATCGCCTCGCCTCTGGTTTCGCGCGCTGAACAAGAAGGCGCGATTACAGCGATTGCCGACAAGATGGGTCTGAACGCCATCCTGCGCAACACGCTGGGTCTGATGGCGCAGAAACGCCGTCTGTTCGTTGTGCCGCAACTGGTGCAGGTTCTGCGCGACATGCTGGCCGAAGAGCGTGGCGAAGTGACCGCCGATGTCGCCTCGGCCAAGGCGCTGACTAAGACACAGATGGATAAACTGTCCAAAACGCTGTCCGAGCGTGTGGGCAAGACCGTGACAATAAATGCGACCGTTGATGGAAGCCTCATCGGCGGTCTTGTCGTTAAAGTGGGCTCGAAGATGATCGACAGCTCGATCCGCTCCAAGCTCAACTCCCTACAGAATGCAATGAAAGAGGTCGGATAAATGGGAATCCAAGCTGCAGAGATTTCTGCAATCCTGAAGGACCAGATCAAGAATTTTGGTCAGGAAGCCGAAGTGGCCGAAATCGGTCGCGTGCTGAGCGTCGGTGACGGGATTGCCCGTGTATACGGCCTGGACAATGTGCAAGCCGGTGAGATGGTCGAATTCCCCGGTGGCATCATGGGCATGGCGCTGAACCTGGAAAGCGACAACGTCGGTGTTGTTATCTTTGGTTCTGACCGTGACATCAAAGAAGGTGACACTGTTAAGCGCACCAACTCGATCGTGGACGTGCCAATCGGCAACGGTCTGCTGGGTCGTGTTGTTGACGGCCTGGGCAACCCGCTGGACGGCAAGGGCCCGATCGAATCCACCGAGCGCGGCGTTGCAGACGTCAAAGCGCCGGGCATCATCCCGCGTAAATCGGTTCACGAGCCGATGGCAACCGGCCTGAAATCGGTCGACGCGATGATCCCGATTGGCCGTGGCCAGCGAGAGTTGATCATTGGTGACCGTCAGACCGGTAAAACTGCCGTTGCTCTGGACGCGATCCTTAACCAGAAAGTGTACAACGAAGCAGCAGGCGACGACGAGTCCAAGAAGCTGTACTGCGTTTATGTGGCCATCGGCCAAAAGCGTTCGACCGTTGCTCAGCTGGTGAAGAAACTGGAAGAATCCGGTGCGATTGAATATTCGATTGTTGTGGCCGCAACCGCGTCCGACCCGGCGCCGATGCAGTTCCTGGCACCTTATGCCGCGACCGCGATGGCCGAATTCTTCCGTGACAATGGCCGCCATGCGCTGATCATCTATGATGACCTGTCGAAACAGGCCGTGTCCTATCGTCAGATGTCGCTGCTGCTGCGCCGTCCACCCGGACGTGAAGCCTATCCTGGCGACGTTTTCTATCTCCACTCCCGCCTGCTGGAGCGTTCGGCGAAGCTGAACGAAGATTTTGGCGCGGGCTCGCTGACGGCTCTGCCGGTTATCGAAACCCAGGGTGGCGACGTTTCGGCGTTTATTCCGACCAACGTGATCTCGATCACCGACGGTCAGATCTTCTTGGAAACCGAGCTGTTCTATCAGGGTATCCGTCCTGCTGTGAATACCGGTCTGTCGGTTTCGCGTGTGGGCTCTTCGGCTCAGACCAACTCGATGAAGTCGGTTGCCGGCCCGGTTAAGCTGGAACTGGCTCAGTACCGTGAAATGGCTGCCTTCGCGCAGTTCGGTTCCGACCTTGACGCCGCAACCCAGCAGCTGCTGAACCGTGGTGCGCGTCTGACCGAGCTGATGAAACAGCCGCAGTACTCACCGCTGACCAACGCTGAAATCGTATGCGTCATCTTCGCCGGCACCAACGGTTACCTCGACAAAATCGACGTCACCGATGTTGGCCGCTATGAAGCTGGCCTGCTGGCGCATCTGCGTGGCAAGCACGCGGATCTGCTTCAGTGGATCACGGACGAAGATCCCAAGATCAAGGGTGATGCTTCCGACAAGATCAAGGCTGCGCTGGACGAATACGCCGCAACCTTCGCTTAAGGGAGAGGCGGGCACATGCCAAATCTTAAGGATCTAAAAAACAGGATCGAGTCGGTCAAATCGACCCGCAAGATCACCAAGGCCATGCAGATGGTCGCGGCCGCAAAACTGCGCCGCGCCCAGGAATCTGCCGAAGCCTCGCGCCCCTATGCCGCACGGTTCAATGCCGTGATGGCGGGGCTGGCGGCATCGGTCGGGGGCAGCGACAGCGCCCCCAAGCTGCTCCGGGGTACGGGCAGTGATGATGTCCATCTGCTGGTTGTCATGACAGCTGAACGCGGCCTGTGTGGCGGCTTCAATTCGAACATCGCCAAGCTGGCCCGCGCCAAAGCATATGAGCTGAAGGCCAAGGGCAAAACGGTCAAGATTCTGACCGTTGGCAAGAAAGGTCGCGACGCAATCAAGCGCGACTTTGGCGATCTGTTCGTGGGCCATGTCGATCTGAGCGAGGTCAAGCGTTTGGGCTATTCCAACGCGCAGGACATCGCAAAAGACGTCCTGTCCCGTTTCGACGCGGGTGAGTTCGACGTAGCCACGATCTTCTACTCGAAGTTCGTCAACGTCGTAAGCCAGACCCCGACGGCACAACAGATCATCCCTGCCTCGTTCGAGGATGTCGAAGGGGACGACAGCGGCGCGGTCTTTGATTATGAGCCCAGCGAAGAGGCCATCCTGGCCGATCTGCTGCCCAAGGCGGTTGCGACTGCGATCTTCTCGGGACTGCTCGAAAACGGGGCCTCGGAACAGGGTGCACGGATGTCCGCGATGGACAACGCGACACGCAACGCGGGTGAGATGATCGACAAGCTGACGATCCAGTTCAACCGTTCGCGTCAGGCCGTGATCACCAACGAGCTGATTGAAATTATTTCCGGCGCCGAAGCGCTGTAGAGACAAACCGGAGACGAAACATGGCGAATGCAAAAGGCAAAGTCACTCAGATTATCGGGGCCGTCGTCGACGTGCAGTTCGATGACGCACTGCCTGAAATTCTGAACGCGCTGGACACCACCAACAACGGCAAGAAGCTGGTTTTGGAAGTGGCTCAGCACCTGGGCGAAAACACAGTCCGCACCATCGCGATGGACGCGACAGAAGGTCTTGTACGTGGTGCCGAAGTCACGGACACCGGCGCACCGATTGCGGTTCCAGTCGGCAACGCGACCCTGGGCCGTATCCTGAACGTTGTGGGCGAGCCCATCGACGAAAAAGGTCCCGTGGAAACCACCGAAACGCGCTCCATCCACCAGGACGCGCCGGATTTCGCGGATCAGGCCACTGAATCCGAAGTTTTGGTGACCGGCATCAAGGTTGTTGACCTGCTGGCCCCTTACGCCAAAGGCGGTAAGATCGGCCTGTTCGGCGGCGCCGGAGTTGGCAAAACCGTTCTGATCATGGAATTGATCAACAACATCGCCAAAGTGCACTCGGGCGTGTCCGTGTTTGCGGGCGTTGGTGAGCGGACCCGTGAAGGCAACGACCTGTATCACGAGATGATTGAATCCGGCGTTATCGTTCCCGACAAGCTGGAAGACTCGAAAATCGCGCTGGTTTACGGCCAGATGAACGAGCCTCCGGGAGCCCGTATGCGGATCGCTCTGTCGGGTCTGACCCTGGCGGAACAGTTCCGTGATGCAACCGGTGCCGACGTTCTGTTCTTTGTCGACAACATCTTCCGCTTTACGCAGGCGGGTTCCGAGGTTTCGGCTCTGCTGGGTCGTATTCCTTCGGCTGTGGGTTACCAGCCGACACTGGCGACCGACATGGGCGCGATGCAGGAACGCATCACCTCGACCAAGTCCGGCTCGATCACCTCGGTTCAGGCCGTCTATGTTCCTGCGGATGACTTGACCGACCCTGCGCCGGCCACCTCGTTCGCACACTTGGATGCGACCACCGTTCTGAACCGTGCGATCTCGGAAAAGGGTATCTACCCTGCCGTTGACCCGCTCGACTCGACCTCGCGTCTGCTCGACCCGGCCATCGTCGGTGAAGAGCATTATACCGTTGCGACCGACGTTCAGCAGATCCTCCAGCGCTATAAGTCGCTGCAGGACATCATCGCGATCCTCGGCATGGACGAACTGTCGGAAGAAGACAAACTGACCGTGGCCCGTGCCCGTAAGATTGAACGCTTCCTGTCGCAGCCGTTTGACGTGGCCGAAGTCTTCACTGGCTCGCCTGGTGTTCAGGTTCCTCTGGATGTCACCATCGCGTCGTTCAAGGCCGTTGTGGCCGGCGAATACGATCACCTGCCCGAGGCAGCCTTCCTGATGGTTGGCGGCATCGATGAAGTGATCGCCAAAGCGGAAAAGATGGCCGCAGAAGCCGCCTAAGGAGCACACCTGATGGCAAACACGATGCACTTTGACCTCGTCAGCCCCGAGCGGAGCCTTGCTTCGCTCGCGGTGACTGCGGTCCAGCTTCCCGGCGCGGACGGGGACATGACGGCGATGCCCGATCATGCCCCCACCATCACCACGTTGCGCCCCGGTCTGCTAAAGGTCGAGGCACCCGAAGGGTCCAGCGAATACCTGGTCACCGGCGGGTTTGCCCAGATCAATGGCGACAGCATGTCGGTTCTGGCCGAAAAGGCCATTCCGGTCTCTGAAGTGACCCGCGCGCATCTGGACGATCTGATCGCCGAGGCACGTGCGTCGCATGACGCGGCCAAAGGCGGCGACGATCAATCAGTCGTCGACGATGCGGCCAAGCTGCTGGCCGATATGGAAGCTCTTGGGACACATATGAGCCTGTAAGTTTCAGGACATGTAGATTTAGAAACGGCCCTGCCTGTGCGGGGCCGTTTTTTTGTGGTGATTTTGGATGAAGGGCGGTCTAAGGTTCCGTAATTCTTTATAAAAGACGACAAAATGCAGACTTTTAGTACCCATCCGATTGGTATCGACCAAGGCGAAGTTGTGCTGTTCTCCGACTTCGCAGATGGCGGTGACATGTGGACAGGCGAGGGGCCGCGCGAACGACGGTCGGACATAGAATTCAGCCAGCCATTCCGTTCCGCGCCTGTTGTGCAGATCAGCGTGTCACTGTGGGATGTTGATACATCTTCGGCATTGCGCGCCGAGGTCAAGGCCGAGGACATCACGCCCGAGGGATTTGCTGCGGTGTTCCGTACCTGGTCGGATACCCGCATCGCGCGCATCCGAATATCTTGGACAGCGTTCGGCGAGGTGCCGCATGAGGATGACTGGGATATTCTGTGAAGCCAGCCTTGGGTTTAGGACTCGTCCAATGCCTCTATCATGGCGACCCGGTGTGCATGCCGTCCGCCTTCGAATTCGGCTGACAGGAACGCATCCACTATATCCAGCGCCTGACCCTCACCCACGACCCGGGCGCCGACAGACAGCATGTTGGCGTCGTTATGCTGGCGGATCATGCGTGCGGAAAAGGCATCCGAGCAGACACCGCAGCGAATGCCGGGGACCTTGTTGGCCGCCATCATGATACCTTGACCCGTTCCACACAGAACGATGCCAAGCTGACAATCCCCGGAAGCCACTGCTTGGGCGGCGGCCTTGCCATGAACAGGGTAATGGGTGCTCTCAGGTGTCTTGGGGCCGATATCGACGACGTCCCATCCCTGGGCCGCAATATGAGAGGCAACCGCCTGGCGTAATTCGATAGCTGCGTGGTCGCTGGATAGAACAATGCGTTTTGAGGCTGTCACGGTAAACTCCGACCTGTATTGCAGAAAGAAAAGAGGCGGCCCCCGGGCCGCCGCGTTCGATCAATCCCTATGATACATCGACTCGTAGATCGGCGTCAGGGTCTTATCCTCGAACAGTGACGATACACTGGTGCCGTTCCAGATATTCAGGATAGCCTGCGTAAAGATCGGGGCTGTGGGCACGATGCGGATGTTCTTGGCCTTGGTTATTTCTTCTGTCGGCTGGATCGTGTCGGTCAGCACCAGAGATTTCATCACCGAATTGGTCACGCGTTCGACCGCAGGGCCGCTCATGACGCCGTGTGTGATGTAGGAATGAACTTCTTTCGCACCATTATCCAGCAGTACTTGCGCCGCTTTGCAAAGAGTACCGGCCGTGTCGCACATGTCGTCCACGATCAAACAGATCTTGTCTCTGACATCGCCAATTACGGTCATCTCAGCGACTTCGCCGGCTTTTTCGCGGCGTTTGTCCACGATCGACAGCGGGGCGTTGATCCGCTTGGCCAACTCGCGCGCCCGGGCCACGCCGCCCACATCGGGCGAAACGACCATAATCTCGTCGAGGCTGTCCTTGAACTGATGTTTCACATCCAGCGCAAAGATCGGCGAGGCATAAAGGTTGTCGACAGGCATGTCGAAGAACCCCTGAATCTGCGCTGCGTGCAGATCCATGGTCAGGATGCGCTCGATCCCGGCGCCAGTCAGCATGTTGGCCACCAGCTTGGCGCTGATCGGTGTGCGGGCCTTGGTGCGGCGGTCCTGGCGGGCATAGCCGAAATAGGGGATCACGGCGGTAATCCGTTGGGCCGACGAACGGCGCAGCGCATCAGCAATGATGAGCAGCTCCATCAGATTGTCATTGGCCGGGTTCGAGGTGGGCTGGACGATGAACATATCTTCGCCGCGCACGTTCTCGAACACTTCGACAAAGATTTCACCGTCGTTAAACCGTTCGACCCGGGCATCGACCAGACCCTGATCGACGCCGCGATACAGGCTCATTCGGCGTGCAATGGATTCGGCAAGCGGAAGATTAGCGTTCCCAGCGATTAACTTGGGTTCGTGAAGTGTCGGCATCGGCTGAGGTCCCCGGGCAGCAATGGCAAATGTGACAGATTCGTGATGTTGACACCGCTTAGCATGGCCTTACCGTCCAGCAAAGATAACGCTGCGGAGAAAGTGAACATGGCCCAAATTGACTACTATTTTGCGACACTCTCGCCATACACCTACCTGGCGGGACTGCGCCTGGAGGAGATTGCGGCCAAACATGGTGCGACAATCAACTACAAGCCGCTTGATATCGTCGCCCTGTTCGGACGTACGGGAGGTGTTCCGCCCAAGGACCGCCATATCTCGCGCATCGAATACCGGACGCAAGAAATGCAGCGACAGTCAAAAAAGCTGAGTATGGCGTTCAACCTGCAACCGGCCCATTGGCCCACCAATGCGGCGCCGTCCTCATACGCGATCATCGCCGCCATTCAGGACGAGTCAGGGGATGTGGGGCAGCTGGTGCATTCCTTTGTGCGCGCCTGCTGGGCCGAGGAAAAGGACATCGCGCAAGACGACGTGATCCGCGCTTGCCTGGCTGACGCTGGGTTTTCCCCGGATCTGGCCGATAGCGGCTTGCTGCTCGGGGCTGAGACCTATACCGCCAATCTGGAAGAAGCCGTGGAACGCGGAGTTTTTGGAGCTCCGTTCTATATAACGGAAGACGATCAGCGGTTCTGGGGCCAAGACAGGTTGGACGATCTGGACAGGCATCTGGCCGGGCTGAAGGGATAGGACAACATAATGGCCGTTGCGCAGAACCTGCATGTCACGCAGTTGGGGCAGGGTGATCGCCCTGTGCTGGCCTTGCATTGCACCATTGCTCATTCCGGGGTCTGGGCAGGCCTAGCCGCGGCGATGAAAGGGCAGGCAAGTTTTATTGCACCGGATATGCTGTCCCATGGGCGCAGCCCGGACTGGGATCGCCAGGGGGATCTGTATGACCGGCTGACCGAAGCCACACTTGAACATCTGACCGAGCCGATGGATCTGATCGGGCATTCCTTTGGCGCGGCGATAGCCTTGCGGCTGGCGGTCGAGCACCCAACATTGGTGCGCAGTGTCGTACTGATCGAACCGGTGTATTTTGCCGTGGCACAGCAGGATGCCCCGGACCTTGTGGCGGAATACGCGCATGTTGCCCAACCCTGTATGGACGCGCTTGCATCAGGCGACGAACCTTTGGCGGCAAGGCTGTTCAACCGGTTGTGGGCCGGAGATAGGGGACCGCGTTGGTCAGACATGCCCGAAACTGCATGGGCGGGGATGGTGCGTGGAATTCATCTGGTATCCGAGGTCGAAAACGAACTGATAATGGATTCCAAAGGCTTGCTACGGCCCGAGCGGATCGCACACGCCAATATGCCGGTATTGCTGCTGCATGGCGCGCTCACCCACCCAGTGATGGTCGCGATAAACTCTGGATTGAAATCCCGTCTTCCAATGGCCGAAAGCGCCGTGATCGAAGGGGCAGGGCATATGGCTCCGATCTCTCACCCGACAGAGACCGGCGCTCTGATCGAGGCTTTTTGGAACAGACTGCCTGCCACTGCCTGAAGCTTCGGGCGCGTCGTTACAAGAGCGAGATGAACCGATCAATTTGCGCAGGCTCGATGGACCAGTCACAAACCAGCCGACAGGCCAGAATTTCGCTGTCATCTGCCCCGTCCAGCTCTGCCCCCCACAGGTGGTAAACAGCACCTGCGGCATGCAGTTGCTTGTGTTGGGCGCGTGAAAACTGGGCAAAAATCATATTCGCCTGCGGCGCGTGCAGGAAAGAGGCACCTTTGGCCCGCAATCCCTCGGTCAGACGGGCGCAGTTGTTATTGGCCTGACGGGCCAGTGTCAGCCACAGATCATCCTGCAGATACGCCGCCATTTGAGCGGACAGATAGCGGTGCTTGGAGAACAGGTGCGCCCCGCGCTTGCGGCGCAATTCGAATTCCCAGGCTTTGCTTTCATCAAAGAAGACAACGGCTTCGACGCCCATTAGCCCGTTTTTGGTCCCGCCAAAACTGACCGCATCCACGCCTGCTTTCCACGTCATCTCGGCGGGTGAGCAGTTCAACGCAACGAGGGCGTTGGAAAAACGCGCACCGTCCAAATGGACTGGCAGCCCATACTCTTTGGCCACGGCGCAGAGCGCCTGCAATTCTGACAGGGTGTAAACAGACCCTCGTTCGGTCACCTGCGTAATGGATACAGGTCCGCGCTGCGGTCCATGCACGCCGCGTGTTTCTTCGGCCAGAATCGAGCCGCGCAGCGCGTCCGGCGCCATCTTGTCCGCGCCCGGAACCAGCGTCAGCTTGGCGCCGCTGTAAAACTCGGGCGCGTTGCACTCATCCTCGTGGATATGTGCCACGGGTGAGCAGAACACCGTCTCCCACGGCTGCGCCAGCGTCGCCAACGCCAGCGAATTCGCGGCCGTCCCGGTGGCCACCAGATACACGGCGGCGCCAGGTGCCTCGAACACCCCGCGAATGCGATCCCGGACCTCATTCATCAAGGTGTCGGTTCCATAGGCCATCTGATAGCCCTGATTGGCAGCATTCAGCGCTTCCATGACCGCCGGGTGAACCGGCCCCGAATTGTCAGAGGCAAAGTACATTAGCTGGGCTCCTCGATGATATGATCTTCCCACTCCTCCAGCGGAGTTTCGAATTCGGACACGGTCCGCCCCTGCACCGAGACTCCGGCGGCATGAACGCTGTCCGGTGTGCCCGAAATCAACGGGTGCCAATCGTGTAGGGGTTTGCCCTCCCACAACAGGCGATAGGCACAGGTCTGTGGCAGCCAATAGGCGTGATCGTTGATATTGCCCGGCGTCATCACGATACATTCCGGCACAAATTGGTGGCGGATATCGTATTGGGTGCAGCGGCAACTTTCGTCATCCAGCAGACGGCAGGCGACGCAGGTCAGGGCAACCTCGCCGGTGTCTTCATCTTCCAGTTTGTTCAGACAACATTTGCCGCAGCCATCGCACAAAGCTTCCCATTCGGCTTGGTTCATGCGGGTTAGCGGTTTTCGTTCCCAGAACCTGGGGGCCAGGCCGGTGCGGTCGATCGGATCCGTTGTCATCGGTCCGCCAGCAGGCCGCGGGCCTTGTCGCAATCGGCATCCATCTGCGCGATCAGGCCGTCCAGACCTTCAAAGGTCATCTCGGGGCGCATGTATTCTACCAGACCTACCGACAGGGTCGCGCCATAAAGGTCACCCGAGAAGTCGAACAGGAAGGTTTCGATATTGGGGACCTCACCATTGAACATCGGTCGCGTCCCAACCGAGGCTGCGCCCCGATAGCTGCCCAGATGAGGTCCATCCAGAACATCGACCAGAACGGCATAGACGCCGAATCTTGGCGGATGCAGCCCCTCAATGGACATGTTTGCGGTGGGAAATCCCAGTTCACGGCCCCGTTGTTCTCCTCCGATCACCTCGCCTTCGATCCGGTGCCAGTGACCCAGCATGGTAGCGGCATCCTGCGGGCGGCCCTCGGTCAGTGCAGTACGGATCGCAGTGGAAGAAACGACATTTTCGGACCGCTCCATCAACGGAGCGATGGTGACACCGAACCCCATCTCTTGCCCAAAGAGCACCAAGTCATCAGCGGTGCCGCTGCGGCCTTTGCCGAAACAGAAATCGGCACCGACGACGACATGCGACAGGCCGAGCCCGTCGCAGATCACGTTGCGGGCGAATTCCCTGGGCGTCAGGCCAGCCAATGCGGCGTTGAACGGCAGCTCATACAGCTTTTCGACCCCCAGTTTTGCTAACCGGTGCGCGCGGGCATTGCCGCGCATCAGGCGAAAGGGCGGGGTGTCCGGGGCGAAATATTCTCTGGGATGCGGCTCGAATGTCAGTACGCCCAAAGGTGCACTCGGCGCGGCGCTGAGGGCCAGTTCAATCACAGATTGGTGGCCGATATGAACGCCGTCGAAATTCCCGATCGCCACGCTGGCGCCGCGATCTTGGGGTTCGATGAATTGGAGGTCACGAATGATGCGCATAGCGACTGCCTAGCGGGACAGGCGCGCTTGTTCAAGGGTCTGAGACCCCCGGAAACGCTCAGTCGAATTTGCGCGACGGGGCCAGCACCATGGCTTCGCCGACCAGCACCTTCTTGCCATCCACTGCGCAGTGACAATCGAGCTTGACCCGACGCTTGGCAAAATCAATGTCGATCACCTTGACCTCGGCATAGACCATGTCACCCGGGCGAACAGGAGCGAGAAACTTCAGCGATTGCCCCATGTAAACTGTGCCGTGGCCCGGCAACTGCTCGCCGATCACGGCCGAGATCAGACCCGCGGTCAGCATCCCATGCGCGATGCGCCCCTCGAAGATCGTGTCGCGGGCGTAATCGTCGTCCAGATGTACGGGGTTTCTGTCGGTCGACACCTGAGCAAACATTTCGATATCCTCGTCCGTCACCACTTTGCGAAGGTGACGGGACATGCCCATCTCGATGTCTTCAATACAGATCGTGCCGCGTGGAAGATTATCCAACATGTTGCCCTCACTCGAATTCATCGGGCAACAAAAAAATCAAAGTCACCCCTGTTGGGAAACTTTATTACTTTGCAACTGCAGAAAATCAAGCCTTTTTTGACTATCTAAGGCGGCCGATCGTATAGGTCGGATTTATCTTTTCCTTTTGAATATAATCAGTTAGGGATTCATGATGCGGATGTGCCTCGGTTTTTGTCTCGGCCGCGGCTAGCCCGCCCGAGATGAAAAGAGAATCAATGCCTTCCCCCATTCCCCCCAGAATGTCGGTGTGCGGACCGTCTCCGATGACAAGAATGTCCCCATCGGGGAAGTCGTGGCCAAGTTCCTGCAACCTGCGGCGGGCAAGATCATAGATCGGCGGATGAGGCTTTCCGAAATATAGGCTTTCGCCACCCATTTCCGTATAAAGCCTGGCTAACGCACCAGCGCACCACTCCCGAACCTCGCCGCGGTCCACCACAATATCGGGATTGGCACAAAGCAGCTTCAGCCCCTTTTGTTTGGCGTACAGGAAATCAGCACGGTTCACGGACGGATCGGCCATAGGATCGAAGGGGCCGCAACAAGCAATGCCCTCTGCCTCGGCCAGCGGCACGCGCTCGATATGAATCGGGTGGTCCAACAACTTCAGCGGTTCAAAGAATCCCGCGTCCCGCTGCCATTCGCCCATGAAATAGACCTTTTCGCCCACTGCGCCCCGGAACATGGCCGACCGGGCCGAATCTCCGCTGGTTGCAATCGTGTCATAGGCGTCGTCTGGGACATTGAATTGCGCCAGCTGGGTGGCGACGCCAGCACGCGGTTTGGGTGAGTTTGTCACCAGGACAACAATGCCACCCTGCGCGCGATAGGCCTGCAGGGCCGCAACCGCTTCGGGGTAAGCGGTGATGCCATTGTGAACACAGCCCCAAAGATCGACGAACAGGGCCTTATACCGGCTGGAAACCTCGGGCAATGCGTGGATGATCTGCGTCATGATGGGCCCCCATTGATCTGGAAAGAGTGTCGTTTGAGCCTAAGACAGTGCGTGTGGTGTTTGGCCAGTAAGGGCAATGCCTAGCAAAAAAGGCGCCCGATCAAGGCGCCTTTGGTGATTTTGGAATCAGACCTTGAGGTTCGGAATGATCTGTTTCTTACGGCTCATGATCCCGGGCAGAACGACCACGTCGCCATCAACCGAGGCGTCAAAGCTTTTCTCGGCCACGGCTTTGACCAGATCGTTGGGAACCAGCAGGGTGGCTTCTTCGTTCAGAATATCGACCACGAACAGCAATACCTGATCGACACCGTCCTCTTTGGCTACGTCGGCCATCGAGCCCGCAAGGCTGTCTTTGCGGTCCAGCACGACACCCGGTGCTGTGGTTTCCAGAACCGAAACGCGGAATTTGGTGCCGTCGACTTCGTATTCCTTGCTGTCCATCCGGATCAGCTCAGCGTCCGAGAATGAGGACACATCTGATTTGGCCGCGAACATTTCTGCAGCATAGGCCGAGACGTCCAGACCCAGATCCGCGGCCAGTTTTTCGGCCACCGCGCGGTCATGCGCGGTTGTGGTGGGCGAGCGGAATTCCAACGTGTCCGACAGGATGCAAGTCAGCGCCGCGCCTTTGATGGCATCGGGCATTTTGGCGGCATCGTCGCCGATCATGTCAACCATGATAGTGGCGGTGCAGGCCAGCGGCCGCACGGTGATGTCGATCGGGCCTTTGGTTTCCAGACCGCCGACCAGTTTATGGTGGTCGATAATGGCGCGGATATCGGCGCCGTTGATACTGGCGGGCAGCTCGGCGGGGTTGTTCGTGTCGACAATAACAACCGGTGCGTCAGCCTCTACGTCTGTGATGATGCGCGGCTTGGGCAGGTCCCAGTGCTGCAGCATAAAGGCTGCTTCAGTGTTGGGTTCGCCCAGCAGGACAGGCTCGGCCTGTTCGCCTTTGATTTCGTTCATGTACCACGACCACAGGATCGGCGAACCGGTGGAATCAGTGTCGGGGGATTTATGTCCAAATACGAGGGTTGTCATTTCAGCGTCCTGAGGAGAGTAGATTTGGGCGCCTTATAGGGTGGTCTGGCACACTTGTCACCCGCCCCTGCGTAAACAGCGACGAAGGGTAAGGCCGGGCCTAAAAAGCGGCACGTTTCAGCGTGTATCCAGCCTGTTCCAACTGGTTCAACAGACCATGGTCATCGCCCAAATGTCCGGCGCCCACAGCAATGACCACCGTTTGGTCCTGAATGGCCAATATGTGCTGCATCCAGTTGTTGTTGCGCCCGACTAGAAGTTGCTGTTCGAAACTAGACCACTCTTCGTCGAAGACCTCTTGTGACAGACCGGATGTTTCAAGCCCTTGTAGTCTGGCAAATTGGATGATCTCTGCGTGCTTTTCTTCCAGATAGGCATTGACCATAGTCGCCAGCTGATCCTCGCTGCTTTCAAAGGCACTGGCCATGCGGATCAGTGATTGCACCTGCTTTTCGATCGGGTGCTGGTCAAACATCGCCATCAGATCGTCAATCTGCTCTAAAGAGTACTGGGGGATGTCATGGGCTTCGGCCATGTCGGTCAGGCGCGCGTCCATTCCATAGCTGGCTTCCGGATTCTCGGTCATGCATGGGGGGACACCCAGCATCATGCTCAGAAACCAGGGGCGCATTTTTGCAGCCATCCAACTGGGGATGCCACGCTCTGCCAGGCCGCTGGACAGGGCGGCCCAGTCCTCTTCCGGCATCAGCTCAATCAGGGTGGGACCTGAGGTTATCAGAACAGGGCTGAGGTCTTTGGCCAATTCCTGTTCAAATGCAGTCATTTCGTCCTGGGTCACTTCGAAATAGAACGCATCCGCCTGGCTGAGTGTCGGTTCCAGCCTTTCTGTGACGGCGTCCATACGCGGGTCGTTTGTGTGCAGCGTTCCTATCAGATGCAGAACTGTATCGCCTTTTGTCGCGATCCAGTGATTTCCTTCCGGGTACGGGAAGTCGGCCAAAGCCTGCTGCAAATCAGCTTGCGCCTCTGGACTTAGGTCAGACCTCAGGTCGCGCCCCTCGCAGGCCGCTTGGGCCGAGAAAGGTACCAGCAGACAAGCCAAAAAGATCAAAAAACGCATCGTACCATCCTGGTTGGATCAATCCCTATATGGGGTGCGACCTTGCCGGGGCCAAGGCCGGTGTTCAACCTGCCTGGATGGACACTGACCTGATCTGTGTCTGGCATTCCACAGTAATTCGAATAGCATGAGCCACATGGACCGCGAGCAGGATCTCTACCCCCCAATCAAGGCGCTGTTAGAGCGTCAGGGCTATACCGTCAAAGGCGAGGTCGGTGCGGTCGATGTCATGGCTGTTCGTGAGGGTGAAGAGCCTGTGATTGTAGAGTTGAAGTTGCGTTTCTCATTGGCGCTGTTTCACCAGGCAATCACCCGACTGAAGGTTACTGAAAATGTCTATATCTGTGTTCTCAAGCCCCGCGGACGCACGGCCAGGCGGGCGTTGAAGGACAACACGGCGCTATGTCGAAGGTTGGGCCTTGGCCTGATAACTGTTCGGGCGGATGGCGTTGTCGAGGTGCATTGTGATCCTGGGCCCTACGCCCCGCGAAAAGACAAGGCCAAAACAGCGCGGCTGCTGCGCGAGTTTGACAGGCTTGAAGGTGATCCGAACGCAGGCGGCGCCACACGCCACGGCCTCGTCACCGCCTATCGTCAGGATGCTTTGCGCTGTGCGGCGCATCTTGCAGAATGTGGTGCCACAAAAGGGGCAGATGTTGCTAAGGCAACCGGTGTTTCGATTGCGACCCGGCTGATGCGCGAAAACCATTATGGCTGGTTCGACAAAATTGCAAAAGGTGTCTACGCCTTGTCGGAATCCGGACAAGAGGGTCTGAAGCACTGGGCCTATAGCTGGGATCAGCCTGACTGAGTCCCAAGGATAAAAAATTCTTCACGCTTGTTGACTCAGGGATTTCGACCCCCTAGCTATACGCCGTTATCACTCGCAAGGGTCGAGTGCTAACGCCTCACCGCAAGGTGAGGGGAGGATAAATAAACTTTGAGCCCAAGGAGCTGCAAAGATGGCATTGAAACCGCTTCATGACCGCGTGTTGGTTCGCCGTACCGAAAGCGATGAGAAAACCGCTGGTGGTCTGATCATTCCAGACAGCGCAAAAGAAAAGCCCAGCGAAGGCGAAGTTGTTGCGACCGGCGAAGGCGCACGCAAGGACAGCGGCGAGCTGATCGCAATGGCTGTAAAAGCTGGCGACAAGATCCTGTTCGGCAAATGGTCGGGCACTGAGGTTCAGGTCAACGGCGAAGAGCTGCTGATGATGAAAGAAAGCGACATCATGGGGATCATCGAGTAAGCCCACGCGCTTCCTCTGATCTTCATCCCAATACATTTTCTCAAGGAGAAACGACATGGCTGCTAAGGACGTCAAGTTCGACACCGATGCCCGTAACCGCATGCTGGCAGGTGTGAACATCCTGGCCGACGCTGTCAAAGTGACCCTGGGCCCCAAAGGCCGCAACGTGGTTCTGGACAAATCTTTCGGCGCACCGCGCATCACCAAAGACGGTGTTTCGGTTGCCAAGGAAATCGAACTGGAAGACAAGTTCGAAAACATGGGCGCGCAGATGGTGAAAGAAGTCGCCAGCCGCACCAATGACGAGGCCGGCGACGGCACCACCACCGCAACCGTTCTGGCTCAGTCCATCGTCAAAGAAGGTCTGAAGCAGGTTGCAGCGGGCCTGAACCCGATGGACCTGAAGCGCGGCATCGACCTGGCAACTGCCAAGGTTGTTGAAGGCATCAAGAACGCCTCGCGTGAAGTCAAGGACTCGGCTGAAGTTGCTCAGGTTGGCACCATTTCTTCCAACGGTGAAACCGAGATCGGCCAGCAAATCGCAGACGCGATGCAGAAGGTCGGCAACGAAGGTGTTATCACCGTCGAAGAAAACAAAGGCCTGGAAACCCAGACCGATGTTGTCGAAGGCATGCAGTTCGACCGCGGCTACCTGTCGCCTTACTTTGTCACCAACGCTGACAAGATGGTTGCAGACCTCGAAGACTGCATGATCCTGTTGCACGAAAAGAAACTGTCCTCGCTTCAGCCGATGGTTCCGCTGCTCGAGCAAGTGATCCAGTCGCAAAAGCCGCTGCTGATCATTGCAGAAGACGTTGAAGGCGAAGCGCTGGCAACTCTGGTTGTAAACAAACTGCGCGGCGGCCTGAAAATTGCTGCTGTCAAAGCACCGGGCTTCGGCGATCGCCGTAAGGCCATGCTGCAGGACATCGCAATCCTGACCGGCGGTCAGGTCATCAGCGAAGATCTGGGCATGAAGCTTGAGTCCGTGACCATGGACATGCTGGGCACTGCCAAGAAAATCGAAATCACCAAAGACGAAACCACCATCGTCGACGGTGCTGGCGAAAAAGCCGAGATCGAAGCGCGTGTTGCTCAGATCCGCACCCAGATCGAAGAAACCTCGTCGGACTACGACCGTGAAAAGCTGCAAGAGCGCGTTGCCAAACTGGCAGGCGGTGTTGCTGTTATCCGCGTCGGCGGCATGACCGAAGTTGAAGTGAAAGAGCGTAAGGACCGTGTGGACGATGCTCTGAACGCGACCCGCGCTGCTGTTCAAGAAGGCGTTGTCGTGGGCGGCGGTGTTGCTCTGGTTCAGGCCGGTAAAGCACTGGACACTCTGCAAGGCGCAAACGCTGATCAGGACGCAGGCATCAACATCGTTCGTAAGGCAATCGAAGCGCCTCTGCGCCAGATCGCTGAAAACGCAGGTGTCGACGGTGCGGTTGTTGCGGGCAAAGTTCGCGAAAGCGACGATGTGGCATTTGGCTTCAATGCGCAGACTGAAGAATATGGTGACATGTTCGCATTCGGCGTGATTGACCCGGCCAAAGTTGTCCGTACCGCATTGGAAGATGCAGCGTCGGTTGCCGGCTTGCTGATCACTACCGAAGCAATGGTTGCTGACAAGCCGCAGAAAGATGGACCTGCTGGCGGCGGCATGCCCGACATGGGCGGCATGGGCGGCATGATGTAAAACGTCGAATTCGCTTAGGCGAATTCCGGCGGCCCCACAGGCGCTTGGCAGTATAGCCAAACTGCCCAGAGGGGAGCTGCAGAGCTAAGGAACGGGGTCGCCTTCGGGCGGCCCCGTTTCGTTTTGGCACGCCGCTTATAACTGAAACTGTGGCTCAAACTGTTCCGAGGTCGACGGTCTAACCGGTCCCTTCAGGAAAGTGAGTACCCAAACCGGTGTGAAACCGATATCGGGTTGATATGCGACTGTTCCTTCTGACCGCCCTCACCATGTGCGCCTTTGCAGCGAACTCCATTCTGAACCGGATGGCCGTTGAAGGCGGCGATAGCGACCCGGCGGGGTTTGCGGTTATGCGCGTTCTGGCAGGGGCGCTGATGCTGGCGGTGCTGGTTTTGATACGTGGCGGCAGCCTGCCGTTGCGCAGCCCTCGCCGGTTCATTGGCGCTGGCGCCTTGTCGCTTTACATGATCGGGTTCTCGATCGCCTATCTTACACTGGATGCCGGGCTGGGCGCCTTGATCCTGTTTGGGGTAGTGCAAATCACGATGTTCGTGGCCACTGCCGTGACTGGAAATTCACCGACACGACAGCAACTTCTGGGGGCGGCGATTGCATTGGGTGGCCTCGCCTATGTGCTTTGGCCGTCGGGCACGGTTCGCGTGGACCCGGTCGGAGCCGCTCTGATGTGCGCTGCCGGGATTGGCTGGGCAGCATATTCTCTGGCGGGACGGTCCGAGCCAAATGCGCTTGCCGGGACGGCGGCGAATTTCGTTATTGCCCTTCCGGTGACGGCCGGAGCTTTGCTGTTGCTCGGCGGAGGTTGGCAGATGACGGGCACCGGTTTGTTGCTGTCGGCAATATCCGGGGCGGTCACTTCGGGGCTGGGATATGCGTTGTGGTACCGTGTTTTGCCACAACTGGCACCGACCGTTGCAGCTGTAGTGCAGTTGAGCGTGCCCGTGATTGCTATTCTGGGCGGTGTCCTCTTGCTGAGCGAAACAGCAGAGGCCCGGCTTTTGATTGGCGCAGCGCTGGTGTTGGGCGGCATTGCGCTGGCGGTGCTGCGACGTCAGCGGGGGTAGGGCTTTCATCAGCGGCGCTAAGGCATTATCTGGCGCTTATGAAAATTTTGATCACCCTGCTTATCTTTCTGCTTCCTGCCGCGGCCAGCGCGAAATGCGTGGTCTTGTTGCATGGTCTTGCGCGGACCGAGGCCTCTTTCACCGTGATGGAGCAGCTGTTCAAGTCACATGACTATTCGGTTGTGCGCCCGGGCTATCCCTCGACCGAGATCGGTATTCCCGAACTGGCCGAACAAACCATTCCTGATTCCTTTGCGTCTTGTGGCGATGACACTGTCAATGTGGTGGCACATTCGATGGGCGGCATTTTGTTGCGCTATTGGCTCAAGGATCATAGCCCGGAAAACCTGGGTCGTGTCGTCATGCTGGGGCCGCCCAATCAGGGCAGCCAACTGGTCGATGAACTTAGCGCGTGGGAGGTGTTCGGCTATCTCAACGGACCTGCGGGCCTTCAACTGGGCACAGGCGCCGAAGGGATTCCGGGTCGTCTACCGCCGGTGGATTTTGAACTGGGTGTTATCGCAGGCGAGAACTCATTAAACCCGGTGTTTTCTTCACTGATTGATGGGCCTGATGACGGTAAGGTTTCGGTTGAAAGCACCAAGGTCGAAGGAATGACTGATCACCTGGTTCTGCCGGTGACGCATACGTTCATGATGAACAATCCGCGGGTCATAGCTCAGGCCCTGCACTTCATTGAATTCGGCCAGTTCGACCCGCAGATCACCTGGCTTGACGGGGTGATGGAAGCTATTGACGAGATCTGCATCAGACAGGATTGCTCGGAACCTGACTCGGAGTCCACGCAATGACCGCATTAAGCCTGACTCTGACCGGTGCAGAGGTTCTTCTGCCCGGCGAGGGGCTGACGGATGTCGATCTGACCATTGCCGATGGCGTGGTTCAGACAGGCCCTGCCGGGCAGCAGATCGACCTGTCAGGATATCTGGTTCTGCCCGGTATTATCGACCTGCATGGTGATGGGTTTGAACGGCACATCGCGCCCCGTCGCGGTGCCATGAAGCAGATGAACGAAGGGATCCTCTCGGTCGAGGCTGAACTGGCGGCCAATGGCATCACCACAGCCGTTCTGGCCCAGTTTTACAGTTGGGAAGGTGGGGTGCGCGGGCCTGAGTTCGCAGGGCAGGTGTTTGATGCCATTGCGGCAGTCAAGGACCACACCGTCACCGATCTGATGCCCCAGCTTCGGTTCGAAACGCATATGCTGGACGATTACGCCGGACTGGCAGAAAAGATTGCGGCTTGGCAGGTGCCCTATGTCGTGTTCAACGACCACCTGCCGCATGACCGTCTGGCTGAGGGGCGTAAGCCCCCGCGTCTGACCGGACAGGCGCTCAAGGCCGGTCGCAATCCCGAGGTGCATTTCGAAATGCTGCTGTCGATGCATGCTCGCCGGGATGAGGTGTCTACCGCACTGGATGTACTCTGTGCTGAATTGACAAAGCAGGGCGTCCGGATGGGCAGCCACGATGACGCCAAAGCCCAAACTCGTGCCGAATGGCGCGCGCGGGGCGCGCGGATTTCAGAGTTCCCCGAAACGCTGGAAGCCGCCGAGGCAGCCCGCACCGCCGGGGATCACATCATCCTGGGGGCGCCCAATGTAGTACGCGGCGGGTCGCATAAAGGGAATGTTAGCGCGCTGGACCTAATTGCGATGGGGCTGTGCGATGCGCTGGCCTCGGATTATCACTATCCCAGCCCGCGCCGGGCAGCCTTGATGCTGGCCAAATCCGGCCTTCTGGACATGGCGGGCGCATGGGCGCTGGTGTCGTCAGGGCCAGCCCGCGTACTTGGGTTGCAAGATCGCGGCACGCTCACCCCCGGGCAGCGTGCCGATCTGGTCATTCTGGAGGCAGATACAAACCGTGTCGCGGCAACGCTGGCTGCCGGGCGCGTCAGCTATATGGCCGGGGATATCGCCGCGCGGTTTGTCGGCTGATTTACCGCGTGATGCGGTTAAAATGACCCATCTTGCGGCCTGCCTTCACCTCGGCCTTGCCATAAAGATGCAGCGCAACATCACGTTCGGTCGCGAGTTCAGGTACGCGGTCCATATCGTCGCCGATCAGGTTCTCCATCACCACGTCTGAATGACGCTGCCCGTCGCCCAGAGGCCAGCCTGCCACGGCACGGATATGTTGCTCGAATTGATCCACCGCGCAGCCATTCTGTGTCCAATGGCCCGAGTTATGCACGCGCGGTGCGATCTCGTTCACGATCAGACCCTGCGGGGTCACGAACAACTCGACCCCCATGACGCCGACATAGTCCAAGGCGTTCAGGATATTTGCCGCCAACAGGATCGCATCTGTGCGCTTTGCTGCGGGCAGGCGGGCAGGGACGGAGGTGGTATGCAAAATGCCATCGCGATGCACGTTCTCACCGGGGTCGAAACAGGCGACCTGACCATCCAATCCGCGCGCGGCAATGATCGAAACCTCATGGCTGAAATCGACAAAGCCTTCCAGGATCGCAGGCGCACCCGCCATGTCTGCCAGAGCAGTTTCAGCGTCATCGGGGCTGCGTAGCCGGGCCTGTCCCTTGCCGTCATAGCCAAATCGGCGGGTCTTCAGGATGGCAGGGGTGCCGATCTGGTCAATCGCAGCCTTCAGGCTGTCCAGATCCGTGATATCGGCGAAGGGTGCGGTATTCAGGCCCAGACCTTGCAAGAAAGCCTTTTCGTTCAGTCGATCCTGACTGACCCGCAGCGCCTCGCGCCCCGGGCGGATGGGGCGGTGGACTTCCAGAATGTCCAGTGCTTCGGTGGGGATGTTCTCGAACTCATAGGTGATGACATCGACTGCTTCGGCAAAGGCCTTGAGGGCCTCGGCATCATCATAAGAGGCGGTGGTCACACGATCCGCCACATGACCCGCAGGCGGGGTCGCACCGGGTTCATAAATATGCGACACAAAACCCAGCCGGGCTGCAGCAACGGACAGCATACGGCCCAGTTGACCGCCGCCCAAAATCCCGATTGTCGCGCCGGGGGCAAGCATTTCCACCATTCTCAACTCTCCAAACGTTTGCCAATAGCGCCAAGTGCTGCGTGCAATGCCTTGTGCGCGCCCTGATCTTGCAGGGTCTGTGTCATTTGCAGGCTCAGCGTGCCGTCAGTGGCCAGCGCATCGCGTTCGGCCTCTAGGCGGCCTGCGGCCTTCTTATCCATCGCGTGCAGAAAGCCCGATACCAACTGGGTGGTGTAGAATTCGGCCCCGGCTGCGTCTCCGGTTGTGTCTCCCAGCCAAGTTGCTCCGGTCGCCATCAGGTCCAGAAGGCCGGGAACCATGGCGCAAATGGCGAAATGGGCGTTCAGTGCCGCCTCATCTGCGACCTTGATCACCGGGTTTTCCGGTGCGAACAAATCGGCCAGCAGTTGATCGTTGCCGAAAGCGACCAGCGGGCAGCCACCGGCTTCCAAAAATCCCAGCGGAATGGTTTGCACGATTGCCGGCGCCGGAGAGCAGAGCTCGGTTAGTTCATCTTTCGAAACTGCTGCCATGACCGAGACGATCTGATGGTCGGATCGAAACGTTAAGGCGGCCAGAACGTCCGCAGCGATATGTGGGCGCAGGCACAGGAACACGATCTCGGATGCATCAATCACGGCCTGTGGCGTCGTGACAGACACACCCAGTTCAGCCTTTAGCGCGGTTGAAACCTGGTCATTGCGTTCTGTCACGGAGATCTCGTGCCCTTTACGGGCCAAAAAACGCACCATCGGGGCCGCAATATGGCCCGTGCCGATGAATCCGATCCGGCTCATCCCTCGGGTTCTTCGGGGATTGAGGCCGATAGCGCGTCGCGCCAGGCATCCAGCCGGTCGGCCAGAGCGTTATCCTGCAGCGCCAGAATGCCAGCGGCCATCAATCCCGCATTGGCACCGCCTGCCGACCCGATCGCCATAGTCGCAACCGGAAACCCTTTGGGCATCTGAACAATGGAATAGAGCGAATCGACGCCAGACAGTGCCCGCGTCTGCACCGGAACGCCGATCACAGGAACGCGTGTTTTCGAGGCCATCATACCCGGTAAATGCGCGGCCCCGCCGGCCCCTGCAATGATCACCTGCAATCCGCGCGAGACAGCAGTCTTGCCATAGTCCCACAAGCGATCTGGGGTGCGGTGCGCTGAAACGATGCGTTTTTCATAGGCTACGCCCAGCTCATCCAGAATATCTGCGGCTTCTTTCATCGTGGACCAGTCTGACTGGCTTCCCATGATGATCCCCACTTTAACGTCGCTCATCCGCTTGCGTCCCTGCCTTCCGAAAGAGCGCGAACTATAGCCAAATCCGCCTTTGTGGCAATGCGGTTCAGATGTCTCAGGCGATGATATCCGGGGTCAGGCGGTCTTCGATCAGGCGAATGATGTCTTTCAGGCGCAGTTTCTGCTTTTTCAACCGTTTGATCGTCAGTTGATCCGAGGTGCCAGTGGCCTGAAGCGCCTCGATTGCTTCGTCAAGATCACGGTGTTGACGGCGGAAAACTTCCAGCTCTACCCGCAGAACCTCATCAGTTTTCATCGAAAGATCGGTGGGCGCGTTCATTGGCGACTCAGAGTTGTTGTGGTGCTTGTCACACAAGATAGTGTGTCAGGCTTGATCCGGCCAGACCTTGTGGACATCGCTGTATATTCCCATATTCTATTATACGCGGTTGCCAGAATGGGGCCGCACAACACGTCGCTTTGGCAATAAAGGACGAAAATACGTGTCTAAACTTACTCTGGGCTCATACCCGCATCTTTTGGGGTTCGAGCAGTTGGAACGCCTTCTGGAGCGGTCTGCAAAGGCCGGAAATGAGGGGTATCCGCCCTATAATATTGAACAGACCTCGAATTTTTCCTACCGCATTACCTTGGCCGTGGCCGGGTTTGCAGAAGAGGACCTGTCGATTACCATCGAAGATCGACAGTTGGTGATCCGGGGACGTCAGCGCGACGACAGCGAAGGACGTATCTTTCTACACCGTGGGATCGCGGCACGCCAGTTTCAGCGCATGTTCGTGTTGGCCGATGGGGTCGAGGTTGGCGAGGCGATCATTGAAAATGGTCTGCTGCATGTGGATCTGACCCGCGCCGTGCCCGAAACCGTGGTGCAAACGATCAACATAAGGAAGGGGTAAGAGCAATGAATACACCGTTTGAAATCAACGCCGAAGGTGATCGGATCGTCTATGTCAAAACAGTTGAAGTCGCTGATCTACCTCGGGAAGTTCGCGACCAGGCCGGAGATCTGAGCCTGCTATATGCGGTACACGATGCCGATGGCCAGCAACTGGCACTGGTTGCTGATCGCAAGCTGGCGTTTAACCTGGCGCGCGAGCATGATTTTTCACCGGTGGCCGTGCACTAAAGCGGCCTCCGTACGTTTTCCTCGTGACATCCATGGCCTGTCGGGCGAGACAGTCGAACCTATGATGGTTCGAATATCGGAGTGCACGACACATGAATTGGTTGGACTTTGACTGGGTAGACGCCTTCAGCGATCGCGCCTTTGGTGGCAATGGGTGCGCTGTTGTTCATGGTGGGGCAGCTCTGTCCGAAGACGTCTGCATGGCCTATGTGCGCGAGACGTCCTTGGTTGAATGCACCTTTACTGGCCCGTCCGATGTGGCCGATTTCCGGGTTCGTTATTTTCTGGCCAGTCGCGAAATCCCCTTTGCCGGGCATCCTACGATCGCCACCGTAGCTGCAATGCAGTCCAGAGGAATGCTGCAAGGCAATACCCTGACGCTTGAAACCGGCGCAGGGATTGTTTCGATCTGCATCAGCGGTGATGAAATCGAGATGACGCAGATTGCACCACAATTCGGCGCCTATGTTCCCGCCGAGCTGGTCGCCTCTGCCATCAGCCTGCCCAAAGAGGCGATCATCTCGCCACCGCAATTTGTTTCTACCGGGCTGCCCTTCTGTGTCACTGTTCTTCGTGATCACGACGCCCTGCGCGCAGCAACACTGGTCGAAAGGCCTTTGCGCGAGATTGCCGAAAAGGCGGGCTTTTCCGGCTCCGATATGGCCGAACCTTTTCTTGTAACGCTCAAAGGCGCGACCAAAGCGGGCGATACATTCTCGAGATTGCTGTTGGCCCCGCCCAGCCCGCCCGAGGATCCGTTTACCGGATCTGCCACAGGTGCGATGGCGGCGTATCTCTGGAAACATGGGCTGATGCCAAAGGACGTTTTTATTGCCGAGCAAGGCCATGATATGGGGCGCCCCGGTCAGGCGACTGTTACCCGAGCTGGCCCATCGGATGCGATGACAGGCATCAAGGTCGCCGGTCGCGGGCATATCCTTATGCGGGGTCAGGTTAATTTACCAGATGCCGGATGATGACAGAACCTGCAATCGCCATACTGCCCTATGGGCATCGGTTGGGGCCGAAACTGGCCACGGTTCCTTTGTCGGAACTGACTTGGCCCGAAGGTTGCCCGGATCGTCTGATCGGAAAAACAGTGGGCGATCTTGCGCACACGGACCATCTGATCATGTACCCCAATTCCACGGTACATCTGCGTCTTCGTCGGGGAACACGTGCGCGGATATCTTTGATGATGGGAGAGCCTTCGGCCATCCATGCCAAACATGATCGCATGTTGCGCTATACTTGGCGGCGGTTCTTCCGGGTGCTGACCTTTCATGATGTTTTGCTGCAAGGTATCCCAAACGCCGTGTTTCTGCCTTATGGCGTGACGATGGTGCCTGATTGGCGAGAACTTTTGGTTGAGAAATCTAAATCCTGTTCTCTGATCGCTTCGGCCAAACGTGATCTCGAAGGACATCAGCTGCGCCATTCCGTGATCGACTGGGTGCGAGAATCCGGAGCAGATGTCGATATTATGGGGCGTGGCTATACTCCGTTTGACCTGAAGTCTGACGGGCTGGCCCCATATCGCTATTCGGTGGTGATCGAGAATGTGCGGGAGCGGAATTACTTTTCGGAAAAGCTGACAGACACGATCTTGTGCTCGACTGTGCCGATCTATTGGGGCTGTCCCAATATTGGTGATTTCTTCGACACATCCGGGATGGTCCTGTGCGATTCCGAGGCCGACATTCGGAGTGCGATTCAAGCCGCTTCGGTCGATGACTATGCCGCGTGTCTAGATGCCCTGCGGGCCAGCCAGTCCAAAGCGGCGGAATTTGGTGATTTCGAAGGACGCGCTGTCGCCGCCATTCGGGCAGAACTATAATCCAACAGAAAAAGGCCCCCGGAAACCGAGGGCCTTTTGCTTGATTCTTTGCGCAGGTTACGATCCGGCGATCAAACCCATGCTTTCCAGCTTGAGCAGAACCTGGTGGGCACAGTTGTCTACGTCCACATTCTCGGTCTCGACGCTCAACTCAGGATTGGCAGGTACGTCGTAGGGATCGGAAATTCCGGTGAATTCCTTGATCTTGCCTTCACGCGCCAGCTTGTACAGGCCCTTGCGGTCGCGACGTTCGCATTCTTCGATGCTGGTGGCCACGTGAACCTCGCAGAAAGCGCCAAACGCTTCGACATCTTCGCGGACGGCGCGGCGGGTCGTGGCGTAGGGTGCGATTGGGGCACAGATAGCGATGCCGCCGTTCTTGGTGATCTCGCTGGCCACATAGCCGATGCGGCGGATGTTCAGGTCGCGGTGCTCTTTCGAGAAGCCCAGTTCCGATGACAGGTTCTTACGAACAATGTCACCATCCAGCAGGGTCACCGGACGACCGCCCATCTCCATCAGCTTTATCATAAGCGCGTTGGCGATGGTCGATTTGCCCGAGCCGGAGAAACCGGTGAAGAATACGGTGAAACCCTGCTGACTGCGCGGCGGTTTGGTCTTGCGCAGCTCGGTCACAACCTCAGGGAAGCTGAACCATTCTGGGATTTCCAGGCCTTCGGCCAGACGGCGGCGCAGTTCTGTGCCCGAGATGTTCAGGATCGTGACGCTGTCTTTGTCGGCGATCTCGTCATTCGGTTCGTATTGAGCGCGTTCCTGCACAAAGACCATGTGCTTGAAATCGACCATTTCGACGCCGATTTCATCCTGGAACTGGCGGAACAAATCCTGTGCGTCGTAGGGGCCATAGAAATCTTCGCCGGCTGAGTTCTTGCCGGGGCCTGCGTGGTCACGGCCGACAATGAAATGCGTGCAACCGTGGTTGGCGCGGATCAACCCGTGCCACACCGCCTCGCGCGGGCCTGCCATACGCATCGCCAGGTTCAGCAGTGACATCGAAGTTGTCGAGGCCGGGTACTTGTCCAGAACAGCTTCATAGCAACGCACGCGGGTAAAGTGGTCCACGTCGCCCGGCTTGGTCATACCAACAACCGGATGGATCAGCAGGTTGGCCTGCGCCTCTTTGGCGGCGCGGAAGGTCAGTTCCTGATGCGCGCGGTGCAGCGGGTTGCGGGTTTGGAACGCAACAATACGGCGCCAACCCAGTTTGCGGAAATAGGCGCGCAGCTCGTTCGGCGTATCGCGGCGGGCACGGAAGTCATAGTGAACGGGCTGTTGGATACCAACAACAGGGCCGCCCAAGTAAACCTTGCCCGCAGTGTTGTGCAGGTAGTTGACCGCCGGGTGGGCATCGTCATCTGCACCAAAGACCTTTTCCGCCTCACGTGCCTTGTTCGGCGTCCAGCGGTCGGTCACAGTCATGGTGCCCAAAATGACACCTTCCTGGTCGCGCAGTGCAATGTCCTGACCCAGTTCGATGCCCTCAGCGAAGTCTTCGCTGACATCCAACGTGATTGGCATCGGCCAAAGGGTGCCGTTGGCCAGGCGCATGTTTTCGACGACATTGTCGTAATCGGCCTCGCTTAGGAACCCTTTCAGCGGGTTGAACCCGCCATTCATCAGCAGTTCCAGATCACAGATCTGACGAGGGCTCAGGTCCCAGCTTGTCAGGTCGGCAGCTTCTACTTTCAGTTTCTGTGCGGACTCGTACGAAACATAAAGTTCAGAGATCGGCGCCAGATTGCTTAACATCGTCATGGGAATTCTCTTGTCGAAGGATGGATTGGCCAGTGATTCAGGGGCGTTTGCCGGGCATGTGCCCCGGCGGTCGGGTGAAGTCCAGATGGATTTATGAAACAAAGGACGATATGCGCGGTTTTTCTCCGGATTGGAAGGATTTTCCACATTTTGACGCGAAACCCGACGACAATCCCTTGGATCAAGGCCAAATAGACCGGTTTGAATGAGTGTGTTCTCAGGCGGCAATCTTGGGGGTGAGGTTGGATGCACGTTCGACCGGCAGGGCAGAAATTGGCCTTGTTACCCCACGCAACTGGAAGGGGCGCAGATCGTTCTGCCAACTCTCATGCCCCGCTGCCTTCAGCAGATCGCCCGAAACCAAAAGCTCGACACCCAACCCCTTGGTCTCGGCCTCCAATCGGCTGGCGACATTCACGGCGTCGCCGATAATCGTGCGGCTTGCAGTGCCCACGGCGCCGATTTCGCCCAGAACCAGATCGCCCAGATGTAACCCCATTCCAATGCGGATAAGCGGGCTGCCCTCGGTTTCGAGTTGTTCGTTGAACCGTTGCAATGCGCGGCTGACATTGGCTGCAGCTTTCATCCCGGCCCGTGCTGAACTTGCAGCATCGGCGGTTTCAAACACTGCCAGCAGCCCGTCACCCATATACTTGTCGACCACACCCCCATCCGAGGTGATGGCTGGTACGATGGCGTCAAAGAACCGGTTGAGCAGGAAAACGATGTCATAGGGCAACTGCCCGGTGGTCAGTGCCGTGAACCCGCGCATGTCCAGAAACAGCACCGCCAGTTTACGTTCCTGCCCCTGACTGGCATGGGCGCGATTGCGACCGCTACCGGGATTGTACATCCGAAAGGCCGTGATTGGCTCGGTCGGGCGGATCTGACAGGCCAGGCGTGCACCTTCGGGTGCTTTCACGGCAGCCAAGCTGCGGGCCTCGATCTCACTGGGGACGGGGAGCTGATCTGCACCATTCTCGACAATAACGCGACAGGTGGTGCAGCGCCCCTTGCCACCACATAGCGCAGTGTGGGGAATGCCGTTGGCCTGAGAAATCTCAAGCAGAGTCATGCCTTTTTCGGCCACAATTTCGGGGCCTTCCACATATTTGATGCGCACCGAATGCCGGCGTCGCAAAATTTTGCGCACCAGAAACACAAGCAATGTAGCGCCAACCGCCAGCCCGAATGCAAGCAGCGTATCTTGCCTCACACCCATCAGAGCCTGAAATGCCTCAGGCGATGGCCAGTTGTAATGTTCGATATACTGATCGCGCAGAAACGGGTCGGCGAAATCAGCCCAGATGCGTCGGCCCTCTGTCAAAAGACCTGCCAGAGCGAAAGACGGAATGAACACGGCGAGCCCGATCAAATAAGGCAGCGTCCTTTGCCACCAGGTTGTCAGGCGCAGCCACATGTGAAGACCGATGCAACTGTGGACCCAGACCACCAGCAAAAGCAGACTTTGAGTCCAGATTGCATAGCTGGGCCACATTAGCGCGATGATATAACCCATCTCATCATTAACCCCGAAAACTGCATGTGCGTATCGGGTGTGAACAAGGTGCGAGATCAGTTGCAGTGGAATCACAAATCCAAGCACCACCTGTAGCCCCAGACTGAAAGGCATTCGCATGGTTCTGCGCTGAGCTAACGAATACAGCGCCAGCCCAAAATGCACGAGCAAGGCCAGATATAGAATCGCGCTGCCGATGTTGTTGCGCGTAATGACATGGCGGCCTTTCTGCATTCCGTGGAGATAATCAGTATGAAACAGTCCCAGACCGATATTGATGAAGTGAAAGAAGGCAAAGATGAACAGGATCAGGCCGCTCATGATCCTCAGCCGGGTAGCCCACCCGCCTTGCCATAGTACGCTTTTCACTCGGTTCACCTGTGTTCGTTTTGCTCGCATCTCAGAGTCTGTAACGGCGCAGAGCGGGGGTCAAGCGAAGCCTCTATGCCCCGGCAACCAGGGATGCGGATCCCCATCCAGGCACACTACCTCTGGCGAGGTGCTAAACAAAACCGCATGACTGAGTTCTGGGCGGGATCGCGAGCTGTATAGCAAGCCGTCGGCGCCTTTGGCGCGGGCGTCATCCGAAAATAGCCAGGTGGGTGAGGCGCCTTCTTTTTCGTGGGTATCCTGCCATACGACCGAGGCTTCGCTGCGCCCCCGCAGATCTACCAGCCGAGCGCCGGTGATCCGGCATTTTTGAAGAATGCGTGGTGGATCGGATGGGCAGACATAGCGTTTGATGGCTATTTCGGCACCCTCAGCGCTCAGCGAAGAATAAAGCGCGAATTGGCCCGCATAATGAAAACGCCCCTCTGGCGCCCGTGCTGGGGCCAAAGGGGCGTCTATCTGTGACAGGAACAGAATTCTCCAGATCGGGCCGGAGAATTCGATCACCAGATTAATCCTGCTCGGCCAGGAACCGTTCAGCATCCAGCGCGGCCATACAGCCCATCCCGGCGCTGGTAACGGCTTGACGGTAGATGTGATCTGTCAGGTCTCCGGCAGCAAAGACACCTGGAATGGAGGTTTCTGTGGAGCCCGGTTTGGTGATCACATAGCCGCCCATATGGGTTTCCAGCGAGTCCTTGACCAGCTCATTCGCGGGCGCGTGGCCGATGGCGATGAAAACACCTTTGCAGGGGATTTCGCGAATCTCACCGGTTTTCACATTCTTGACGCGCACGCCTTCGACACCCAAAGGCGCGTCGGTTCCGGTGACCTCGTCCAGTTCGTGGAACCACAGGGGCTCGATCTTGTCGTTCTTCATCAGCCGATCCTGCAGAATCTTTTCGGCGCGCAATTCATCGCGGCGATGGATCAAGGTGACTTTGCTGGCAAAGTTGGTCAGAAACAGCGCCTCTTCCACGGCGGTATTGCCGCCGCCGATTACAACGATCTCCTGCCCGCGATAGAAGAACCCGTCGCATGTGGCGCAGGCGGAAACGCCAAAGCCTTTGAACTTCTCTTCCGAGGGCAATCCCAGCCATTTCGCGCGCGCGCCAGTGGCCAGAATGACCGCATCGGCAGTGTAGATGGTGCCGCTGTCGCCCTTGGCGGTGAATGGGCGTTTCGAGACATCCAGATCGCTGATGATGTCGCCGATGATTTCGCACCCCATCGCGGCGGCGTGCTCCTGCATCTTGATCATCAGATCAGGCCCCTGGACTTCGGTAAAACCGGGATAGTTCTCGACCTCGGTGGTGGTCGTCAGCTGTCCGCCCGGCTCGATGCCCTGAACCAGGATTGGTTCCAGCATCGCACGGCTGGCATAGACGCCCGCAGTATAACCGGCAGGTCCTGATCCGATTATCAGAACCCTGGTGTGTTTTGTTTCGGCCATGATACCCCCGACTCGATCTGCCTGATACGGGCCTGCGGCCCCTTGGCGAATGGATATAGCGACCCCCTTGAGGCGCTTAAAGCCCCTTCGTGCCGTATCGGAGAATCCGTTTCACAACTCGCGCTAGAAAAATACCTGGAAAACCAAAGAATATTGCGCAAACGCGAAACATTATTGCGCATCCCTTGGGTGCTGATATAACAACCGAAAATTCAGGAGCTTTTTATGGTCGCGACACGGCTGGACGAGATTGACCGCAAGATTCTGGCAGAATTGCAGGCAGACGGTCGCATGACCAATGTAGAGCTCGCGAAACGTGTGGGAATTTCCGCGCCTCCGTGCCTGCGGCGCGTGCGCACATTGGAGGACTCGGGCCTTATCCGCGGATACCACGCGGAAGTGAATGCGCGTGAGCTGGGTTTTGAGGTTCAGGTCTTTGCAAGCGTCGGACTGGAAAGCCAAGCCGAAGCCGAACTCAGCGCATTCGAGGAACGCTGCCGCGAGTGGCCACTTGTCCGTGAATGCCACATGTTGAACGGCGAAGTGGATTTTATTCTGAAATGCGTCGCTCCGGATCTCAGCAGCTTTCAGCAGTTTTTAACAGGCGAGTTGCTGACCACGCCAAACGTAGCCAGCGTTAAAACCTCACTTGTGATACGCGGCGCTAAGGACGAGCCCGGTGTACCGTTTGACGTCCTGGAAGAACGAATGAACCGGACGGCGTAAAGCGCATCCTTTTGTGACGGCTGGTGCACGGCGGCAGAATCGCCGTGACAACCAGAAACAAAACCCAACTAATTAAAATCTGCATAAAGCCCCCACTTTGCAGTACTGGTTAAAACTCAGGCAGTGATTGCGTCCACCTCTCCATCTCCGGCACGCGGTAACTGCAGCGGGCCAAAGTCATTTAGCGATTCGACATGCTCGAACAAGTTCAAATAGATTGAGCGAAGCGAATGGCTGATCATCCGAACCGCATTTACGCCTGGATGATATGATTCAAACTGTAATCCGTCTACCTTGATAACCGAATGGCGTTTCAGACAGATGTGAAACAATTCGATTGGGGTAGGCGGTAGCATCTCGATGACGCCCATCCCGTCTTGGAACTCGTGTGCGGGCGTCAAAACAGGAGATCCGCCATACAAGTGCCGCAGATGTGCTGGGGTGCCTAACAGGCGCGCAGCCGGACCGACAGTCACGCCTGACATCGGTTTTTGCATTCCGAAGGTATCCGCCATGATGCGTGTCAGCGGGCGCGTGCGACCACGCGAGTCTTCGCGACCGGGGATCAAAGTAACCGAGCCCTTCCAGACCACGGTTTCCGAAGTTCCATTCTGGGTCAAAACCGTATCGCCAGGTAAAAGATCTTCGATCGCTATCGGCCCGTTTTCGGTTTCGACAAGCGAACCCCGCGTAAAGGCACAAAACGCATCCTCGAACATGGGCAGCGCTGGCGCGATGTGGCGGGTTTGGGATACCTCGCCATTGCTCAACAATGAACTGACCTCATAGCGCCGCAGCTGCGCTTTTTGTTTTGTTGTATTTCTTGGAATCTCGCGCAGCATTGTCGACGTATCGACGGCGTTTCTTGCGGCGCGGGCCAAAGAATGTGGAATAGTCATACTAATTCCGTCCCCTCAAACATCCGCTCAGGAAGGCTGAACCCCCGTACAGGCCCACCTGATCGGTTTTCTTTGTCTTGAATGCTATGGCGACTTCGAGACGTCGGCTGTAACGGCCGCGCGGTGCGATGGAATTTCGCAAACTCTTGGTCAACACATTGACCCCCCAGACAAACTCACAACTCGCAGACGAAAATTGTCTACGCACACAAACTCCTAAACACATTCACAGAAAGCGTCTGTGAAGCGCCACACACCGGATCGGAGCACCCCCGCTGTGTGTCTTGACCCTCAAAGCCGGCAGAATGGCTTTGGTAGGCCTGTCTAATCAGCGTCGCGAAGCCAAACGGCGCGCCACACTGGCAGAACGGCTGGAAACCCGCTTCCACGGCATCTCCAGTTTTTGCTCTCTGGACGCTTTCAGAACAGCGCTGAGAAAGCGGGATCTTTGTTTCATCCTGTTGTCCTACTCGTTCAAGGCTTAGTGCCTAACGACCCAATCTGAGCCTAACGTGTCGCCATATTGAGGCGGCCATAAGGCTGACGCGGGTTGAATCTGGGACAAAAGAAAGTTGGTTGTTTCCTTTTCTTAATCTAGCCGCGCTCACATTCGGAAATATGCAGATAACCATCTGAGAGAGGGCAATAAAACCTAATTTTGGCGACTCATATAGACACAACAAATGTGGCGAAAAAGCGGCGATTTCGCCACAATCAGGGCGCGCGTCACAGTTTGATTGCGGAAATCAGGCGGCCGTAGTCGGCTTCTTTTGCATGAACCGATCGGCGGTACGAATAGAATCTGTTCGGGTCCGAATAGGTGCAATGACGAATCCACTCTGCATGCCCGACACCAGCCTGACGTAACCGGTGCAGCCCATAGGACGGGAGGTCAAATTGCATCCGATCACCCGTTCCATTTGCGAAGAATCGCAGGTTTTCTGATGATTCAGTGGCAAATTCTTCTAGGAACTCGGGTCCGACCTCATACGCAGTTTGAGAGATTGTGGGCCCTATGACAGCCACTGTATTCTCGCGCCGTGCTCCTAGCGCCTCCATGGAGTCCAACGTGGCCTCAAGCACACCGTCTAGCGCGCCGCGCCAACCCGCATGTGCAGCTCCTATCACTTTTGCGTGGGTGTCGGCAAAAAGAACAGGTTGGCAATCCGCCGTGAGGATGGTCAGCGCCAGCCCGGGATAGGCCGTAACCAACGCGTCTGCTTTAGGCTTTTCCCCGTCGATTGGACCATCAACAGTTATGACCGTCGGTGAATGCACCTGATGCACCCCGATAAGGGATCCGGGATCGACCTCCATCGCATCCGCTACGCGGTTACGGTTTATCGCGACAGCCTCGGTCTGGTCAGATGATCCATGACCGCAGTTGAGCCCTGCAAATATCCCGGATGAGGCCCCGCCTCGGCGGCAGAAAAAACCATGGCGTACGGATGACAAGAGATCCGAAGTCAGAATTTCCAGCGTCATGATTCCAGTCCCGGTGGTAATGCGGCATAAGATGGGTACAGGCCCAGTACTTTGAACAGGTTTCCCATTTCCTCTGGATGCGTCAACCGGCGATGTGCGGCTATCAACGCCTCAAGCTTGGACCCGCTGAGTGGTTTCGCCAATGCTTGCGCCCGCGCAGTGATGCCCAGCCGTTCCAGAAAAACGCCTTGGGGTGTCAGGCGCGAATGGGCGCAGCCCGCAGCTCGCGCTGCGCTCGCCAGAGGTTCGAAGTCCACATGGGCGGTCAGATCAGCTTGTCCGGGGCTGGAAAGCGGGTCTATCGGCTTGTGGGCATGTAGCGCTTGAAACGTATCCCCAAGCGAATGCCAGTCGCCATAATCCAGGATCAGTCCGGCTCCGCCATGGGTCGCGATCCGTCCGGCGATCACAGTGATGACCGGTATGGCCGAAGGGCAAAGCTCGACCAGATCCCCATCCTGCGTGTCCTCAAGCCGGTTCTTCAAAGCGATCTGTGGTGACCGCGGCCCCAGGCCAAAAGCCAGTGATTCGTCCTTCATCCCGATCAAACGTTCCCGCCAATCGCTGTCATCGCGGATGAATTGGCGAATGGGCAGAGCGTCAAAGAACTCGTTTGCCACCAGCAAAAGCGGGGAATCGGGTAGATCGGTGACCGATGTAATCCAGCGTGGAGCATAGGCATCCAGCGTCTTTGCCTGAATGGTGCGCAGGGTTGGTGAGGCCTCAAGCAGAACAATATCTGCCGCCGCGTGAAAGCCATCCACGCCCTGTGTTGCACGCAGTATGTCAGCCATCAGCGTTCCGCGCCCGGGACCCAGCTCCGCTAGCGTGAAACGGCCCGGACGCCCCTGGTCAATCCAGCATTGCGCAAGGCTGAGCCCGATCAGTTCGCCAAACATCTGGCTGATTTCCGGGGCGGTGATGAAATCGCCCTGCGGGCCAAGGGGGTCGCGGGTGGAGTAATATCCCAGTGTCGGGTGCAGCAGGCATTCGGTCATATAGTCGGCTACACTCATCGGGCCGTCTTGTGCGATACGTGCCTGTAAGAGGTTGGCGAGGGTCATCACTTGGCCTTAGCGCGTGATGCCAGCCAAAGGCCAAAGGCAATCATTGGCAAAGACAGTAACTGGCCCATGGTCAGGCCGTAGCCGCCCATTTGCCACGCAAGTCCAAGCGGATTTCCGGCCGAAACAAACTGTGCATCGGGTTGCCGGAAAAACTCGACAATGAAACGCGATGCGCCATAGCCCGCCATAAACACGCCTGTGACCAGACCGGGCCGTAGGAAAGCGTGGCGCCGATAGGCCAGCCACAAGAGCAAGGCACCCAGCAGCAACCCCTCAAGCGCGGCTTCGTAAAGCTGAGAGGGGTGGCGGGCGCAAAGACCAATAACCTCCGGGCAGTTTTGGGCGGCGGCACCGGGGAATACAAAGGCCCAGGGCAGGTCGCTGGGCCTTCCCCACAGTTCGGCGTTGATGAAATTCGCAACACGACCCAATAACAGCCCAGGCGGCACGGTATGCGCGATCAGATCAGCAAGCGGCAAAATCGAAATTTGGTGACGTCTTGCATAGATATATGAGGCCACGACGACGCCTAGCAATCCACCGTGGAAGGCCATGCCGCCCTGCCAGACCATCAGAATTTCGATCGGGTTCGAAAGGTAATAGGCTGGTTGATAAAACAGCACGAACCCAAGTCGCCCGCCCAGAATAACGCCCAGAATGATCCAGGTGATCAGATCCTCAAGCTGGGCGGGTTGCATAGGTGGCGCCTTGTCGGGCCACAGGGCGGGGCGCTTTAGGGCGATCACCCCCAGGCGCCATGCAATCACAATCCCAGCGATATAGGCGAGGGCGTACCATCTAAGTGCGAACTCCATCCCGAACAGCGAGATCGAGAAAAGTTCGGGCGACAGATCGGGGAAATTCAGAACAGCCTGCATGTGCGTCTCATTGCCCGGGCTTTGAGGGTTAAGTCAACCTTGAGCCTGCGCCAATCATTCCCCATATAGAGACCAACCGCCAAATCGGAGGATAACCATGCAAACCCGCAACAAGATTCTGGATGATGTTTCCCAACTCATGACCAACGCCATGGGTGTTGCCCAAGGCGCAAAGGACGAGGCGGAGAACGCCATGAAGTCGATGATTGACCGTTGGCTGGCTGATCGCGATTTCGTCACACGCGAAGAATTCGACGCTGTCCGTGCCATGGCTCAGAAAGCGCGCGAGGAAAACACAGCGCTCGAGGCGCGCATTGCAGCGTTGGAAGCCAAGCTGGGCGAATAATCCCCCGCGAAATTTTGGAAAAAGACAAACGCCGCGCAATCCGGTTCTGGGTTGTGCGGTGTTGTGCATCATGCCGTCTTGCGGGAATTAATCAAGACAAAGCTGCATCTGATGCCAATATTTTGATCCCCGTTGCCAGCTATCCACAACTTATTGCTGTTATCCCCAAAAATGGGGGTTGTCAGGCCACCACACACAGCGCACCATATTTAGTACAGGCCTATGGGGGAAGCCCGGCTTGTAGAGCAGGCAACTAGCGCTGGGGCGCTGCCAGCCCCGAAATGCTAGAAATTAGTGAGGTGGCATTATGGCCCTTTCCGAGCAGTTTCTTGAAGAAGACCTTCATCCGATCGACATTGTTGAACATCTTGCCGAACATCACGATTGGGACTTTGATCGGATCGGGGATGATCAGATCGCAATGGCTGTCGAAGGACAGTGGCGCACCTACTCAATTACGCTGGCTTGGTCGAATTATGACGAAACGCTGCGTATGGTGTGCTCGTTCGAGATGGAGCCACCTGAGGCGCGCGAGGCCGAGCTTTATGAACTGCTGAACAAGATGAACGATCAGTGCTGGGCCGGGGCCTTCACATACTGGGCCAATCAGAAGCTGATGGTTTACCGCTACGGTCTGGTTCTTGCGGGTGGTCAGATGGCCAGCCCGGAACAGATTGATACGATGATCACTGCAGCGGTCCTGAGCGCCGAGCGTTATTATCCCGCGATCCAACTGGTCACATGGGGCAACCGTACCCCGGAAGACGCGATGCAAGTCGCCATTGCAGAGGCCTACGGCCGCGCGTAAAGCTTTGCCCCGAGCCAAATAAGCGGAGGGGCAATCATGGACATGTCACGCGTCGCCGAACAGGGGCTGGTGCTTTTGGGATGCGGAAAGATGGGATCGGCCATGCTTGCCGGGTGGTTAGGGCATGGCCTTCCTGCCTCGTCAGTCTGGGTGATTGATCCTTTCCCGTCGGATTGGCTGAAATCGTCGGGCGTCAACATCAATACCCCGCTACCCGAAGCGCCTGCGGTAGTGCTGGTCGCGGTAAAGCCACAGATGATGGGCGATGCACTGCCCGCAATTACAGCCCTGGGCGGTGGGCGCAGCCTGTTCGTGTCGGTGGCGGCGGGCACCTCGATCTCCACATTCGAAGAGGTGTTGGGCCAGAAAACACCAATCGTGCGTGCCATGCCGAACACCCCGGCGGCGATCCGACAGGGAATTACGGCGTTGATTGGAAATTCTGCTGTTTCGGATGCGGATCTGGCCCTAGCCGAAAACCTGCTATCTGCGGTCGGTGAGACGGTCAGATTGCAGGATGAGGCGCAGATTGATGCCGTTACCGGGCTGAGCGGGTCCGGCCCTGCCTATGTATTCCACCTTATAGAAACGCTCGCTGCTGCGGGTCAGGCTCAGGGCCTGCCACATGATTTGGCGATGAGGCTGGCCAAGTCCACGGTCGCCGGGGCAGGGGCCTTGGCCATGGCGTCTGACGAGGACCCTTCGCAACTGCGCGTCAATGTCACTTCGCCTAATGGAACCACGCAGGCCGCGCTTGAGGTCCTGATGCACGACGAATTCGGTTTTCCCGACCTGCTGCACCGCGCTGTTAAAGCCGCAACTGATCGGTCCAAGGAGCTGTCTCGTGAGTGAAATTACATTCGACGATTTTCTCAAGGTCGACATTCGCGTCGGCGAGGTTATCCGCGCCGAGCCCTTCCCCGAAGCGCGCAAGCCAGCGATCAAGATGTGGATCGATTTTGGACGAGATATCGGCGAGCGGAAAACCTCGGCCCAGATCACTGCGCATTATGATCCCGCCTCATTGGTGGGCAAGCAGGTGATGGCGGTGATAAATTTCCCTCCGCGCCAGATCGGCAAGTTCATGTCCGAAGTGCTTGTGTTGGGATTGCCCGATGAAACTGGTGAGATCGTCCTGATCGGGCCGGATGGCAAGGTTCCAACCGGTGGGCGGATGCATTGATGCGTGTGTTCATTGCCCGACCGATGACCGCCTCTGTCGCAGCACGTGCACGCGCGGAGTTCGACGCAGAGATGCGCAGTGAAACCTTGCCGATGTCACTCAAGGAAATGGGGCATGCGCTGTCCGAATTCGATGTGGTGGTGCCGACCTTGGGCGACCTGTTCTCGGCCCAGATATTTGCTGAGGTGCCGGAACCGCGGTGCAAACTGCTGGCAAACTTTGGGGTTGGGTATAATCACATAGATGTGGAGGCGGCCCGTCAGGCCGGAATCGCGGTGACCAATACGCCTGGCGCTGTCACTGACGCTACGGCCGATATTGCCATGACATTGCTGCTGTCCACGGCCCGCCGCGCCGGAGAAGGCGAACGGCTGGTACGTTCAAACCTTTGGCAGGGCTGGCACCCGACACAGATGTTGGGCCATCACGTAACCGGCAAACGGGTCGGCATTGTGGGCATGGGGCGCATTGGGCAAGCCATCGCGCGACGTTGCCAATATGGGTTTGGTATGCACGTCGCCTATCAATCGCGCAGTCCAAAGGAGTTAGAGTTTCCGGCGGATTATGTCTCAGACCTCAAAGCTTTGGCTGCCGGTGTCGATTTCCTGATCCTGGCTGTGCCGGGCGGTGCCGAAACCCGGCATCTGATCAATGCGCAGGTGCTGCAGGCGATGAACGCTGCTGCCATCCTGATCAATATTTCTCGGGGAGAGGTATTGGATGAATCGGCCCTGATTTCGGCGTTGCAAGAAAAGCAAATCGCGGGTGCGGGTCTGGATGTCTACGAATTCGAACCCGCAGTGCCGCAAGCTCTGATAGATTTGCAGAACGTGACCCTGTTGCCCCACCTGGGTACCGCGACTGAGGAGGTCCGCAGCGCTATGGGGCACATGGCGCTAGATAATGTTGCGGCCTTTGTTCAGGGGCGCCCGCTGCCAAATCCGGTTTAGGTGCCCACGGCCTCGCGCCAATGCCTGCGGCACAGCGAGACATAGGTTTCGTTGCCACCAATTTGGACCTGAGCACCTTGGGTGATGGGATTTCCATTCTCGTCCTGACGAATCACCATTGTTGCCTTGCGGCCGCATTCGCAGATCGTGCGAACCTCACGCATCTCATCCGCCAGCGCCAGCAAGGCGGCCGATCCGGGAAATAGCCGGCCCTGAAAATCGACCCGCAACCCATAAGCCAGCACCGGCACGTTCAGGTCATCTACGGCGCGGGCCAGTTGCCAGACCTGATCTTCGGTCAGGAACTGGGCTTCGTCGATAAAGACACATGCAATTTTGCCTTGCGCCAGACGGGCTTCGATCATGGCGAAAACATCATCATCGGTGTCAAAAGTATCAGCCTCGGATGATATCCCAATCCGCGAGGCAATTTTCCCAGCACCGGCGCGCCCATCCAATGCAGCCGTCATCAGGTAAGTATCCATGCCGCGCTCGCGATAATTATGCGAGGCCTGCAGCAACACGGTCGATTTGCCCGCGTTCATAGTCGAGTAGTTGAAGTAAAGTTTTGCCATGGCTCGGGTCTAATTCGCCAGCCCCGCCTGGGCAAGCCATCTCATGTGGCGAAATGAGCGACGCCGCCGTTGTCCAGTTAGGGGATGAGCTCACGCTCTTTGGGGATGGAGCCCCTGCACTCACAACAGCGACGCCTTCGGCCTATAAGCGGCCTAAACGAAGCGGGGCTAATATGTGCCCCGCTATCACTCGCTACCGGCATTATTGCCGCCACTCACTCACAAAACCCTCGCATATCTGAGGGATAGCCAACATATCGCATTTCAATTATGAATCAGGTATGGGAAATTTCATTTCCCTTTCCCCCGCAATGGCAGATGTAGTGGGGAAGGCAGGTAGCAAAGGTAAAAACATGGCAGATATCGGGGCCTATCTCAAAAAGCACACCGAAGCGTTGGTCAAGGACGTTGGAATTGAGTCCGCGTGCGAGATCACGGGTAAATCCAAAGCCACGCTTGGCCGATATTATTCAGATAATGCAGAGCATGCTGATCGGTTCATGCCGGTTGATGCAGTTGCGCGCCTTGAAGCAGTGGCCAACTTTCCGCATGTGACGTCGGCTTTGGCCGACCTCAAGAACATTACGCTGTCATATGATGGCCGCAACACGGACGCTCCTCGCACCGGAGGTGTGAATTCGGATGTCATCGCGTTGAGCCAACGCTTTGCCATGCTTATGACCGAATACCAGTCTGCTATCGAAGACGGTATTATCACGGTGAACGAGGCCAAACGCCTGTTGAAGGAAACCAGCCTGCTGCAGCATGTTCTGATCGAGATGAAGCTGCACCTGGAAGAAGAAAGCGTGAGCTGAGGCAAGGGAAGCTGGGTGTCTTGATCCAGTTTGGTGTACGTACCGATACTCATGACATGCTAGGTCAAGCTTGACCCGATCTGAACGCTCGCATGCTGGGGCTTTTGCCGCTTGCCGCCGGACGGGGTGATGCCAGTACTGAAACAAGGATCAAACAACCAAGCCGGGTCGGATGAGCCCGGCTTTCTTGTACGAATTTGTGGTTGCGCGGAGTGTTGTCTTAACCGTGCCGTTTCACGATTACCGAACCCACGGAATACCCTGCTCCGAAGGAACAGATAAGGCCGATCTCGCCATCGGTGAAATCGTCCGAGTATTTCGAAAATGCGATGATCGACCCTGCCGAGGACGTGTTCGCATAGTCTTGCAGGATGTTTGGCTGCTCTCCGGGGGCGGGTTCGCGGCCCATGACTTTTTTACCGATGAAATCATTCATCGTTTTATTCGCCTGATGCAGCCAAAGACGTTTGAGATCGGCGTTGCTGATCCCTTCGGCGTCCATGTGATCGGCAATGTGTTTGCTGACCATTGGAAGAACCTCTTTGAACACTTTACGGCCGTTTTGCATGAACTGCATATCGCGGCGGTCGGTCAATCCCTCTGGCCGAGTGCGACGCAGGAAGCCATTATTGTTTCGGATGTTGTTGGAAAAATCCGTGGCGCAGCTGGTCGACAAAATCTCGAAATGCGGTCCGGTCGCATCCTCGATCCGTTCGATCACGGTGGCCGTTGCCACGTCACCAAAAATAAAGTGGCAATCTCGGTCACGCCATTCCAGGTGGCCCGTGCAAATCTCGGGGTTTACCACAAGCGCACATTTTACCGAACCGGACCTGACCATATCCGCCGCCGCCTGAATGCCGAACGTGGCCGAAGAACAGGCAACGTTCATGTCGAATCCGAACCCTTTGCATCCCAGCGCCTGCTGGATCTCGATCGCGATTGCAGGATAAGCCCGTTCATGGTTCGAAGCCGCGCAGATTACCAGATCAACATCGTCCCCGTTGCGCCCAGCCTGTGCCAGCGCTTTCTTGCAGGCGTCAACGGCCATTTCGGTCATGATGCCAGGTTCATCGTCAGAGCGCTGACGAAACAGCGGGTGCATCACGTCGGGATCCAGAACGCCCGCTTTGTCCATCACATAGCGGTTTTCGATTCCGGAGGCCTTCAGAATGAACTCTTCAGACGAATGCTGCATCGGTTCAACGTCACCAGCGGCAATCGCCTCTGCGTTCTGGGTGTTCATCTTGTCGGCATATGCATTGAAGGCCGAAACGAGCTCGGCATTCGTAATGACATTATCTGGCGTGAAAACACCCGAGCCGGTGATTGCTGGCGTATACATGTTGGGTCCTGGATTTCTGGATTCACCCAAAATGCCGTTATGATTGGTATTGTTCAAGAGAGATTGACCCCAGGGAATGTTAAGCTTGGTTGGAAATTGAGCTTCAGTTCTTGAATAGTTCGTTTTTCGAAGTATATACGCGTCAAATTCTGCAAGGAATCATCCCATGGCCCATGATCATAACACTCTGTTGCATCGCTTAAGCCACGAGATGCAGGCGATGATGGGTGTGTATGCGCTCTATTGGAAGCTCGAGGAGAGCTTCGATGCCATCGAAATAGAGCTGAGCCATCAGGAATGCCATATGGTGATCAAATTGGATCAGCCCAGGCGCATGGGCGTTTTAGCGGCTGACATGCTGTCAGTTCCTTCGACAATCACGTCGACCGCCGATGCCTTGGAAAAAGCGGGCTATCTGAGGCGCGAACGCGACCCTGAGGACCGCCGTGCATGGCTTTTGGTTTTGACCGAAAAAGGCACAGAAACACGCCAGATGCTTGTGGCCCAAGCGGGCGCCCTGTTTCAGCGCGCGTCCGGACTGACCAAAGATGAAACGGCAGAATTCGCAAGACTGGCCCGGAAGATCCGGGAAAACATACTGAAAACTGGAATTCCCGAGGGACTGAAGAAATGAAACTGATCTCTGCTTTGGGCGTGGCCCTGACCATTCTCTCCAGCTCAATCATGGCTGAAGAAGCTGCCAAGCCGGTAAAGCTGATGGTGGTAAAGGAAACCACACCTGGGTTCACACGTCAGTTCTTTGGTCGCGTCGCTGCGCGGCAAACGGTTGATCTGGCCTTTCAGGTGGCTGGACAGATCATTGAAATGCCAGTGGCTGAAGGATTTGTCATCCCCAAGGGTGAGCTGATCGCCGAGCTGGATCGCGAGCCGTTCCAGCGCCGCTATGATCGTGCCGTTCTGCAGAAAGATCAGGCGGATCGGACCCTGGCCCGCCTGTCTCGGCTGCGGGGAACTGCGGCCAGCCAAGTGGCTGTGGACGACTCTGAGACTGCGGCGCAACTGGCTGATATCGCTGTGCGTGACGCGCTATACGACCTGGAACAGGCGACATTGACGGCACCGTTTAACGCGCTGGTGTCCAGCCGGGCGGTCGAGGCCTTTACCACTGTTTCCGCAGGTACCCCGATCGTGCGCATCCATGATATGTCCGAACTTCGGATTGAGGTCGACGTACCCGAAATTTTGTTTCAACGGTCAGGCCAGCAGGATGACATCACCATCACCGCGAAATTTCCGGTGAGCGACGAAGTCTTCCCGCTTCAGATCCGCGAATTCGATGCTGAATCTTCAAGTGTCGGTCAAACCTTCCGCATCCAATTTGGCCTGACACCGCCTGAAGGGCTGCAAATTCTGCCTGGTTCGTCGGCTACTGTGACCGTTCGGGTCAAGGACCAGAAACGGGGGATCTTTGTTCCGCCTACAGCCATTGTGGCCGATGTCGAAGGGGCGCTGGGCGTAATGGTGTTTTCTCCGACTGGGGCTGACCAAGGGACACTGCGCCGCGTCCCCGTTACCATCGAGCCCACGGAAACTGGTGATGTCAACGTACTGGACGGCCTAAGTGACGGGGAAGAAATCGTTGTCGCCGGCGGCGACGTTTTGATTGACGGTCAGGTGGTGCGCCGCTTTACCGGCCTTGCCAACTAAGGGGCGGATTGATGAACATCGCACGCGCATCCATTGATCGCCCTATCTATACATGGCTGGTCATCCTGATCGCCTTGTTCGGCGGCATCTGGGGATTTCTGTCGCTTGGCCGTCTGGAAGATCCAGCCTTCACAATCAAAAACGCCGTCATCGCTACCCAGTATCCGGGGGCAACGGCTGAACAAGTGGCGCTGGAGGTTTCAGAGCCACTGGAATCCGCCATCCAGCAGATGGGCGAGGTCAAGACAATCACATCAATGAACCAGCCCGGTTTTTCGCTGATCGAGGTCGAGATTAACTCAGCCTATGATGGGACCGAGCTACCGGAGATCTGGACCAAATTGCGCGCCAAAGTCCGTGACGCCTCACGGGAGCTGCCATCGGGGGTGGGTGAACCGCTGGTCAATGACGGGTTTGGCGATGTGTTTGGCTTGTTTTATGCGGTCACGGCCGAGGGCTTCTCGGACGCTGAAAAACATGAGCTTTCCACATTTCTTCGGCGCGAACTACTGACGGTTGACGGTGTCGCGGATGTCGAGGTGATGGGGCTGCCGCAAGAGGCGATCTTTATCGAACCCGACCTGTCTATTTCGGTGAACCAGAACGTGCCTCTGCAGGCGCTTACCGACGCGATTACAAATGCGGACTCGGTAAACTCGTCGGGGTCATTGCGATCAGAAGATGGCCGGACCGCGATATTAACCGCCGAAGGGTCCGATACGGTTTCCGCCATAGCTGGCCTTTCTGTTGGATCGCAGGGCCAGGTTATCAACCTGTTCGATATGTCGAATGTACATCGTGGTCGCCTAACCGATCCCAATGTCATCATCCGGTTCAACGGGACCGAAGCCTTCACTCTGGGTATCGCTGGGCTTTCGACTGATAATATCGTTGAGGTCGGCAAGCGTGCTGACGCGAAATTTGCCGAGTTGGATTCTCAGATCCCCTATGGTGTCGAAATCCTGCCGATTTACCAGCAGCACGTTGTTGTTGAGCAGGCATCGAACGATTTTCTGGTGAACCTCGCGCTGTCGGTCTCTATTGTTGTTGCGGTTTTGGCGCTGTTCATGGGTTGGCGCGCGGCTGTGGTTGTGGGAACAACTCTGTTGCTGACCGTGGTTGGCACGTTGTTGTTCATGGCATTGTTCTCGATCGAGATGGAACGAATTTCGCTGGGCGCTTTGATCATCGCGATGGGTATGTTGGTGGACAACGCCATTGTGGTGGCCGAAGGAATGCAGATTGCAATGCTGCGCGGCAAGAATTCGCGCGATGCGGCGGATGAGGCTGCGGCCAAAACGCAAATCCCGCTGTTGGGAGCAACGGTGATTGGCATCATGGCTTTTGCCGGGATTGGTCTTAGCCCTGATGCGACGGGTGAGTTCTTGTTTTCGCTATTTGCTGTTATCGGGATATCGCTGCTGCTGAGCTGGACCCTGGCGCTGACGGTGACTCCGATGCTTGGGCACTATTTCTTCAAGCAGGGCAAAGAAGGTGAAATTGATGCCTATGGCGGGATCATGTTCCGTGTTTATGGCGCGATCCTAAACTGGGCGCTGCGGTTCCGTTGGATGGTGATTGCAATGCTGGTGGGCATTACGGTGGTCTGTTTCGCAGGATTTGGCTTGGTCAAACAACAGTTCTTTCCAGACTCGAATACACCGCTGTTTTTCGTGCATTACAACCTGCCGCAGGGCACACCCATTGCGCGCACCGCCGAGGATATGGCTGTTTTCGAAAACTGGCTGGCGGATCGGGACGATGTGGTATCTGTCACGACATTTGTTGGGCAAGGAGCAACTCGTTTTTTGTTGACCTACTCTTCGGAAAAACCGAACCCCAGCTACGGTCACATGATCATCCGGACGGAAACATTGGATGACATTCCGGCTTTGCGGGCGGATCTCGAGGCGTTTGGCTCGGCGCAGTTCCCCGAAGGCAAGTTCCGCACCAAGCGGCTGGTCTTTGGTCCTGGCGGCGGTGATCCAATTCAGGCCCGTTTCTCGGGAAGCGATCCGGCGGTGCTTCGGCAACTTGCGAATGAGGCTGTGCAGACGATGCGCGCGGCCTCGCCCAATGCGCTGAACGTCTATCACGACTGGCGCGAACAAGGGCTGGCTGTCCAGCCAATTTATGCGACCGAACGGGCGCAGACCGCTGGGGTGTCGCGCGAAGATATCGCGGCGACTCTGCAATTCTCGACCGATGGGATCACCGGTGGTGTGTTCCGCGAGCGCGACCGCCTGATTCCGATCATCTTGCGCCGCCCGGTGGACGGGGATTATTCGATCGTGGATCAGGTTGTATTCTCGGACCAGTCGCAGAAATTCGTACCGATCGAGCAGATGGTCGACAGGTTCGAATATAAGGCACTCAATACGCTGGTTCACCGCCGGGATCGTGTGCTGACCATTACGGTAGGGGCCGACATCCCGCCGGATTTGACAGCTGCGCAGGTTCATTCCGAAGTCCGCACAGCCATCGAAAGCATGGAGCTGCCAGCGGGCTATCGACTGGAATGGGGTGGAGAGTTCGAGAATGCTGGCGATGCAAATAAAAGCCTGGGTCGTCAGTTGCCGTTGAGCCTGTTGATCATGGTTCTGATTTCGGTGCTGATATTCAACGCCATTCGTCAGCCGATCATTATCTGGCTGTTGGTACCGATGTCGGTAAACGGAGTGGTGATCGGTCTGCTGGGCACGGGTCTGCCGTTCACATTTACGGCGCTACTGGGACTGCTTAGCCTATCGGGGATGCTGATCAAGAATGGTATCGTTTTGGTCGAAGAGATCGATTTGGTACGTGCAACCGGGCAGGGGCTGCGTGAATCGATCATCGAGGCTTCGGTCTCGCGTTTGCGCCCGGTGATGCTGGCCGCAATCACGACGATTTTGGGTATGGCTCCGTTGTTGACGGATGCGTTCTTCAGGTCGATGGCGGTGACCATCATGGGTGGTCTGGCCTTTGCCACGGTCCTTACCATGGTGGCGGCCCCCGTGTTCTACATGGTGTTCTTCCTGCCGGAGGAACGGCGCAAGAAACCACCGCAGCCGGTTGTCTAAATGAAAAACCCCCGGTCATGGACCGGGGGTTTTGCTTTATTCTGGTGTAGTGGGAGAAGGTCAGCCTTGCAGGGACCTGACCTCGACATCACCCTCGGCCTGCGCCTTTATCGCCAACGCGGCAGCGTGGCTGGCGGCGGCGGTGGTGAAATATGGGATCTTGTCATAGAGCGCGATGGACCGGATGGCCTTGCTGTCCTCGACCGCCTGTGCACCTTCGGTGGTATTCATCACCAACTGTACCTGACCATCTTTAAGCATGTCAGCCACGTCGGGGCGACCTTCGTAGACCTTGTTGACCAGATCACAGGCAATACCGTGCTCGGCCAGCCAGCTTTGCGTTCCGCGGGTGGCGACAAGGGCAAAGCCCTGTGCGGCCAGAACCTGTGCGGCCTCAAGCATGGCAGGCGTCTTGTCGGCATCCTTGATCGAAATAAACGCACGTCCCGAGGATGGCAGCACCATTCCCGCACCCATCTGTGCTTTGAGGAAGGCGCGGGGGAAGTCGCGGTCCCAGCCCATGACTTCTCCGGTCGAGCGCATCTCAGGCCCCAGAATAGTGTCGACGCCGGGGAACCGGGCGAAGGGCAGCACCGCCTCTTTCACCGAGAACCACGGCATATCCGGGTCTGCCAGTGTCATCTGGTCGGCGATCTTGGTGTCGTCCACGGTCTTGTAAGCCGGGCGCAACGGGAAATCCGCGAGCTTCTCGCCGGCCATCACACGCGCGGCGATGGAGGCAATGGCGCTGTCCGTGGCTTTGGCCACAAATGGCACGGTGCGTGAGGCGCGCGGGTTGACTTCGATCAGGTAGATATCGTCATCCTTGATCGCAAATTGTACATTCATCAGGCCGACAACGTTCAACGCCTTGGCCAGCTTGAAAGTCTGATCCTTGATCCGGCCAATGACCTCTTTCGACAGCGAGTAGGGCGGCAGCGAACAGGCGCTATCGCCCGAATGCACGCCAGCCTCTTCGATATGCTGCATGATGCCCGCGACATGTACATCCGTGCCGTCGCACAGGGCGTCGACATCCAGTTCAACCGCGCCCGCCAAATAGCTGTCCAGCAGCACGGGGCTGTCGCCCGAGACCACCACGGCCTCGTTGATATAGCGCCGAAGCTGGTCCATATCGCGCACGATTTCCATCGCGCGGCCACCCAGTACATAGGACGGGCGGATCACCAGCGGGAAGCCGATATCCTCGGCGATTTTCAGCGCCTGCTCGTCGGTCGAGGCAATGCCGTTATTGGGCTGTTTCAGGCCCAGATCGTTGACTAGCGCCTGGAAGCGTTCACGGTCTTCGGCCAGATCGATGGCGTCCGGCGTGGTGCCGAGGATCGGGATGCCTTCCTCTTCCAGCGCATTTGCCAGTTTCAGCGGGGTCTGACCGCCGAACTGCACGATTACTCCGTGCAACGTGCCGTTTTCTTGTTCCTTCGTCAGGATTTCCATCACGTGCTCGAAGGTCAGAGGCTCGAAATACAACCGATCCGAGGTGTCGTAGTCGGTCGACACGGTCTCGGGGTTGCAGTTTATCATGATAGTTTCATAGCCCGCTTCAGTCAGTGCGAAGCAGGCGTGACAACAGCAATAGTCGAATTCGATCCCCTGACCGATCCGGTTGGGTCCGCCGCCCAGGATAACAACCTTCTTGCGATCACTCGGGCGCGCCTCGCACTCAACATCACCCATCATAGGGGCTTCGTAGGTCGAGTACATATAGGGCGTCTGCGCCTCAAACTCGGCGGCACAGGTGTCGATGCGTTTGAACACTGCGTTAACACCCAGATTGCGGCGGGCGCGGCGTACATTGCCTTCGTCACGGCCTGTCAGGTTGCCCAGGCGCGCATCGGTAAAGCCAAGCATTTTCAGCCTGCGGATGCCTTCTTCGGTCACCGGCAGGCCGTCTTTGCGCAACTGACGCTCGGCCTCGATGATCTCGCGGATGCGGGCCAGGAACCATGGGTCAAATTTGGTGACCCCAAAAATCTCATCATCGGTCAAACCGTGACGCATGGCCTGCGCGATGGTGCGCAGACGGTCGGGGGTTTGCTTGCTGATCGCTTTGATCACCGCGACTTTGTCACTGACCTCGTCCCAGACACCAACGTTCAGGCCGGGGATTTCCACTTCATCAAAGCCAGTCAGGCCGGATTCCATCGAGGCCAGCGCCTTTTGCATCGATTCGTGGATCGTGCGGCCAATGGACATGGCCTCACCCACCGATTTCATCGCCGTGGTCAGGTAAGGTTCAGAGCCGGGGAACTTTTCGAACGCAAATTTCGGAATTTTTGTCACGACATAGTCGATGGTTGGTTCGAAGGAGGCGGGCGTGACCTTGGTGATGTCATTGTCCAGCTCGTCCAGCGTATAGCCAACAGCCAGTTTGGCCGCGATCTTCGCAATCGGGAACCCGGTCGCCTTGGACGCCAGCGCGGACGAACGCGACACGCGGGGGTTCATCTCGATCACGACCATTCGGCCGTCTTCGGGGTTGATCGCCCATTGTACGTTCGAACCGCCAGTCTCGACCCCAATCTCGCGCAGAACGGCGATGGAGCCGTTGCGCATGATCTGGTATTCTTTGTCGGTCAGTGTCAGGGCAGGGGCCACAGTGATCGAGTCGCCGGTATGCACACCCATCGGATCGATATTCTCAATGGAACAGACGATGATGGCGTTGTCGGCCGTGTCGCGTACCACCTCCATCTCATACTCTTTCCAACCCAGCAGGCTCTCATCGACGAGGATTTGGTTTACCGGCGAGGCATCCATGCCCGAGCGGCAGAAGTGAATATAATCCTCGCGGTTATAAGCCACACCGCCGCCGGTGCCGCCCATGGTAAAGGCGGGGCGAATGATGGCAGGCAGGCCGATGTCTTCCAGATCGCCCAAGGCAATCTGGACGCCAGCATCAAGATCGGTGGAGCCGTCGTCGCGCTTGGGGGCGGTAACAATGGTGGCCTTGGGGTTTTCGATGCCCAGCCGATCCATCGCTTCGCGGAATAGTTTGCGGTCTTCGGCCATTTCGATGGCGTCGCGGGTCGCACCGATCATCTCGACACCGAACTCGTCCAGTACGCCCATCTCTTCCAGTGCAAGTGAGGTGTTCAGTCCGGTCTGCCCACCCATTGTGGGCAACAAGGCGTCGGGGCGTTCCTTCTCGATGATCTTGGCGACAACTTCGGGCGTGATCGGCTCGATATAAGTGGCATCAGCCAGACCGGGATCGGTCATGATTGTCGCCGGGTTTGAGTTTACCAGAATGACCCGGTATCCTTCTTCGCGCAGGGCTTTACAGGCCTGTGCGCCTGAATAGTCGAATTCGCAGGCCTGACCGATGACAATGGGGCCCGCCCCGATGATCATGATCGACTGGATGTCGGTTCTTCTCGGCATAGCCTGTTTCCTTCGGTTAACTGCGAGTCAGGGCACCGCCCGCGTGCCCAAATTGTTCTGCGTTATAGGGACCGCGCCAAAAGGTTCAAGAGGTATCGGAAACAGGGGCGAAATTGCCGCTTTCCCCTCTTTCCCTTACCGCCGTATTGTCTATACCGCGCAGCACGACAAATGAGGATGCACGTGCGTATTCGTTTTGATCAGGGGCCGGCCGGATCGGGAACTTATTTCGAACGGCCAGACCGGGTGATCCGCGCAGACAAAGCGGAAGACGTGCCACAGGCTTTGGCGGCGCTGGATGAGGCACGCGCGGATGGGGCCTGGCTGGCCGGTTATGCAAGCTATGAGCTTGGATATGCGTTGGAATCCCGCCTGTTGGACCGGATGCCTGCTGACCGCCGTCTGCCACTGCTGTGTTTCGGCGCCTATGATGCGCCAGGCCAGTGCGATCTGCCCGCACCGCTGGGCGGTGTTGCCGAATTCACGCCGCGCTGGGACGAGGCAAGATATGCACGTGCCTTTCAGCAGGTCCACGATGCGATCGGGGCCGGGGATATCTATCAGGCCAACCTGACGTTCCCCATTGACCTGACATTGCAAGGGGATAGCGCCACGCTTTATGCCGCACTGGCAGCAGGCCAGCCGGTCGGTCACGGAGTGCTGGTTCAACAGGATGGTTTGCCCGATTTGCTCAGCCGCTCGCCAGAGTTGTTTTTTCGCACCGGTGCAGATCGGACGATCGAAACCCGCCCGATGAAGGGCACACAACCCCGCAGCGAAGACATGGCCGAGGACGCGCGCCGCCGCGATTTCTTGTCGAGAGACGAGAAGAACCGCGCTGAAAACCTAATGATCGTTGACCTTCTGCGCAATGACATCAGCCGGGTTGCGCTGCCGGGGTCCGTGAAGGTACCCGAGCTATTCAAGGTCGAAACATATGCAACCGTGCATCAGATGATCTCGCTGGTGCAGGCGCAGCTGCATCTTGGGGCTGAACTTTCCGATATCCTAAACGCGTTATTTCCCTGCGGCTCGATCACAGGCGCGCCCAAAATTCGCGCGATGGAGATTTTGACCGATCTCGAACCCTGGCCACGCGATATCTATTGTGGTGCTATCGGCTGGGCCGCGCCAGACGGGCGATCCGAGTTCAACGTGGCTATTCGTACGCTGATGGTCGACGGCAACAAGGCCACGCTGAATGTGGGTGGGGGCGTCGTCTGGGACAGCACAGCCCCATCCGAATATGAGGAAGCGCTATGGAAGGCACGTTTCGCCCACCAGCTGACCCTGACTTCCGTCTGATCGAAACGCTGGCATTCCGGCCAGAGAGCGGGTTTGTGCGTGTTGGAAAACACCTGGCCCGGATGGAGCGTTCGGCACGGGCATTGGGGCTTCCTTTCGATGCAGGGCGCGCGATTGCAACGCTTGACCAAGTTGCGGGTTCAACCTCGTTGCGCTGTCGATTGACGATGGACATCAGTGGCGGGTTTGGCGTGACAACTGGTGCACTGGCGGATAACCCGTCCGTCTGGCGGGTCGCAGTTTCCAATACGAGGCTTGCCGCCTCTGATATCTGGTTGCAGCACAAGACGACGCAGCGCGATGTTTATGACCGGGCCCGGGCGGCACTGCCCGAGGGCGTAGATGAGTGGCTGTTTCTGAATGAGCGTGACGAAGTGTGCGAGGGCACCATTACTAACATCTTTCTGGACATGCCCGATGGTCGTTGCCTGACGCCGCCCTTGTCCTCCGGCTTGCTTCCCGGAATTTTGCGCGAAGACTTGCTGGAAAATAATAAAGTCAGCGAGGCGGTGCTGACCATGACCGACCTGCAAAGCGCGGAATGGTTCTGGATGGGCAATTCCTTGCGAGGCCTGATCTGGGCAGAATTGGCGGTACTGTGAACAGGCAAACCGATTGGGCTGAAGCCGCAGCACCTTCCCGTTGGTTGCGACTGGAATTCGGTTTGTTCTTCATCGCCGTACCTGTGCTGATTGCCGTACTTTTCCCGCCCAACTGGATGTTTCCATCGCTGTTTACCTTTACGGCCATCGGGATCGTGTTGTTGCATTTCACGCACGGATTTGCCTGGGCGGAATTGCGATATAGCTGGCGCAACTGGTCCTGGCCCGAAGTCGCCGGCTTTGCTGTGGGAATGACACTGTTTTGTGTTGCGCTAGTACGAGTGGCCCGTCCCGAAGCTGCCTTTTTCCTGTTGCACAACCAACCCGAGCTGCTGGCGATGATTTGGGTGTTTTACCCATTCGTTTCCGCCCTGCCGCAAGAGCTGCTGTTCCGGTCGCTGTTCTTTCGTCGTTACCACACGATCCTGCCCAATGGACGCACAGCTTATTTACTGAATGCATCGCTCTTTTCGCTTGCGCATTTGATGTATTGGAGCTGGATCGTAGCTCTGATGACATTTGCCGGAGGGTTGCTGTTCACCTGGGCCTATCGCAAACGCGGATCGTTTTTCTATGCGGTTCTGCTGCATGCCATCGCGGGGAACATCATCTTTGCGGTGGGTCTGGGCATCTATTTCTACTCAGGCAACGTGCAAAGGCCGTTTTGACGGTGCGACTTGCCTTGACTTTCCCAGTCTGACGCGGTGTATCGGCCCGACCAATTCTGCGCCCGAAGGGATATGATCCATGCACGCCTATCGCAGCCACACCTGCGCCGCTCTGACCGCCGCCAATGTCGGTGAAACCGTTCGCCTGTCTGGCTGGGTGCATCGGGTCCGAGATCACGGCGGCGTTCTATTCATCGACCTGCGCGATCATTTCGGCGTCACACAGGTTTTGTGCGACGGCGACAGCGCGGCATTCGCCGAACTGGAAAAAGTCCGCTCGGAATGGTGTATCCGTATTGATGGCACAGTCAAAGCGCGCGCCGCTGATCTGGTGAACGCGAAATTGCCCACGGGCGAGATCGAAGTTTACGTGCGCGAGTTGGAAGTACTGGGCGCCGCTGACGAGCTGCCGCTGATGGTGTTCGGCGATCAGGAATACCCTGAGGAAACGCGCCTGCGCTATCGCTATCTGGACCTGCGCCGCGAAGTGATGCAGCAGAATATGACCTTGCGCTCGGACGTTGTTGCCTCGATGCGCCGCCGGATGTGGGATCAGGGCTTCCGCGAGTATCAGACGCCAATCATCACGGCGTCCTCGCCTGAAGGCGCGCGCGATTTCCTCGTTCCGTCACGTCTTCACCCGGGCAAGTTCTACGCGCTGCCGCAGGCCCCACAGCAGTTCAAACAGCTGATCATGGTGTCGGGCTTCGACAAGTATTTTCAGATCGCGCCCTGCTTCCGGGACGAAGACCCGCGCGCCGACCGCTCACCCACCGATTTCTACCAGCTTGACCTTGAGATGTCGTTTGTCGAGCAGCAGGACGTATTCGACACGATTCAGCCCGTTCTGACCGGCGTGTTCGAAGAGTTCGGCGGCGGCCGTAAAGTCGATCAGGACTGGCCGCAGATTTCCTACAAGGACGCGGCCTTGTGGTATGGCAGCGACAAGCCCGACCTGCGGAATCCTATTAAAATGCAAGTGGTCTCCGACCACTTCCGCGGGTCTGGGTTCGCGATTTTCGCGAAGCTGTTGGAGCAGGATGGCACCGAAATCCGCGCTATTCCTGCGCCGACGGGTGGCAGCCGCAAGTTCTGCGACCGCATGAACGCCTTTGCCCAGAAAGAGGGTCTGCCCGGTATGGGCTATATCTTCTGGCGCGATCAGGGCGAAGGGATGGAGGCCGCCGGTCCACTGGCCAAAAACATTGGCCCTGAACGGACCGAGGCGATCCGCCAGCAACTGGGTCTGGGCGTCGGAGACGCGGCGTTCTTCCTGGGCGGCAAACCGAAAGCCTTTGAAAAGGTGGCCGGCAGGGCGCGCGATGTGATCGGTGATGAACTGAACCTGACCGAGAAAGACCGCTTTGCCTTTGCCTGGATCGTCGATTTTCCGATCTATGAGCAAGACGAAGAAACCGGTGCGATCGACTTTGAACACAACCCCTTCTCGATGCCGCAGGGCGGGATGGAGGCGCTGAACGGCAATCCTCTGGACGTGCGCGGTTATCAATATGACTTGGCCTGTAACGGATACGAGCTGGTCTCGGGCGCGATCCGGAACCACAAGCCCGAGATCATGCTGAAGGCCTTTGAGCTGGCTGGCTATGGCGCGGATGAGGTGAAATCCCGCTTTGGCGCGCTGTTCAACGCCTTCCACTATGGCGCCCCGCCGCACGGTGGCTGTGCAGCTGGTATCGACCGGATCGTGATGCTTTTGGCCGATGAAGCCAATATCCGCGAGGTCATGATGTTCCCGATGAACCAGCGTGCCGAGGATCTGATGATGCAGGCACCGTCCGACCCGGCCTCGGACCAGCTGATGGAGTTGGGCCTGCGGATTATCCCTCAGGACTGATAGAAAACCCGCCACAGTCGTCTGTGGCGGTTTTTTTCTGTTTTCAACCCATTCCCAATTCTCTGATAGCGGGTTTACAGGAAATGGTCCTTTTTCCTCTCACGGCTGTTCCGAATGTCACGCGCGCTGACGCGTGTCTGTCTGTATGCCCACAGACAAAGGAGCGATGCGGTAATTAGATATGCGGTTGTCACTTCAGATAGCCTCGCGCTGTTCCAGACGGGCCTGCACTATTCCCGCAACTTGGGCTGTCAGAGCGGTGATGGGCATACCTGCGGCGCGTGAGGCTGCCAACTGTTGGGCGGCTTCGGCCAGAACCGTATCTTCCGCATCACGGGCAACGCCGCGCAGGAATTGGGCCGCATAGTCCAGTGACCAATGGTCATTCGGTCCGGCCAGAACATCTGCGATATGTGCCATGTCGTCCTGATAGGCCATAGGATCGGGGCATATCACCTCATCCTGAACGGCGTGGAGTGTGCAGGGGCGGCGGTCTTCAGGTAGACAATTCAGAATAGACGACTGGAAATAGGATAGTGAGTTAAGCGGTTTGGCAAGAAACCCGTCCGCGCCAACCTCTGTCGCAAGGGTTTCTGAATTGTCGTCTCCTGACATGCCCAGGATCGCTCCGATCCGGGGCGTAGTCATGGCCAATTCGGCAATCAGATCAGCACCAGAGCCATCTGGCAGCCCCATATCCACCAAGATCACCGAAGGTCGATAGATCTGAAGATGGCGCCGGGCGGACTTCAGGCAATCGGCCCGCCTGATCCGCGCACCCGAATGCAAACACATTAACCGGATAGCGTCGCAGGCATAGCGGCTGTCTTCAACAACCAAAATGGTTTGTCCCAGCAGCGGCCGCGTGGCCGTTGGCTGTGCGGGTGCGGTGAAGGGGCTCGAATCGTCCATGGCAGAACTCCTATTCAGCAGATGCTTCACGCTAGGAACTTCTGGCTAACACGGGGTTAACGGCAATTTGGCGCACTTGTCCTTTGCCTGATCTGTCCCCATAACCGCTGCAACTCAGAAGGTAGGAGAGTTCCATGATTGGCCGCTTAAACCACGTTGCCATTGCCGTCCCTGATCTTATGGCGGCGTCTGAACAGTACCGCAGCGCTTTAGGTGCCAAGGTTGGCACGCCGCAGGATGAACCTGATCACGGCGTTACTGTGGTGTTCATTGAATTGCCCAACACCAAGATCGAGTTGCTTTATCCTTTGGGCGATGACAGCCCGATCAATGGTTTTCTAGAGAAGAACCCCGCCGGCGGAATCCATCATGTCTGCTATGAGGTGGAGGATATCATTGCCGCGCGTGATCACCTGAAAGAAACCGGCGCCCGGGTGCTGGGTAGCGGTGAACCCAAGATCGGCGCGCACGGGAAACCGGTTCTTTTCCTGCATCCCAAAGATTTCAACGGCTGTCTGGTCGAGTTGGAACAAGTATAAACACCGGAGGTGTACACATGACGATCACTGCAGGACTGGTTCTGTTTGCCGTCATCTGGTTCATGACGCTTTTGGTGATTCTGCCGATCCGCATCAAGACCCAGGGTGATTTGGGCGAGGTCGTTCCCGGCACCCATTCAGGGGCCCCGGAAGTGCATCACATGAAGAAAAAGCTATGGATCACCACCGGGGTGTCGGTCGTGCTCTGGGCTATCATTGCAGGGATCATTATTTCGGGCGTGATTTCGGTACGGGATTTCGATTGGCTAAATCAAATGGAACCGCGAAACTAAGCTTCAGGGCGTTGGCCCTGACAGCTTATGAAAGATATGCGTGAATGTAGCAGCTCCGATAATCGGGATCACAAGATTCACCAGCGGAATAGACAGTGGGATGGCCATCAACGTGCCCGCAAGCCAAATTGTTGACGAATGTTGTGCCCGCAGTTTTCGCGCGCCCTCACGCCCGATACGGCGCATGGCTGCCAGCGTAAAATACTCACGCCCCAGCAGAAATCCGTTCATCGCCCAAAAGATAAACGGGGCCAGTGGCGTGAAGATCGCATAAAGGATCAGCGCCAGAAGGTTGGCCACAATCAGCACACCCATAAAACCAAGCGCGTCAGTGATCGCATCGCCTATCGGGATGCGTGGAACCGCGGGCAGGCTCGGATAATGCCTGTCCTCTACAGCTTGCGCGACATCGTCCAGAAACACAGACGTGATGGCTGAGGCGACGGGAATCATCAAAAACACTGGCAGGATCAGCACCAGGAAAATGCCGGAATAGCTAAGGACGTCATTCAGCCAGGGAACTGCACCAATGAATGGCAGCGATATCTCGTCCCCTGACAGCCGGTTGATCAGCCAAATTGCACCGGCGCAGGCTGCGATCAGCATCAGGATGGTCAGGCCGATACCTCGCAGCAGAACCCCGCGGAATTTCGGGTCTCCGATCTGACCAAGCGCTGAAAAAAAGGCGTTGAGGATGATCATTCTGTGACCCATTCGGTCAGGGCATCAACATCCGGGCGGGGGCGTTCGGGCGGGGTCGAGCCCTCGGTCGCGATATGAATCAGACCGGCAACCCGTTCGTTATCCTGCAATTCAAACGCCTTGCGACAGAATTCCGGATCGTGGGTTTGCCAGCCAGACAACCAATTCGCGCCCCATCCTGCGGTCAAAGCAGCGTTCAGCAAAGCAAGGCAAACAGCCCCAGCTGAATAGGTCTGCTCGATGGCTGGAATCTTTTCCGAAGGCTTCTGAACCTCGATCACAGCGACGGCGAGATGGCCTAAATCAAACTGTCCGCGCGCTTTTTCAATGTCTTGAGGGGATTTGCCAAGCGCCTCACCGCATTCCTGCGTTAGCCCCGACAGGCGCCCCATAGCGCCTTTTTCAAGCACGATGAACCGCCAGGGTTCCAGTTTTCCGTGATCCGGGCTGCGGGCTGCTGCGGTTAGCAGGGGCATCAGCTGCTCACGGTCGGGGGCTGGTTCAATCAACGTTTTGGCTGGGCGCGACCGACGGGTCTGCAGAAACTCAAAAGCGGCCGGATTCTTCAAGGACATATGTTAACTTCCTTTACATAGGCTGTCTGTATCTGGTTGAACGTCTGGCGAGTTTCAAGTGCAATCGGCTGGACCAGTTGGATCAATTTCATTCCCCGCCCAACCGTGCAAGGGTCTTTGTTAACAGAAGGTGCCAATGGGAAAACCGAAACTAAGAAATCTTCCAGACCTGAGCGACCGTGTTGCACCGAATGCTGAGATTGCGGTCAGGGTTACCCCGAAAGCCGCAGCAGACAGGATTTTGGTTCAGGACGGAACGATCAGAATATATATCACTGCACCGCCCGAAAACGGCAGGGCAAATGAAGCCACACGTGAGCTTCTGGCGGTGGCGCTGGGGGTTGCTCCGTCCGCACTGATCCTGAAGCGCGGCCAGACATTGCGCGAGAAAGTCTTTGTGTGTCAGGCCTGATCGGGGGTTTCGCGAATTTGGTAAACACCTTCGGGCAGATCCAGTGCCGCAGCCAGATCACGAACCTGTTCGGGCGAAAGCGTAATCTTCTGAACCTGGTCAGTGCGCGGATCCAGTTGTTCCAGCGTTACGCATTCTGCAAAATTGTTAATAACCACATCCTCGTTCAAAGGCTTTTCGCCTTCGTCCACCAAGGTTATGACCGTCGAGTCGAATTCATGCTCAATCGAAAACATGTGTCCAGCTTGCCGGGCGGAACATTGCAATGCAACCCGTTCTTGGGAAATCGTCCGGTGGCGAACCGCCTTGTGTCGGGCTATGTTCGACGAAAAGGCATGACCGGACCAAAGGAAATAGTATGCGTCGCCTGATCTTGATGATATTTGGTCTGGTTCTGTCGGCCTGTGACACCGGTTCGTTACGCGTTCAGCCGGTAGAGGAATGGCAACAACCTTCAACTGATTTTCAGGTCGATGTGCTGACCTTTCGCGAAATCAGTCAAAGGGTCGGGGATGTGGCGCGCGCAGAGTGCAAGCGGCGCAGTAATGTCAGCAACTGCGATTTTTCGATCGTGGTTGATCTGAACCCTCGCGCACCAGCAAATGCTTTTCAAACCTTGGATGACGACAATCAACCAGTCATAATCTTCACCCGCGCGATGATTCAATCGGTGGAAAACGCCGATGAACTGGCCTTTGTGATGGGGCATGAATCTGCTCATCACATCCTGCGCCATATTCCCCGCCAGTCCGAAAACTCACGAGAAAGCGCCGCGATTTTTGGCGAGCTTGCACGCATAGCGGGGGCAAATGACGCCGATCTTGAACAGGCGCAGAAGCTGGGCGCGCAGGTGGGTGCCCAGATATATGTCAAGGACTTTGAACTGGAAGCGGACCGGTTGGGAACGATCATCACGCACCGGGCAGGTTATAATCCCTTGTTAGGAGCCCGCTATTTTGCCCGAATTCCTGACCCGGGCGATCGTTTTCTAGGCACCCATCCACCGAATGCTCAGCGCGTCGAAATTGTTTTGGAAACCTCACGGCAGCTTGGGCTGACACAATGACGGGACTGAAACGGTTGGGGGTTGTCTTGACGGACCGCGGATCGAAATATGCCGTGTCCGGCGCTTTGGTCAGTTCCCGGGACGAGGTGGCAGCTGTCCTGCAGGACCTGAAATCTGACAAAAGCTATGCCAAGGCCACGCACAATACCTGGGCCGCAATCCTGCCTACTGGTGCGCTCAAGGCGGATGACGGGGAAAGCGGTGCCGGAATGGTGATTCTGCGCATGCTGGAAAGGGCCGAACTGAGCGGTCATATCGTCATTGTCACTCGATGGTATGGCGGAAAAAAGCTGGGCGGTGATCGATTCCGACGGGTGCAGGATGCAACACGGGCTTATCTGGACGAACTGGAATTGGGACTTTGACCTGCGTCAAGGCTTGGGCTGTTTCGTATTGCTAGTCTGATCGGACAAAGCGAAACGGAAAGGAATGCCAATGCCCGATCGCGAAACGCTTAGGCATCATGCTGGTCTTTTTGACCGTATGGCTGGCAAGCTGGGGGTGGATCTGCAGGAATCTGCAATCGCTGGACATATATCGGTGGATCAGATTACCGATGCGGTTCTGCGATGCACCGATTGCCCGAACCCGGGCCATTGCCAATCATTTTTGAATCAACCGGTTCTGGCAGCGCAGACCCCCGAATATTGCCGGAACCAGGATTTGTTAAGCAAGTTGATCCCTTAGGGGGGCCGCAATGCCGCGCCTTGGACACCTCATGACCCATTTGCGCCTTGTGTTGAGGATGGGGCAAGCGACGGGTACGGATATTGTGCGGGCCCACAATAAAGGTCGGCTAAGTCAGGAAGACTGGGCTGAAATGATCCGCCTGTGTCAGGGATGTGGCTGGGCGGCTGCCTGCCCGGATTGGATGGAAAGACATCCAGATGTTGCAGGAGCACCGCAAACCTGCCCGAACAAACATCAATTCGCCGCGTTGAAAGTAATACAAATGCAGGAATTGGGATGAAACACGCTGTACTGGGCGACGTGGAAAAGCACTTTTGGCTAACTCGATCCGTTGCCCGATGCCTTAAGATCTCGTTGACCGAAGCCATGTCCGACGGGCGGTTGAGCCCGGATGAATACGCCGAGATGGTAACGCGTTGCCGGGCCTCGGACTGTCACGAGAAATGCACGATATGGCTGGCGGCGCAGCAATCTGATCCCCGTTCAGCGCCCGGGTTCTGCGTAAATAGCCAGGTTTTCAACCGGCTGAAGTGATCAGATCTTGGAATGTGTCCCGTCGCAAAACGGAGGGTTAGCGCAGTTTTTACAGCCGCAGAAGAAGAGTTTCTTGCTGGTATCAGCCGTGAACTTGACCGGTTCAAAGCCGGTTCCTTTGTGAGATCCATCACAAAATGGCTGCCGATTGGACCGGCCGCACGAGCACCAGAAATAGCTTTTTCCTTCGGTTACTTCGATTGGATAGGGCGCTTTTTGCGCAATGACTGGACCTTCTGGCATCTGGTTTCTCCGTTCGCTGACTTTCCCCAGTCTATCGCCTGAACAGATGTGCCGAAAGCAGTAGCTGCCACGCGGCACCCATTCCATAGGCAATCCCCCCGGCATGGTTTTGCCTGCTTTCGCAAACGCGCTGTTGATTTTATTGCAAAATTACCAACCACACCGTATTGTGAAGTCGGCCCCATGTTCAGGGCAATAACAGAAATTAATTAGAGGAATGACGGACATGAAACTCAAATTTGCTGCCGTTAGTGCGTTTGCCCTGGTTCTGGCTGCTTGCTCGCAACAGGAAGAGCCGACACCGGTATACATTACCCCAGATTATGACAAATACGGCACGCCGAGCTGCCCGGCAGGGACAGATCTGGCGACGACCGAAGCAGGTCAGACCGTATGTAATCCGACTGCTCAATAAGATTTTCGCGGGCGGATTCCGACATAGCCGCCCGCACAATCGAACAAAAAAGCCGCCCTATGGGTGGCTTTTTTATTGCCTGTCATACGGTGTTCGGGTTTCTGTTTGACCTATTGAATTACCGAGGTCGCATGAGAAAACTTGTCACCCATCTAAAGGACCGCATCCGCTGGAGCTGGCAGGGATTGGCTGCCACTTGGCACGGTGAATACTCGTTCCGGGCTTGGGTCTGCGCTAATCTTGTTTCTGCGGGTCTGGCCCTGTGGCTGCCCCTGAGCGATGGCGTTCGGGCTCTGATACTGGTGATCGGTCTGTTGGTTCTGGTGGCCGAACTGTTCAACACGGCGATCGAACGGGCGGTGGATCATACTTCGACCGAACACAATCTATTGGCCGGGCAAGCCAAAGACGCCGCCAGCGCTGCGGTGGCACTGACTGCTTTGGCTGGCGGATTGGCCTGGGTTATCGGGCTGTTGAGCCTTTTCTGACTGCCGCTGGGTCGGTCAATTCAGTTAGATGTGGTTAGCGAAGCTTGCCCCATAGATCATATTCCCCGGCCTCGTCCACCTCGACCGAGACAATGTCGCCCGGTTTCAGGGCCTCATACCCTTCGTCGATGAACAGGTTGCCGTCGATCTCGGGCGCGTCGGCGGTGGTGCGGCAGGTCGCGGCCTCATCATCGATCTCATCCACGATGACCTGCAGGGTCTGGCCGACCTTTGCGGCCAGTTTGGCCTCGGAAATCGCCTGAGCCTTTTCCATGAACCTCTCCCAGCGGTCCTGTTTGACCTCGGCGGGCACATGGTCAGGAAGATCGTTAGAGCGGGCTCCGTCGACGTTTTCGTACTGAAAACAACCGACGCGATCCAACTGCGCCTCATCCATCCAGTCCAGCAGGGTCTGGAACTCGGCCTCGGTCTCGCCGGGGTAGCCCACGATAAAGGTGGAACGAAGCGTGATATCAGGACAGGTCGCGCGCCAGGCGGCAATCTCGTCCAGCGTTCTGGCGGCCGCAGCAGGGCGGGCCATGCGTTTCAAAACATCCGGGTGTGCGTGCTGGAAGGGAATGTCCAGATAGGGCAGGACGTTACTGCCCGCATCCGCCGTCAGGGGGATCAGCTCACGCACATGCGGGTAGGGATAGACATAGTGCAGGCGAATCCACGCATCCAGCTGTCCCAATTCGCGCGCAAGATCGGTGATATGGCTGCGGACCTCACGGTCTTTCCAGGGGTTCACATCGTATTTCCGGTCCAACCCATAGGCCGAGGTGTCCTGCGAAATCACCAGCAATTCGCGCACACCGTTATCGACCAGCTTTTCCGCCTCGCGCAGAACAGCATGCGCCGGACGGCTGGCCAGTTTGCCGCGCATGTCCGGGATGATGCAGAACTTGCATTTGTGGTTACAGCCCTCGGATATCTTGAGATAGCTGTAGTGGCGCGGCGTCAGCTGAACGTTGGCCGCAGGCAGCAGATCCACGAAGGGGTCGGGATCAGGTGGCACGGCCTTGTGTACCGCATCCAGCACCTGCTCGTACTGATGTGGTCCGGTGACGGCCATGATGCGGGGGTGATGCTCGCGGATGTAATCGGGTTCGGCCCCTAGACATCCGGTTACGATAACCTTGCCGTTTTCCACCAAAGCCTCGCCGATGGCATCCAGAGACTCCGCCTTGGCGCTGTCCAGAAATCCGCAGGTATTCACAATCACGGCATCCGCGCCTGAATAGTCCGGCGAGATGCCGTATCCTTCGGCCCTCAGGCGCGTCAGAATCCGCTCGCTGTCGACCAAAGCCTTGGGGCAACCCAGCGATACCATGCCGATGGTCGGCTGGTTCGGACGTGGTGTATCAGTGATCCGGGCAGCAGGTGCCAGGTCGGGGCGGAGGTTTGGCGGGTTTGTGGTCATGGCGCGGCATATAGTGGGGAAAGCTTCCCCTTGCAAATGCGCTGCCGTCTTTGAATGATCTTTTTATAGCGTGCCAAATAAGTCGGAGAGCAGAAAATGAAATGGCTAATGCGCATCCTGTTCCTTTTGGTGGCTGTGGTCGGTCTTGTCATCGGCGCGTTGCTGCTGATGCCGGGCGACAAGTTGGCGACCATTCTGGCCGAGCAGGTCAAGGCACAAACCGGGCGTGATCTGAAACTGTCGGGGGGCGTTAAGCTGTCCTTCTGGCCTGTGCTGGGCATGGAAACCGGGGCGGTTTCCTTCGGAAATGCCTCGTGGGCGGGGTCTGAGCCGATGCTGAGCGCCGAAAGCCTGGCGGTTGGGGTCGATACCTTGGCCATTTTGTCCGGCGATGTGCTGATCAAACGGATTATTGCCGAGAATCCGACCCTCAGACTCGAACTGTCAGACGGGCGCGGAAACTGGGAGTTTGACACGGCCGTCGCCCCGACAGCCAGCGGCTCGGGTGGATCAAAACCGGCCGATGCATCGCGTGCGGTGACACTGGAGCATCTGAAACTGACTCAGGCGCGTCTGATCTTTGTTGAAAATGGATCGGCCCGATTTGATGTCGCAGATGTGGATTTGTCTGCCAGTTGGCCAGCAGTCTCGGCCCCCATGGTTCTGGATGCACAAATGCCGGTTCCGGGCGGTGAGGCCCGCGTGGATATCAAGATACCCGACTTGCCGGCCTATGCCACGGGCGCGGCATCCGACATTGAACTTGCACTTGCGGCCCCTGGTGGTGACATCGGATTTGACGGGCGCGTCAACCTTGCCGGAGAGATGGACGGCAAGCTGCAGTTGAAAACCAAAGACACGGAAAAAATGCTGGCCGCGTTCGGTCAGGAGGGCGTTGGAGTGCCGCACGGGTTAGGCCGCGCTGCGAATGTGTCGGGGCAGATGACTTATACCAGAGATGGCCGCATATCTGTGCGCGATCTGGTGGCTTCACTCGACAGTAACCGTTTTACAGGTGAAGTTGATATTGTAATTTCCAACCCTCCACAGATCACTGCTCGGTTGGATGCCAGTGATCTTGATCTTTCTCGCTATAATCAAAGTGGTCAGACGGTCTCGTCCAGTTCCGGCGGTTCCGGCGCGGGTGCTGCCTTGGAGGGGTGGTCAAGGGAACCGATCGACGCCTCGGCGCTGGCTTTGGCCAATGGTGAAATTCGACTGACAGCCAAATCTATCGCGATGCCCGAGCTGACGCTTGGCCCCAGCGACCTGACAATGCGGCTGGACCGGTCTCGGGCTGCATTGGAGATGAACCCGGCAACCTTGTTTTCCGGAACGCTGAACGGGCAGGTGGTGGCCAATAATCGGAATGGGTTGTCCGTTGGCGGCAAGATAAAGGCCAAGGGCATTGACCTCAAACAAGCTCTGACAGCCTTGGTCGGGGTCGAGCGGCTGTCCGGGACCGGGTCAGGATCATTCGAGTTTCTGGGCGTTGGCCAGAACGAGAATCAGATCATGCGTTCTCTCAGCGGTAAGGGCAGCTTGGATGTAGGAAAGGGGTTGATATCGGGCTTTGACCTTGATCGTCTCATGGGACGAGGCAAAGGATCGGGTGGCACCACCGTGTTCAACAGCCTGACGGCTAGCTTCACCATTGATAAGGGCGTTTTGCAGAACAACGATCTGTTGATGTCGCTGGACAATTTCCGCGCGGATGGCAAAGGAAAAGTCGGGATCGGAGCGCGCAATATCGACTATCTGTTCACGCCGGTCGCTCTGCGTGCGAATTCGGGAGAGGGCCTGTCGGTTCCGGTGCGTATCGTTGGACCATGGAGCAATCCGTCGATCAAGCCGGACCTGACCAAGGTGATCGAAGCGGCCGCCGGAGGAAAGGTCAAAGAGCTTGAGGATGATGTCAAAAAGAAAGTCATCGACAAGATAGGCGGCGATACCGGTACGGCCGGGACTGACGGGGACAGCGTCGAGGATGCGCTGAAGAACAAGCTTGAGGACGAGGCCAAGAAAGGACTGCTTAAGCTGTTTGGCGGAAATTGAAGTGTCGGGGCCAGCGCCCCGACACCAACGCTCAGATGGTCTGGTCGTAATCTCCGACACCCGGTTCGGTTCGGATAACCGCGTCGATATCCGCAAAAATGGCACGCATCTCTTCTTTGCTTTCGCTGCTTTCGCAGACGACCACCAGATTGGGCGTATTCGACGAGGCGCGCACCAACCCCCAGCTGCCATTGTCCAGAATGACTCGGGCACCGTTGACAGTGACCACTTCTTTGATCGGGCGACCTGCAAGCGTCTCTCCGGCTTCGGATTTGGCGACCAGCTTTGCGACCAAGCGGTCGAGTATGTCGTATTTTTCGGTATCCGCTGCATAGGGGGACATGGTCGGTGTCGACCATGTTTTCGGTAGCGCCTTTCGCAGGTCGGACATGCTTTGGTCCGGGTTGCGGTCCATCAGTTTACAGATCTCAACCGCGACGCGCATGCCGCAATCATAACCACGTCCAATCGGTTCGGCCAAAAAGTAATGCCCCGACTTTTCGAACCCGGCCAGCGCGTTGATCTCTTTGACTCGCCGCTTCATGTGGCTGTGGCCGGTTTTCCAGTAATCTGCCTTGACCCCGCGGGCCTTCAACTCAGGGTCGCTGGCAAAAAGGCCGGTTGATTTCACGTCGGCGACAAAGGTGGCATTGGGGTAAATCTTGGCCAGATCGCGGGCCATGATCACGCCGACCTTATCAGCAAAAATCTCCTCCCCCTCGTCATCCACAACGCCACAGCGGTCACCGTCACCATCGAACCCCAGCGCCATGTCGGCACCGCTGGCTTTCACGGTATCGGACATGTCGTGCAGCATTTCCATCGCTTCTGGGTTCGGGTTGTAATGCGGGAAAGTATAGTCCAGCTGGTTATGGCTGGGCACGACTTCTACCCCCATGCGTTCAAAGATTTCCGGGGCAAAGGCGGATGCGGTGCCGTTCCCTGTGGCACAGACCACTTTGAGAGGTCGGGATATTCTGAAATCGCCGACCAGATCGTCGATATAGGCCTCTTTCACGCCATCAACGAATTCGTAGGACCCGCCAGGGTGGGTCTGCCCTTCGCCATTCAGAACAATGTCTCGCAGCTCTGACATCTCGTCCAGGCCATGGGTCAGGGGACGTTCGAACCCCATCTTGACCCCGGTCCAGCCATTTGGATTGTGGCTGGCCGTGACCATGGCCACGGCTGGAACGTCCAGATGGAACTGAGCGAAATAGGCCATCGGGCTAAGCGCCGGACCGATATCCTTTACCTGAATTCCCGCCTGCATCAGGCCCAGGATCAGGGCATTTTTGATGGCCAGAGAATAGTCACGATAATCATTGGCTACAGCAATCACGGGTTCAATCCCACGCTTGCGCATCTGTGTGCCCAGACCCAACCCCAGTGCGGTCATGCCCGGCAGGTTGATCTCTTCTGGATATTTCCAGCGGGCATCATATTCGCGAAAGCCGGTTGGCTTGATCATTGCGTCGCGCAGAAAGCTCCAGGTGTTCGGAGTCACCTCGGGGTTGGGTTTGGTCATGGGAATACTCTTGTTCAGATCTGGATAGGGTTGGCCTTGGCCAACGCATCAAAACGCATCAATGTATCGATGAGCTGCGGCATCTGGTCCAATGGGATCATATTGGGACCGTCGGAAGGTGCAGTATCAGGGTCCTGATGGGTTTCGATAAAAACCGCACCGATGCCAAGCGAAACCGCAGCGCGGGCCATCACAGGCGCGAATTCTCGCTGCCCACCAGTAGAACCACCTTTGCCGCCAGGCTGCTGTACCGAGTGTGTGGCATCCATTACGACCGGGTATCCCGTTTTGGCCATCTGCGGCAGGCCGCGCATGTCAGCGACCAACGTATTATATCCAAACGAAGTTCCGCGTTCTGTCAGCAGGATGTTTGTGTTCCCAGTGCTTTCGACCTTGCTCACGATGTTGCCCATCTCCCATGGGGCCAAAAACTGTCCTTTTTTGACATTAACCGCCTTGCCGGTTTCGCCAGCTGCGAGCAGCATATCTGTTTGTCGGCATAGAAAGGCAGGGATTTGCAGCACGTCCACAGCCTCGGCCGCAATCGCGCACTGGGCTTCGGTATGTACATCTGTCAGCACTGGAATGCCCAAGGTTTTGCGGATGTCATCCAGAACCTTGAGCCCTGTGTCTATTCCCATACCACGCGCACCCGACAGAGAAGTCCGGTTCGCCTTGTCGTACGAGGCTTTAAAGACGTACTGCGCCCCGGCGGCGTCGCAGGCCTCTTTCATTTTTCCTGCGATCATTTGGGCATGATCGGCAGTTTCCAGTTGGCAGGGACCGGCGATGATCGTCAGGGGAAGATCATTGCCGACCGTGAGATCGGAGATTTTTACATGTTTCATGTGTCTTACGAAGATACCTGTTCACGAAGGACCGACGCGGTAAGCGAGATCATCAGGTAGATACCAGCAAACAACAGGAAAGCCAAAATCGTATTTTCGAACTTGCGCGGATAGCTGGGTTCCTGACTGGGAACAGGATTGACGGAAACCGTCAGATACCGAACCTGACGATTGGCTTCGGTCCTGGTTGTCTCCATATGCTGCATAGCTGATTGCAGGATCATATCCCTAGCGGCCAGATCGGCCTGTGCCATCTGAATCCGAACACTCAGCCTGGCCAGCGAATTCTCGCCGGCAGAGACATCCAGCATTTCGGCGTTCAATTCCTCCAGCACAACCGTAAGCCGTGCGATGTCGGCCTGTGCGCCATCCACCTTGGCTTTGTTTGGGCGGCGATTGTCCAACAAGGCTGCAAGCTGCAGTTCTTTGTCCTGAATAAGCGTCTCGATTTCGTTTATGCGGCCCCGCAACCCGGCAATGACGCTTTCAGGGTCAAGGATTGCGCCTTGCAGCTGAAGCTCGATCAGGTCTTCCTGAGCTTTCTTGCGTTCTTCCTGAGCGCTTACAAACCCTTCCCGGGCATCTTTCATCTGGTCTTCGCGTTTCTTTTCGGTCAGCGCGTTTACCCGTTGCTCGGCATAGGAAATCAGTTCTCGTGAAAACGCGGCCGAAGTCTGGGGGTCAGGTGTCGCCACCTCCATCCGGATCAGGCCATCGGTCGGGTCATATCCGACCGTGATCATGCGTTTGTACAGCTTGTAAGCCTCTTCGAGACTGGCGTCCGGGGACAATCGCTGAATGGGGTCGATCCAGTCCTGTTTGAACACATCAGCGAAACCGGCCTCTGTGTCCAAAAGTTCAAGCGCATCTTTCGATTCTAGAAACTCCTGGGTGGCAACCGAATCCTGCGTGGTCGCAAATTGGGTCCCTGCCAGAAGCCCTCCGATAGAGCCCGCGCCCCCGTCCGCCTGAAGGATCAGAAAGGCAGAGTTGCTGGCGTACATTGGGGTCGCGATCCGATAGAAATAGAGACCCACGACAAAGGTAGGTAGCAGGACAAAGGCCGCAAGCCGTGCAAACAGAGCGAACAGTTTGCGACGGCGGCGGCGGGCGATGTCCCTCTGAATCTGTCCGATTTCACGTTCACGCCGCTCGGCCGGGCTCATCTCCGGTCCGGGCAAGTTCTCCGGTGCATCTTTCACGGTCTGGGGCAGGTGGATCGTGATGCGATCATTCGTCTGCTCGTCCGAAGTTTTCTTTTCCGAGGCAAGGTTCAGCAGACTGGAGCGTTCAAACGGATCAATTCCCTTTTTGCGCAACAACCGAACTGCATCATAGTCCGAAGTCGCCGCAAGACCGTTTTTCTGGGCAAGACGACGTGCCACCCGCAGTTGGCGGCCGGTCAGTCCTTCGCGTTTGATAGCGTCGATCTCGGTCCCTACTGGCGGTTCATTTTCTGGGCCGGGCGCCTTTGTGGCCTGGCGAATACGCGAGATCGCGTCTTCGCGCGTTTCGGCATTTCCCGCAGACCGCCGTTTGCGGCGCCAGTTGTATTTATCAGCCCTGGGTTTGGTAGTCATATAACTGCTTTGCCTCTTCCAAGGTTTCGAACAAGTGAAGCTGACCATCCACTAATACCGCCGCCTGACGCGCGAATTTTTCAAGCAGGGCCGGGTTGTGAGAGACGATGACCAGTGTTGTCGTGCGCAGCCGTTCCTGCAGAATGTCGCCTGCCTTTTTGTTGAATTCAACATCCGTTGTGGCCGGCATCCCTTCGTCGATGAGGTACATGTCGAAATCCAGAGCCAGCATCAACGCGAATGTGAACCGCGACCGCATACCGGATGAATAGGTCGCCAGCGGTTGATTGAAATATTCACCCAGGCCACACAGCCAACTGCAATATGCCTCGACATAGTCCGGGTCCATACCATAGATCTTGGCGATATAGCGCGAGTTCTCCAGAGCCGACAGCTTGTTTGAAACTCCGCCGGTAAATCCCATCGGAAAAGAGACGCGGCAGGATTTGCGAATGACCCCTTCGTCGGGTTTCTCTAGTCCGGCCATCATGTTGATCAGGGTGGTTTTCCCGGTACCGTTCGGGGCCAGAATACCGATGGATGTGCCAAGTTCGACGCGAAAAGACACTCTGTCCAGAATCACCTTTCGGCGCGTCCCGGTCCAAAAGGACTTGCTGACATTTTCAAACTCAAGCATCCAAGGCCTGCGGGTTTATCTTGTTGTTGCGCCGTTCGGATCGGCGAAAGAACGGTACCTCTACGGCGCCATATAGGCCACATTATGTCGAATTATGAAACAAATGATCAATGCGTTCCGGGGGTCGTTTTTGGTAATGTGACTTTTGCATCTGTTGGCGTCTGGATGTGTGTTACCTATCTTGCTTTCAGAACACCAACCATCTGATGCGGCACTGATTGCGATCTCATGAACCCACTCGAAAAAGAAATAGAGGCCTGCCGTATTTGTGCTGACCGATTTGCGGCAACTGAAACCGCGCATGAACCAAGACCCATTGTCTGGTTCCGCAAAGACACGCCCATTTTAGTCTGTGGTCAGGCTCCGGGGGCACGAGTGCATGTGTCGGGTCGCCCTTTTACCGACCCTTCCGGTGATCGGCTTCGGGCGTGGTTGGGTGTTGATGAGGAGCTGTTTTATGACCGTTCACGTGTCTCGATCGTTCCAATGGCGTTTTGCTTTCCCGGCTATGATGCGCGCAAGGCAGATTTGCCTCCTCCGCCAGTATGCGGTCAGACTTGGCATGATCGGGTCATGGCGGATCTTGGGCCTGTGCCGTTGACCATTCTTGTCGGGGGGCACGCCCATAGATATCACCTGAAGTCACGTGGGTCAGTCACCGAAACCGTCCGCAACTGGCGGGACTATGCGCCGCGGATCTTTGCCTTGCCTCATCCGTCCTGGCGGAATACGGCATGGATGAAGAAAAATCCGTGGTTCGAAGCCGATCTGTTGCCGGTTTTGCGTGCACGGGTGCAAGAGGTTCTGAATGACTGAGATTTCGGCTCTGGACGCCGCCCATGCCGCGGCTGAGGCCGCTCCGCAGGATGATGCGGCCCGTCTGCGTTTCTTTGAGCGGCTGGCTGACAGTGAGCTGTTCCTGATGCTGACGGAAGAGGCAAAGAACGAGAATATTTCGCCCGAATTGTTCGACGTGGCAGACGGGCGTTTTGTGCTGGCATTCGATCGCGAAGACCGGCTGGCCCGCTTCGCAGACCGCCCGGTGCCCTATGTTGCGCTGTCGGGGCGGGTTTTATCGTCTATGTTGTCGGGGCAGGGGATCGGGCTGGGGTTGAACCTTGAAGTTGCCCCGTCCTCGATGTTGATCCCGCCCGAGGCATTGGGCTGGTTGGTGGAAACTTTGCAGCATGGTCCCGAAGAGGTGCAACAGCACCTGTCCGAGTTCCTGGCTCCATCGGGGTTGCCCGACGAACTGCTGACAGCTTTGGACGCCAAGCTGGCTACGGCCATTGGGTTGGCGCAAGCCGCCTATCTGGTCAGCACCAAAACGGCTGAAGGTGGTTTCGGGCATTTGCTGGGATTTGTCGATGCCGTCGAAGGGGCAGAGGCAGCTCTGGCTAAGGCCGCGTCTGAAGCGCTTACCTTTTCCGGGGTCGAAGCTGGGGCAATGGACGTAGGTTTTTTCAAATCAAGTGACACGGCCGCAGCGTCTTTGGCGCGGGTGGGTTTGCGGTACGATCTGCCGCAGCCTGAGGCACGTGTGAATGCGCATATCGCTCCTGGGCGCGATCCGGACAAACCGCCTTTGCTTAAGTAATGGCAGAATGGGGCTTCGCAGATTGATCCGCGAAGCCCGGTTTGTTTATTCGGCTGCCGGCTCCAGCTTGTCCTGTGTACGCGTTTCAAAGTCGCCGGCCTCGTGGCGTTCGTGAAGCTGTGTATGCTTTTCGCCGAAGGCACGATTGACCATGCGACCGCGTTTTACGGCGGGACGGGCGTCAATCTCCTTGGCCCAGCGCATGACGTTCTTGTAGGATTCGACGTCCAGGAACTCGGCTGCGCTGTACAGGCGCCCAAGAACCAGTTGTCCGTACCAGGGCCAGATCGCGATATCGGCGATAGAGTAATCCTCGCCTGCGATATAGGTTTTCTCGGACAGCTCCCGATCCAGAACATCCAGCTGCCGCTTGGTTTCCATGGCAAAGCGGTTGATGGGATATTCCCATTTCTCGGGCGCATAGGCGTAGAAATGGCCAAACCCGCCACCCAGATATGGTGCACTGCCCATTTGCCAGAAAACCCAGTTCATCACCTCTGTCCGTTCGGGCCCGGATTCGGGTAGGAAAGCGTTGAACCTTTCAGCCAGGTGAAACAGAATCGAGGCACTTTCGAACACGCGCACAGGTTTTTCACCGGACCGATCCCACAGGGCAGGGATCTTCGAGTTCGGGTTGGCCTCTACAAAGCCCGAACTAAACTGATCTCCCTCGCCGATGTTGATCAGCCAGGCGTTATACTCGGCCTCTTCATGGCCTAGCGCCAGAAGCTCTTCCAGCATGACGGTTACTTTTACCCCGTTCGGAGTAGCAAGCGAATAGAGCTGCAGAGGATGGCGCCCAGCAGGCAAATCCTTGTCATGAGTTGCCCCCGCAATCGGGCGGTTGATATTAGCGAATTGTCCGCCGTTTTGGCTGTCCCATGTCCAGACCATAGGGGGCGTATAGGTCGATTGCTCGCTCATTTATTGCCTTTCTCAGCAAAGTTCGGGTGAATTATCCGTTCGCTTCAACAGCTAATATTGCAAAGGGCAAAGTCCAACCCTGCCTGTTGGGAAGATTTTGTAACATTCAGTGCAAAGACTTCACGTTTTCTCATTCGATGTCACAGCGACGCGAGCGGGACTGCGTTCGATCGAGGAATCACCTATTCTCTGCACAGCCCCGTATTCCGGGCCGATCATCCATCCAATAAAAAAGGACCGCCCTTATGAAACGACTTGCCTGGACCTTAGTTGCGACCTTGGCATTTGCCATGCCTGCCCTTGCAGGAGATCAGTATGTGGACGCCACCGGCTATGCGGTGTCGGGATATGACGTGGTTGCCTATCGCAGTCTGGATCAGGTTGCTGTCGGTCAATCACAGCCCGAAGCCGTCCGCGGAAGGTCAGATATTACGGCCGAATACAACGGCGTTACCTGGGCATTCTCGACCGAAGAGAACCGGGACAAGTTCATGGAAAACCCTGCTTATTATGCGCCGCAATATGACGGTCACTGCGCCTATGGCGTGTCACGCGGCGGCAAGGTGCCTGCGAACCCGAACCTGTGGCGGATTGTTGATGACAAGCTGTATCTGAACATTACCGATGTGGTTGTCGGGTTCTTTGAAGAAGATATTCCCGGCAATATCAATCTGGCTGAAGGAAACTGGCCGGGCATCGAGGCCGACGGGGCCTCCAGCAGCGTGATCCCGAAGTTTACCTCCGAAGGCCCGGTCGCAAACTGAGAGTTCTGCAACGGATGCAAAGCCCGGCATTGATTTGCCGGGCTTTTTGTTTGTCATCCGGCCAACCAGTACTCATCCTGCGTTTGCTGGTCGGCGTTGAATCTGATCCGCACGCTGCGGGCGCCCGGAAATTTCTTGGTCGCAAGCGCAACGGGTACGACAACTTCGCCAGTGCCCGCATCTTTGGACTGAAAGCTCAGAATCTCTGTCTTGACGCGCTTGGAGCCAGCGAGAACACTCGTCGGCAATGCGACGCGGTTAGCACCTTCGCAGACAGGTGCGGAAATGAAATAAGTCAGGTTGCGGCCATGCAAGCCGACAGCGTCCGGAATGTGGTCAGCATCTTGCAGGCGATCCGCATCTTGACTGTCCACCGGGGTGTCCTGCAAGTGGGGCAGCGCCGTATTCAGCATTGCACGACAGGCATCAATATCTTGGGTTTCCAGCTGAATAACGCGTTTGCGCAATCGGGGGCGGCGTGGTTTCCCCGCCGCCGAGCCCGCCAGACCTTTCCCGGCCAGCCCCTCGCTGCGCAGCAAATCATAGGCCGCCTTGGCGTTGGCCAAGGCCGCACCGTCTCCGCCATTCTTATCGGGGTGGGCTTCGAATGCGATGTTGCGCCAGGCTTCTCGAATGTCATCTGAACTGGCGCTTTGAGCCAGACCAAGTGTGCCGAAGGCATTGGCGCGGGCACTAACCTTGTCAAAAGGTTCCATACTAAATTCACTCATAAACAAACTATACGGCCCCACAATGAATGGGCGGTTGCTAAAGTCAAATTTGTAACAGAATTGAACGGTTTATCGCGACAATGATTAAGGCTTCAGTTGGATTGTTCAAGTGGCCCAGTCAGGCAGGGTAATCCCAACTTATTCCGCAAAAACACCCGGGGTTTTCGCCTCGGGTGCACAGTCTGAAACAAGCGGATATCAAGCGACGTTCTGAAGCTCGGCCTTTGGTGTGACTCCAAGGGCAAAGCACACATCCCGGGTCAGTTCCGGCCGGTTCAAGGTGTAAAAGTGGAGCTTGTCCACTCCGCCCTCGATCAGGTCTGAACAAAGTTCTGTGCACAATGCGGTGGCCAGCAGGTCTTCGCGGTCGTCACGAATGGCCTTCTCAAAGGCATTCTCGATCCAATCCGGAATATGTGTCCCGCATCTGCGGGCAAAGTTGCGCGCCCCTTTCCAGTTTTCGATCGGCAGGATGCCCGGAACGATGGGCTTGTCGATCCCTGCCTTTTCACAGGCATCGCGGAAACGGAAAAATGTCTCGGCCTCAAAGAAGAACTGAGTCAGGGCTTCGTCGGCCCCAGCGTCCAGCTTAGCCTTTAACCAATCGACATCGGCGGAAAAATCCCGCGCTTCGGGGTGTTTGTCTGGATAGGCGCCAACACGGATGCTGAACATCTCGGTTTCTGCCAGCGCTTCGATCAATTCGACCGAGTCCGCGAACCCTTCCGGGTGCGGCACGAACCGATCCTGACCCTTGGGCGGATCGCCGCGCAAGGCGACGATGTTCTCCACGCCCGCCCGAGCAAAGGTATCTGCGATTTCCAGTGTTTCCTGACGTGACGCATCCACACAAGTCAGATGTGCAGCAACAGGCAGGCCAGAGGACTTGTGCAATGTGGCCACCGCATCGCGCGTCAGCTCGCGCGTGGTGCCCCCCGCGCCATAGGTGACAGAAACAAAGCGCGGTTCAAGCGGTGCCAGAGTTTGCACCGTATCCCAAAGGCGGAATGAAGCCTCAAGCGTCTGTGGCGGGAAAAATTCAAATGAAACTTCTGGTCTTGTCATCTCGGCCTCACGGGTGAAATCTCTGACCCTTGTGCCAGCTAACGCATTGTGAGACAAACTCATATTATTCAAGAACAACATGAGTTCCACGCAATGCATATCGAATTCCGCCACCTGCGTACGATCAAGGCGATCCATGAATGTGGCGGGCTTGCCCGTGCCGCAGATCAACTGAACATCACTCAATCCGCGTTGAGCCATCAAATCAAAGGCCTAGAGGATCAGGCCGGGGTCGAATTGTTCTTGCGCCGGTCCAAACCGATGAAACTTTCGGCGGCCGGTTTGCGGCTGTTACGCCTGGCCGAGCAGATCCTGCCGCAGGTCGAGGCGACACAGCAGGAGTTCTCTTCTTTGCGCGACGGGCGCACGGGCCGTATGCATATCGCCATTGAATGCCACGCCTGTTTTGAGTGGCTGTTCCCGGTGCTGGAATCCTTTCGTAAATCCTGGGGCGATGTGGATGTCGATATCCGCCCCGGCCTAGCCTTTGATGCCTTGCCGGCTTTGCAAAAAGAAGAGGTCGATCTGGTTGTTTCCTCGGACCCAGAAGATCTGCCCGGTGTCGAATTCATCGAACTCTTTGACTATGACGCGGTGTTTGTCGCGGCTTCGACACACCCGCTTGCCCAGAAAGAGTTCATTGAGGCCGAAGATTTTCGCGGCCAGACCCTGATCACCTACCCGGTCGAACGCACACGGCTGGATGTGTTCAGCCAGTTGCTGATCCCCGCGCGGGTCGAACCGGCCGCGATCCGACAGGTTGAGCTGACCGCAGTGATCCTGTTGCTGGTCGCATCGAACCGGGGGATATCTGTGCTGCCGGACTGGGTTGTGCGTGAGGTGAAGTATAATTCCGACTATGTTACCCGCCCGCTGACCAAGGCGGGCATTAAACGTCGCCTTTATGCTGCAGTGCGCACCGAGGACCTTGAGAAACCCTTTGTGCAAGAGCTGATCAAGCTGGCCAAAACCGAGGCGCGCAAGCTGCAGGAGCAATAGGCACAAAACGCGGGTCTGCTATGCGTATCATTCCTCTTGGCAAGGGCGCATTGCCCCAGTATACGCGCGGTTTGACCGGACAGGAGCCTTTGGACAATGGTTGGCAGTGCAAACCTCAACATCATGATCAAAGCCGCGCGCAAAGCGGGGCGTTCACTGGTCAAGGATTTTCGTGAAGTCGAGAACCTTCAGGTGTCGATGAAAGGCGCCGGGGATTTTGTGTCCAAGGCAGACATTGCAGCCGAGGCGATCCTGAAAGAGGAACTGCTTGGCGCGCGCCCGACCTATGGCTGGCTGGCCGAAGAGGGCGGCGAGATTGCCGGCGAAGATCCCACCCGCCGCTGGATTGTGGATCCGCTGGATGGCACCACGAATTTTCTGCACGGCCTGCCGCACTGGGCGATCTCGATCGCGTTGGAACATAAAGGCAAAATTGTTGCCGGTGTGATCTATGACGCCGCCAAGGACGAGATGTTCTTTGCAGAAAATGGCGAAGGCGCATGGATGAACGACACCCGTATCCGCGTTTCGGGTCGTCACCGCATGATCGAGTCGATCTTTTCGACCGGGCTGCCTTTTGGCGGACGGTCTGACTTGCCTGCGACCCTGCAGGATCTGGCACGTCTGATGCCAGTCTGCGCCGGTGTACGTCGGTGGGGCGCAGCAGCGCTGGACATGGCTTATGTTGCTGCTGGCCGGTATGAAGGCTTTTGGGAACGCCGTCTGAATGCCTGGGATGTTGCCGCCGGGATCATCATCGTGAAAGAGGCCGGTGGCTTTGTGCAGGCTTTGAACCCGGAAGGTAACGTGCTGGAGGACGGCGAGGTCATCTGTTCCAACGAGCCCATCTTTGATCAGTTTTCCAAGGTCATCCGGGGCTGAGCCACCAACAGGCAGGTTAAGCAAGCGCGCCCGATTGAGGCGCGCTTTTTCGTTTCAGAGGGTCGCGCGCTGGGCTAGATCCGCCTCTTCAGCCAATCGTGCAGCGACTGAGGCGACTGCAAGATCCTGCAACCCGACCCCGGTTCCATCAAACAGAGTGATCTGATCGTCGCTTGTCCGACCGGGGTGGTCACCATTGATGACGGCGCCGATGGGCGCGATTGCATCCTCGGTCAAGGCGCCAAGGCTGATGGCATGTTGGGCCTCGCCGATTGTCACGGACTGGGCGACCTCGTCGGTAAAGACAGTCGCCGCAGCGACGAGATCCGCGTCAACCTCCTGTTTGCCTTTGGTGTCGGTGCCCATGCAAGCCAGATGTGTGCCGGGCTTGATCCAGTCTTTCATCAAGAGCGGCTCAAAAGCCGAGGTGATGGTGATGATCACATCCGCCTGTGCGCCCAGCTCCTGTTGGCTGACGGCCTCGAATTCCAACCCAACCTCAGTGGCCACAGCTGCAAGGCGGGGCAGCATGTCGGGATGCGGGTTCCAGGCAACGACCTTTTCGAAGTCGCGCTGTTCCGCCGCCGCCCGCAGCTGGAAAGTTGACTGATGTCCGGCCCCGACCATGCCAAGTACTCTTGCGTCTTGCCGCGCCAGATGCGCGATCGAAACCGCCGAAGAGGCCGCTGTGCGCACCGCTGTCAGGTAATTGCCCCCGACAAGCGCGGACAATCGCCCGGTATCGGGGTCGAACAGAAACACTGTGGATTGGTGGTTGGTCAGGCCCTTCGCCGCATTGCCCGGCCAGTATCCACCGGATTTGAGGCCCAGCACCTGACCGTCGCGGTCAAATCCCGATTTGAACCCATAGAGAGCCTCGGCATGGCCCAAAGCCTCGCGGATAACGGGAAAGTTCCACGCGCCACCTTTAGCCATCGCACCGAACACAGCCTGTACAGCGTCAAAGGCCTGCTGGCGTCCTACCAGTTTCTCGCACAGATCTTCGCCTACAATCAGCAGGCCGTCGCTTTTCATAACATCCCTCATCTCAATAGGCTTTCCCGCGGGCCGAGACCGGCCACAGGGCTTCGACTTTGCCGCCCCGTACGCCCACATACCAATCATGGACATTGCAGGTGGGGTCACAGTGGCCCGGCACCAACCGCAGCTTGTCATTGACCTTCAGTACGCCGTCTGGATCCCCGATAACCCCATGCTCGTCCGAGCACTTGAGGTATTCGACATCATCACGCCCAAACACAAAGGGCAGGCCGCTATCGACCGATTGCGCCTTGAGGCCGGCGTCGCAGATGGCCTTGTCTGCTTTGGCATGGCTCATGATGCTGGTCAGGATGAACAGCGCATTTTCCCATTCTCCCTGATCAATCCGCTGGCCGTTCTGATCCAGAATCCGCCCATAATCCGCGTCCATGAAGGCGTAAGAGCCGCATTGCAATTCGTTGTAAACGCCCGAGTTACTTTCGAAGTAATAGGAACCGGTGCCGCCGCCCGAAACCAGTTCGCACTCGATCCCTTCTGCTTTCAACCCGGCGACAGCGTCTTCGACCATGGCAATGGCAACATCCAGCTTCTCTTTACGGGCCTCATAGGTGTCGAGATGTTGCATCGCACCCTGATAGGCCTGAATGCCGGTGAATTTCAGATTTGGCGCTGCTTGCACAGCTTTGGCAATCTCGATGACCGCCGGTGTCGTGGTTACACCACAGCGCCCTGCGCCGCAGTCGATCTCGATGAACACTTCCAGTTCTGTACCGTGACGCGAAGCGGCAGCCGAAAGGTCGGAGATATTGTCGATATCGTCCACGCAGACAATGATACGTGCGCCGAAATTGGGCAGCCGTGCCAGTCGGTCAATCTTGACCGGGTCGCGCACCTGGTTGGATACAAGGATGTCCGTAATGCCGCCACGGGCAAATACCTCGGCTTCCGACACTTTCTGACAGCAGACGCCGACCGAACCGCCCAACCGTTCCTGCAGCTTGGCCACATCGACCGATTTGTGCATCTTGCCATGAACACGATGGCGCATCCCATGGGCCTTTGCGAAATCGCCCATCTTTCGGATGTTGCTCTCTAGCGCGTCCAGATCAAGGATCAGGCAAGGCGTCTGTATCTCGCTTTCGTCCATGCCGATCGCGGCAGGGATGTCGAAGCCGACCTCGAGGTCTTCAAAATTTACGGTCTTGTTCATGTTGTTTCTCCTTACCCTTTCAGCCAGGGCAGTTTGTCCAGGTCTACATTGCCACCGGTCACGATGACCCCAATGCGCTTGCCTTGGAAAACCTCTGGGTTCTTCAAAATGGTTGCCAGAGGAACCGCCGAAGACGGCTCCATCACCACGCGCAGGTGCTTCCAGGTCAGTTTCATCGCTTCGATGATTTCCTCTTCCGAGGCGGTAAAAATATCGGTCACGTGGTTGGATACGAAATGCCAGGTGTTTTCTTTCAGGGGCACCAGCAGCCCATCCGCAACTGTCTTGGGTGCGTCGTCTGCGATGATATGACCGGCCTTGAATGACCGGTAAGCGTCATCCGCCTGTTCCGGTTCCGCTGCATAAATTGCGGTCTCGGGCGCAAGGTTCGAAACCGTCAGACAGGTGCCTGAAATCATGCCGCCACCGCCGATGGGCGCGATAACGGCGTCCATACCACCAGTCTGTTCCAGCAGTTCGGCGGAGCAGGTGGCCTGACCGGTAATCACACGCGGGTCGTTATAGGGGTGAACAAATTCGCCACCGGTTCGGGCCTGAACCTCGGCAAATGTTGCTTCGCGCGAGCTTGTCGAAGGGTCACATTCGGTGATTGTACCGCCATATCGGCGAACTGCATCCTTCTTGGCCTGCGGGGCTGTGCGCGGCATGACCACGTTGCACGGAATACCGCGGCGGCCGGCCGCATAAGACAAAGACAAGGCGTGGTTGCCGCTGGAATGCGTGCAGACACCCTTGGGCATCAAATGGTCTGCAAGGCCGAATACAGCGTTGCAGGCCCCACGCACCTTAAAGGCCCCGGCTTCTTGGAAATTTTCGCATTTGAAGAACAGCTGCGCGCCGGTCAGGTCATTCAGGTGGTCCGAAACCATGACCGGAGTTCGGCGGATATGCGGTTTGATCCGATCATGCGCGACACGCATGTCCTCGATCGTCAGATCCGCGGCAGAGGGGTGATCCAACATTGTCATTCTCCTTACGCCGCGGCCTCGGTTCGGTTGCCGGGTGTGGCGCGAAAGTGTTCCTGGGCTGCGGCGACGCCAGAGCCCAACGTGATCGGATAGCTTAGATCGGCCATTGCCATCTCGATCGTACAGAGTCCGGACAGGACCATCGCATCTGTCAGACTGCCCAGATGCCCGATACGGAACGCCCTGCCGTGCAACTGGCCCAGGCCAACACCAAAGGACATCCCGTAGGTGTTAAAGGCATGGTCGGTCAGAATGTTGCTGTCGAACCCTTCGGGCACGTAGATTGCGCTGACCGTGTCCGAGTAAAGGTCTGGCGATTGAGCAACCAGTTCCAGCCCCCAAGTATCGACGGCGCGCCGGACACCCTCGGCAAGCCGATGATGACGGGCGTAAACATTAGGTAAGCCTTCTTCAAACAGCATCTTCAGGCTTTCACGCAGCCCGTAGATCAGTTGCAGAGGTGGTGTATAGGGAAACCCTCCGGTCGCATTGGCCGCCATCATATCCCGGAAATCGAAAAAGGTCCGGTGCAGCTCTGCGGTTTCCATCGCGTCCAGCGCTTTCTGGCTGACGCAAAGGATGGCCATGCCAGTGGCCAACATGAATCCCTTCTGCGATCCCGAAACCGCGATGTCGACGCCCCAGCGGTCGAACTCGAACGGTACAGAGGCCAAAGAGCTGACGCAGTCCACCATCAAAAGCGCCGGGTGATTGGCGGCATCCATCGCCCGCCTTACAGCCCCGATATCCGAAAGCACCCCTGTCGCCGTTTCATTATGAGTGACCAGAACGGCGCGAATTTCATGCGCTTTGTCCCCAGTCAGAACCGTCTGAAATTGGTCGGCGGGGGCGCCGCTGCCCCAAGGGCAGTCGATGACCTGAACGTCAAGTCCGTGACGTGTACACAGATCAATCCAGCGGTGGCTGAAAACGCCATAGCGCGCAATCAGGACCTTATCACCGGGGCTGAGCGTGTTGGTGATTGCAGCCTCCCATCCACCTGTGCCGCTGGCGGGAAAGGTAACGATCTGGGCCGTAGCGGTATCAAAGACCTTCTTTGTGTCTTCCAGTACGGGTGCAAATGTCTGGACAAAGTCCGGCGCGCGATGATCCTGCGTCTGGACCTGCATGGCCAGGCGCAATCTATCAGGTATGTTGGTCGGGCCGGGAATGAAAACCGGGTTTTGGTTCGACATGGCTTGTTCCTCTGCTTTGGAGATAAGTGTCCGGGAAAAAGCTGCATTACGCAATTTTCTTGAAAAATATTTTCATTTATTGAAGGTAAATATTAAGCTACTGATATATTGAACTTTTCCGTTTTTCATTTTTACATACAAGAAATCCGGACGCGAGAAACTTTGGACAGCTGAAAGGAAATGCCTGGGATGGAAACGCAGAAAAGGCCACGCGGCAGACCAAAATCGCTGTTCAAGGAAAGCTCGGCCGGGACCATGCAATCGCTGGATCGGGCGCTTAGCGTTTTGACCACAGTAGCCAGTCTGGAACGCGCAGCACTCAGCGATTTGGCGCGCGAAGTTGATGTGCCCACGGCCACAACACACCGAATTCTGGTGACGCTGCAGAAGCACGGTTTCGTCGCCTTTGATGAAGAGCGTCAAGAATGGATGATCGGGATCGAGACCTATCGCACCGGAGCGTCCTTTCTACGCCGTAATGGTGTTATCGAAATCGGAAGGCCCATTTTACGCCGGCTGATGCAGGATAGCGGCGAAACGGCGAATCTGGCCGTTCCGGACGGGGCCGAAGTGGTGTTTGTGGGGCAGGTCGAAACGGCCAATCCGATCCGGGCTTTTTTTCCACCGGGCGCGCGGACACCGATGTATGCCTCGGGCACCGGTAAGGCGATCTTGGCCGCGTTGAACGAGGCTGCATTGATCAAAGCGCTGGGCACGTTGGACACAAAGGTCTTCACGCCTCAAACACTGGTGCCCGGCGATGCACTGCAAAGCGATCTGGATCAGACCCGGGCCCGCGGGTGGTCGCATGATCGGGAGGAACGATACGAGGGGATGTCATGCATCGGTGCGGCCATCTTCAACGACCGGGGGGAACCCTGTGCGGGCATTTCCGTATCTGGCCCTACCGCCCGGTTCAGCACTGAACGCGCGCCGGAATTAGGCCGATTGGTACAAGCCGCCGCGCAAGAGGTTACCTTGCTCAGCGGTGGGCGCTTACCGGCGCGGGATGCGGGGGATGCGGGATTGTGACAGCTTGTATTCGTGCTCTGGATGGGGCGGATGCCCATGGGTGCGGTTCCAATAGTCACTCGCGCCGCGCCGCAACCAAAGGGGTATGCACAAGAGCAAACCAACAAGGAAGCCCCCGGTATGGGCCCAATAGGCGACGCCGCCCTCGTCGGGGTTGCTGGACAGGCTTCCAATGAACTGCATACCCAGCCACACGCCTAGCATGACAAACGCCGGGATCGAGAAGACACGGAAATAGATCACCAGAACAAGCAGGATGTCCACGCGCGCTTTGGGGAACATCAACAAATAGCCACCCATGACGCCAGCTATTGCGCCAGACGCACCAATCGTAGGGACCAGAGATTGTGGCGCTGTGACGACGTGGATCAGACCGGCCCCGATACCGGCGGCAAGATAGAACAGCAGAAAGGGCAGGTGGCCCATCTCGTCTTCGAGGTTGTCGCCGAAGATCCACAGGAACAGCATGTTTCCTGCCAGATGCATCCAGCCGCCATGCAGGAACATCGAGGTCACGAGGGTCTCAAGCGTATAGCCGTCCGTAATCCGGGCGGGCACCACCGCATAGTCGGTATACAGCTGGGTGATCAGCCGCTGGTTCTCCATGCTTCCCGCATAGCTGAGGAAAATCAGGATATTTGCAGCCATCAACAGATAGATGACATACGGTGTGCGTCCCGAAGGGTTATGGTCACGAATTGGAAACATGGTGCGACGCTGGGCGGTTGGCTGCCCAGCGTCAAGGCCTGTTTAGGCCGCACCCCCCAGCAATGCGGCATTCCCACCCGCAGCAGTGGTGTCGACACAGACATGTCGTTCTCCCAGAACGCGGGTGCGATCTGGCTGGCCGGGGATCAGAGGGATGATCGGGCCTGCACGCCGGGACAGATGACGCTCGATTTCCTGACCGGTTGCGTCGTCGCCCCACCACAATACGCCCGAGAAGCCAGTCAGGTTTTCAAGCCGGTGCAGGTCTAACGCGCCGATAGCAGTGATAGCCCGCCCGCCCAGTGCTTTGACCGCGTTGGCCTGTGCTTGTGCGGCTTCAACTCCGGGACCCATACACAATAGCGGTGCGCGTGAGAATTCACTCAGGCGGTTCGATTCACCCGTCGGACCGGGCAGCAACCGCGCCTTGATCTCAGCAGATTTTCCTTCTGGCAATGGTAGATCGGTCATATCGGTGGACCATTGCTCGGGACTGACCTGCCGGTCCGGGGCGCAGAAACGGGTCAGGTAGTTCGGCCCGCCCGCCTTTGGGCCGGTCCCCGACAGACCCTCGCCGCCAAAGGGTTGCGATCCAACTATGGCGCCGATCTGGTTGCGATTGACGTAGATGTTTCCGGCATGAACAGCTTCGGTGATGTGCTGAACGCGGTCGTCGATCCGTGTGTGCAGGCCAAAGGTCAGCCCATATCCTGTGGCGTTGATATCGGCGATGATCTGATCCAACTCCGAGGAATTGAACCGCACTACATGCAGGACGGGGCCAAACACCTCGCGCTCCAACTCGGCAATGCCGGGGATTTCGATAAGGGTTGGGGCGATGAACGTGCCGTCGCCGGGGACGGACATCTCTTTCAGGACACGCCCTTCGGACCGTGCCAATGCGATGTGATCAGCGATACCAAGGCGTGCATCTTCGTCGATCACGGGACCGCAATCGGTTGAAATCAACCAGGGATCGCCAACCAGCAGCGCGTCCATGGCCCCTGTCAGCATAGTCAGAAGATCATCGGCAATGTCTTCTTGGACATAAAGACAGCGCAACGCCGAGCACCTTTGTCCCGCTGATTGGAATGCGCTTTCGATGATCGACTGAACCGCCTGTTCGGGCAGGGCGGTGCTGTCCACGATCATCGCATTCAGACCACCGGTTTCCGCGATCAGAGGCGTTCCCGGTCGCAAGTTTCCGGCCATGGCTGCACGGATTTTCAGGGCGGTCCCGGTCGAGCCGGTAAAGGCCACTCCCGACACCCTCGGGTCCGAGGTCAGGGCTGCGCCCACCGATGGACCGCCCGGCAGCAACTGTAGCGCGCTGCGTGGCACTCCGGCCTCGTGCAGCAATTCAACGGCGCGATGCGCGATCAATGGTGTCTGCGGTGCGGGCTTTGCCAATACCGCATTCCCAGTGGCCAAAGCGGCGGATATTTGACCGGTAAAAATGGCCAGCGGAAAGTTCCACGGGCTGATGCAGGTGAACACACCCGCTGGTTTTGCGTCGGGTATATTCGCCGCATAATAGCGCAGGAAATCTACCGCCTCGCGCAGTTCGGCGACTGCATCGGGCAGGGACTTACCAGCCTCACGGGCCAGCAGGGCGAAAAGCTCACCGAAATGGGTCTCGTAAAGGTCGGCGGCGGCATTCAGAACCTGCGAGCGTTGATCTGCCACTACCTGCCAGGGGGTGGCTGCAGTCAAAGCAAGCTCGACATCTTGTGCGCTGGCCGGAGCAACGGCACCGGGGCGATCCCGCGACTGTGCGGGGTTGACGATGGGCTGATCGTCATCGGGCCGCGCATCGCCGGACAACAACGGGCGCGCATACCAGTGATGCGTCCGAAACGCGTCCCGCGCGGCATTGACCCGGTCCAAAGTGGGAATGTGCCGCAAGTCAAACCCCTGCGAATTGGGCCGCTCGGGTTGAAACAGTTCGGGTCCGGTTGGAATGGCGCGTGCCGGTTCGAGGAGAGTGAGAAACGGATCGGCTGCAACCTCCTCCGGGGGAACAGTATCATCCACGATTTGGTTCACGAATGAAGAGTTTGCACCATTCTCAAGCAGTCGCCGCACCAGGTAGGCCAGCAAGTCACGATGGGCCCCGACAGGCGCATATATGCGGCAGCGCGTGTTGTTTGCGTTCTTAACCAGATGGTGCAGGGTTTCTCCCATCCCGTGCAGCCGCTGAAATTCGAAAGGCTGATCAGTTGCCATTTGCAGAATTGCACTGACCGTATGGGCGTTATGGGTGGCAAACTGCGGATAGATCCTGTCGGTCATGCCCAGCAATTTTCGCGCATTAGCAATATAGGAGACATCGGTCACGGCCTTGCTGGTAAACACCGGAAAACCCTCTACGCCTTCAACCTGAGCGCGCTTGATTTCGGTATCCCAATAGGCGCCTTTGACCAGCCGCACCATCAGTTTGCGGTCATAGCGCTCGGCCATTCCATAGAGCGCGTCCAGAGCGATTCCAGCACGCGGACCATAGGCCTGAACCACAATTCCGAACCCGTCCCATTCTGCGAGTGCAGGCTCGGCCATCACCGCTTCGATGACCTGCAGGGACAGCGACAGGCGGTCGGCCTCTTCGGCGTCGATGTTCAGGCCCATGCCAGCGGCTTTGGCCAAAAGGCACAGAGCGCGCAGGCGCGGGACAAGCTCGGCCATCACTCGCTGTTCCTGGGCCAACTCATACCGGGGGTGCAGTGCTGACAGCTTTACCGAGATGCCTGGATTGGCGCGAATGTCATCATGGGTGCAGGCCTCTGCAATGGCGGTGATGGCACGGGAATAAGACAAATGATATCGGGCCGCGTCGGCCTCGGTCCGTGCGGCTTCACCCAGCATATCGTAGGAATAGGTATAGCCCTTGGCCTCCATCCCGCTGGCACGTTCCATGGCCGACTGGATGGTCTCGCCCAGCACGAACTGACGACCCATTTCCTTCATTGCGCGCCCGACGGCCGTGCGGATAACCGGTTCACCCAGTCTTTTGATCGCACCTCGCAGGGCACTGACAGGCGAGGGCTTGCCGTCGTCGAGGACTTTACCGGTCAGCATCAGCGCCCAAGTCGAGGCATTCACCAGCGGCGAGGAGGATTGCCCAAGATGCTTGCCCCAGTCGGACGGCGCGATCTTGTCTTCGATGAGAGCATCGATCGTGTCGGCATCCGGCACGCGCAGCAGCGCTTCGGCCAGACACATCAGCGCCACGCCCTCATCGGTAGACAGGCCATATTCGGCCAGAAACACCTCCATCATGCCCGGCGATGTACTGGATCGAATATCACGCACAAGCTGGGCGGCTGCCGCACAGATTTGGGCGCGATCAGTTTCAGACAGCGCGGCATGATCGATAAGATTGTCGAGAACGGCGGTTTGATCAGCGTAGGTTTGGCTGTCGATATGGGTGCTCAGGCTGTGTGACATGAATCCTCCAGGCTTTTGTTGAATATAATGTCGATTTCTCAGGACGATTGCCGTATTTTTTAATTCATCTGGTCGGATGGACTGTTTTTAGGGGATAATGCCGTGCAAATGAGCTTTCCGGATTTGGATCGGTTTGATCGAGCGATCTTGGCGATTCTCTCAGAGGATGGGCGCATATCAGTTGCCGACCTAGCGCGGCGGATCGGGCTGTCGAAATCCCCAACCCAGGCACGTCTAAAGCGACTTGAGGCTAGCGGGGTGATCACCGGGTATCGCGCCTTACTGGACCCGATCCGACTGGGGCTGGACCATGTGGCTTTTGTCGAGGTGCGCCTGACCGACACAAGAGAGAAGGCACTGGCCGAGTTTAACGCCGCAGTCCGCAAGGTGCCCGAAATCGAGCAAGCCCATATGATCGCGTCGAATTTCGACTATCTGCTGAAAATCCGCACTGGTTCAATGTCGGAATACCGCGCCGTTTTGGCTGAGAAGATATCCTCGCTTCCGCATGTGGCGAATACCTCGACCTTTGTGGCGATGGAGGCAGTTAAGGAAACCGTTGTTTCAGGCGCTTTGGACAGGGTGGGTTGACGAATTGCGCAAGCGCGTCACCATACGCGTATGAAGCGTTTTGTGTTCCCTCTGCTAGTATTGGCGGCCCCTCCGGGTGTCGCCTGGTCTGAAGAATGCCCGTCCTCGCCGGATCATACCGAAAGCATCTCGGCCGTAATCGCGCAAATTCAGGATGTTGGAAACGAGGCCGAAGCCCAGACATTTTCCAATCAATTATGGGAGTTCTGGACCGATGCGCCCGACGCTGTTGCGCAGGCCGTTCTGGACCGGGGCATGACCCGCCGCAGTGGCTGGGACCTTCGGGGCGCCATCGAGGAGTTTGACAAGCTCATCGAATACTGCCCGCACTATGCCGAGGGGTACAATCAGCGCGCCTTTGCATATTATCTTAGCCAGGATTTCGCATCTGCACTGCCGGATCTGGACAAGGCGATCGAGCTGTCTCCGAACCATGTCGCGGCGATCAGCGGGCGCGCCCTGACACTGCTTGGCTTGCATCGGATTGATGAAGCCCGTGCGGCACTGTCACATGCCTTGGAGCTTAACCCCTGGCTGTCCGAGCGCCACCTGATGGCTCCGGGCGGACCGTTGGAGCCGCCGGGTAAGGATATCTGAGGAATAGACGTCCCCGATCCATAGGACCGGGGACAATCTGGAACAGCTTAACCGACCAGCCCGTTATCGGTGCGCTTGATCGTGATCACCGATGAGCGCGGCGTGCCTCCATCCGGCCATTCGCTGCCGGGATGCTGAATGCCGACAAACATGGTGCGCAGATCGCTGGACCAAGCCAGCCCCGTGACCTCACACCCGTTTGGACCGGTCATGAAGCGGGCGATTTCGCCCGTGACCGGATCACCGACCAGCATCTGGTTGTTGCCGTGGCCTGCAAAGTCTTCTTCGTTGTCGTCATTGCCGTCGGTCTGGATCCAGACCAGACCAGTCGAGTCAATGGTCATTCCGTCGGGTGAGTTGAACAGGTTGCCCTCGTTCACATTGGCCGATCCGGCGCGGGCGTCAGAATGCACTGTCGGATTACCCGCCATGACATAGAGATCCCAAACGAACGCGTCGGCTGCGTGGTCGTCGTTGTCCGGTTTCCAGCGAACGATCTGGCCATATTTATTGGCCTCACGCGGGTTGGGGCCATTGGTCGACGTGTCGTCTCCCCCGGCATTTGGTTTCACGCCGCGGTTCTTGTTGTTGGTTAGGCAGCAATAGGCTTCGACCGCTACCGGGCTGGACGCCACCCATTCAGGGCGATCCATGGTCGTGCCACCCGCCTTGGATGCCGCCAATCGGGTGAAGATCGCAATATCCGCCGCATCCATGCCGGTTGCATCCGGCGTCAGCGGCAGCCAGGTGCCTGTCATGTCGTCATCGAATTTCGCCACATAAAGCGTGCCGTCGTTCAACAGATTCTGGGTTTCGCCGCCGGGCTGATAGGTGCCGTTCGAGACGAATTTGTACAGATACTCGCCCCGCTCATCATCACCCATATAGACAACCACGCGGCCATCAGCGGCCAGAGTCACCTCGGCATTCTCATGCTTGAAACGGCCAAGACCGGTGTGTTTGACCGGGGTGCTGTCCGGTTTGGTCGGGTCGATTTCGACGATCCAGCCCACCCGGTGCGGCTCGTTTGGGTTTTTGGAGGTGTCGAACCGCGGATCGAACAGTTCGTAGCCATTCCAGCTTTCGGCTTTGACGCCATAGCGCTTGAAGCCGTCCGCGACCTTTTGATAGTAGCTGGCGTTTTTGTCGCTGGACCCGAAATAGCCGTTAAAGTTCTCTTCGCAGGTCAGATACGTGCCCCAGGGCGTCTTGCCTGCACCACAGTTGTTCATGGTGCCCAGCGAGGTTGTGCCGGTCGGGTCGGCCTCGGTCTTCAGCAGGTCGTGGCCGGCAGCGGGGCCGACGATGTTCATCTCAGTGTTGTGGTGGATGCGCCGGTTGAACGGGCTGTCCTTGACTACCGACCAACCTTCGGGGCCTTCGGTGATTTCCATTACGGTCACGCCTTGCAGGTTCTGCAGTTTGCGCACGTCGTCAGCACTGGCCGGAACACCTTCCTGCGCGGCTGGCAGGTTGATTTTACCGTTCGGATATTCGTGATTGATCGCAATCAGCTCATGACCCTGGAAGGTAAAGGTCTCCATGCCGTCGGTATTCTCGCCAAAGATGCGGTCCGAGTTCTCGACCGGGCCGCCCTCGGCGAGGTCATAGCCATCGGCATCCGAAAACAGCGGATCGCCCCAGCGCATCAAGATCTTCCACTCAAACCCTTCAGGCACATGGACGGTGCCATCAGTTTGTGCGGCAATCGGGGTGAAAGCGAACCGGGATGCTGCTTGTGCCTGCGCCGAGGTCGAGCCAAGCAGGCCGGTTCCCAACGCAGCCGCGCCAGAGCCGAAGGCCACGACGCCGGACAGAAATCCACGGCGGGAAATGGCGCTTTCGACGACACGGTCAAAGTCGTTTTCTTCAGGGCGGGGGAAATGCAGCTCGTCCCAGTCGTCGGCGGAAAGTGTGGTAGGGTCAACGTCTTTCATGGATTGCTCCTGGCTGTCGGTGAAAAGTCGATGAAACGCATTTAGGGGGCATTTGTGACAGGGTAATAACAGCACCATTAACGATGGCGCCGGGATACTCAGGAAACAGATAAACTTTGGATGCGTTAGGATACGCCGATTGGATCAGTCCGTCAAAACGGGCTGATGACATCTTGTTTTTATTGGTTTTTTGCCAGGAAAAGCGGTCAGGTAAGGCGCTCACCGTCCGCAGTGAACCGATAGGCCTTGTCCGGAGAATAGGCGAAACGCAATTCCTGCCCTTCGGATATCGCATGCTGGCCAAACAGCCGGGCGGTTATGGCGTGTTCATTGATCTGCGCGATGACATTTGTGTCTCCGCCCAACTTTTCGACATGGCTGACACGCGCGGTGAGTGGTCCGTCATCTGCAACAAACAGGTCCTCGGGCCGGATGCCAATCGTGTTCTGACCGCTTTCGTTCAGCAACCCCTGCGGCAGGAAATTCATTGACGGAGAGCCGAGGAACCCTGCTACGAACTGGTTCGCGGGATTGTTATACAGTTCCATCGGGCTGCCGATCTGTTCTACCCGGCCGTCACGCAGAACAACGATCTTGTCGGCCAGGGTCATGGCTTCGGTCTGGTCGTGGGTAACATAGATCATCGAGGCGTCCAGTGCTCGGTGCAGGTTGGCGATCTCGATTCGCGTATTCATGCGAAGCGCGGCATCCAGATTGGACAGTGGCTCATCAAACAGGAACAGTTTGGGTTCGCGCACGATGGCGCGGCCAATGGCAACCCGCTGACGCTGACCGCCTGACAGTTCGGACGGGAAGCGGTCCAGATAGGGTTCCAGGTTCAGCATCCGGCTGGCTTTGGCCACGCGGCCTTCGATTTCCGATTTGGGCTGCTTTTCCTGCTTCAGTGCAAGGGTCATATTGCCCCGAACGCTGAGGTGGGGATAGAGCGCATAGCTTTGGAATACCATCGCAATGCCGCGCTTGGATGGCGGCACCAGATTGACCTGCTGCCCGCCAATGTTGATCTCACCGGACGATGCATCCTCGAGCCCCGCAATCACCCGCAACAGGGTGGATTTGCCACAGCCCGAAGGGCCGACAAAGACGACAAACTCGCCGTCTTCGACTTCAAGCGTGATGTCTTTTAGGACATGCACATTGCCGAAGGATTTATTGATTTTGTTCAGCGTCAGGGCGGTCATGTCGCTTGCTCCTCAAAGGAAACGGGCTGGCCAGTGCGGATGCTTTCATCTGCGGCCAGGCAAATGGCAAGGGATTGGACAGCGTCATTCATATGACGCGTCAGGTCTATGTCTTTGGCGATGGCGCGCAGCATATAGCCCTGTTCGGCATCGCAGAGTTCCTGGTGACCGGGTTCACCGGGCATGTCGATTGTGTGGTCGCCTTGCGGTGTGTGGACTAGCAGACCGCCAACCTTTGTGTGGCCGTCGATATCCGCCGAGGCGCCCTTGTTCCCGTCGGTGATCGAGACCGAACCGTTGGGCGACACTATATCTTTCACGAAGAACGCGGTTTCCGACATCATCGGGCCCCAGCCGGCCTCATACCAGCCGACCGAGCCGTCATTGAAAACCACCTGAAACTGCCCGTAATTGTACATGTCGGGCGCGATCTCATCGGATAGGCGCAGACCCATTCCGTGGACACGGACGGGCCGGGCATCGGTGATCTGGCACATCACATCGACATAGTGAACGCCGCAATCCACGATGGGCGAGGTGGTCTGCATCAACGCTTTATGCGTCTCCCATTCCGCGCCGCTGGATTGCTGGTTCAGGTTCAGTCGGAATACATAAGGCCCACCCAGGTTGCGGGCCTCGGCAATCAGCCGCACCCACGAGGGGTGGTGGCGCAGGATGTAGCCAACAACCAGCTTGCGGTTCAGCCGGGTGGCGGTTTCGACCACGCGGCGCGCATCAGCGACATTGGTGGCCAGCGGTTTCTCTACAAAGACATGCGCCCCGGCTTCCATCGCCGCACAGGCATAATCCGCATGGCTGTCGGAATAGGTGGCGATCACGACCAGATCCGGGTTTGTTTCGGCCAGCGCGGTTTCGAAATCGGAATAGGCCGGGTATTCGGCAAGATCAGGGTACTCAACGTGCCCCGAGCGGTTCACCAACGCCACGATCTGGGCGTCGGGGTGATGGTGATGGGCCAGCGCGTGGCTGAACCCCATATTGCCAAGACCTGCGATCAGAACACGTGTCATTTGACAGCCCCTGACGTGATGCCGCGGATCAGCTGGCGTGAGAATATGACATAGAGAACCAGGACCGGCAGGATTGCCATCGACAAGGCTGACAGGACCGCGTTCCAGTCGGTGACAAATTGACCGATAAAGACCTGGCTGCCCAGCGTCAGGGTCTTGGTCTCCTCAGCCGGGGCCAGGATCAGCGGGAACCACAGATCGTTCCAGATCGGGATCATGTTGAACACGGCCACCGTCGCCATCGCTGGCCGAACCAGCGGCAGAACCAACCGAAAGAAGATCGTGTATTCCGACAGCCCGTCGATGCGCCCGGCGTTTTTCAGGTCATCACTGACCTGCCGCATGAATTCAGACAGGATAAACACCGCCAGCGGCAAACCCTGTGCCGTATAGACCAGGATCAGCGCCCAAAGTGAGTTCACCAACCCGGTCGCCACCATCATCTCAAGGATTGCGACGGTGCCGATGCGGATCGGGATCATGATCCCCAGTGCCAGATATAGGCCCATCAGCAGGTTGCCTTTGAACTGGTACTCGGACAGCGCATAAGCCGCCATGGCACCGAACAGCAGGATAAAGAACAGGGACGCCACGGTGACGATCATCGAGTTCTGAAAGTAGAGGAAGAAATCCCCCTGCTTCATCACCGTCTCATAGCCGATCAGCGAAAAACTGTCTGCGTTGGGCAGGGCCAGCGGTTCGCGAAAGATCGATCGGCGGGTTTTGAAGCTGTTGATCAGGATCACAAAGACCGGGAACAGAGCGATCAGTGTATACAGGATCAGCCCAGCGTGCATCGCTACGGTGTTGAGGGGGTTATGGCGTGCTTTGTTCATCACTTGGCCCTCACAGTTGATACCGGCGCATCCGGGTCTGGATGCCGAACAGATAGATACAGACGCCCACCAGGATGATTGCGAACATGGCCCCGGCGATGGCCGATCCCATATGCGGGTCGCCTAGTTGCAACTGGAAGCCGAAGAATGTGCGATACATGAAAGTACCTAGAATATCGGTTGAGAAATCCGGCCCCGCCAGCGCGCCTTGTGAGGCATAGATCAGGTCGAATGCGTTGAAATTGCCCACAAAGGTCAGGATCGAGATGATCCCGATCGACGGCAGGATCAGCGGTAGTTTGATCTTCCAGAAGGCCGAGGCCCCGGTGATGCCGTCGATCTCTCCGGCCTCAAGGATTTCTTCGGGGATGGTCAGCAGGGCGGCATAGATCAGCATCATCGGGATGCCTACGAACTGCCAGACCGAGATCAGCGCCAGCGTGGTCAGTGCGTATTCCTCTTTGCCCAACCACGGTGCAAAGAGGGACTTAAGCCCAACAGCATCCAGCATCGAAGGCGCAATGCCCCAGATCGGCGACAGGATCAGTTTCCAGGCAAAGCCCACGATCACAAAGCTGAGGATTGTAGGAATAAAGATCGCCGAGCGATACAGGGCGGCAAACCGTAGGCGGGGGTGGCTGAGAAGGGCGGCCAGCGCGATGCCGATCGGGTTCTGAACCAACATATGGATCAGGAAGAACCAAAAATTATTACCCAGAGCATTCCAGAATTGATCCGACCAGTTGGGATCGAAAAACAGGGTCCGGAAATTCTGCAATCCGACAAACACGCGAGCCTGATCAACCTCTGTATACAGTGCAAGGCGCAGTGTGTTGAACAGCGGGAAAATCATCACAGCGGTATAGACGAGTACGGCAGGTGCCAGAAATACAACGATATGCCAGCGGATGCGGGGGCGGGTCATGGGATTGCTTTCAATGGGGTGTCGAAGTTACCCGGGCGGTCGGCACCGCCCGGGTATAGATCAGCTTATTGATGCGGAGCGTACCAGGAGGCCAGGCCTTCCTGCAGTTCGACACCCAGTTCCTCGGGGGATTTTGCACCTTTGATGGCAGCAACAGAAGCGCCCCAGGTATCGTTTTCAAGGTTCGGCGTGCCACGCGACAGGATTTGATAGGTCGAGCGGATGGTCGATTCACACTCTTCGCGCCAGCCTACGATTTCCTTGGCCAGCGGGTCCTGCAGCTCGACCGGAGTGTTCGAGAGCGGGAAGAAGCCAGGCAGGGCGTTGCCGAAGATTTCGGCGAATTCCGGGCTTGCGACCCAGGCCAGGAACGTCTCGGCAGCTTCGGGATTCGCGGTGGCCGCATTCATACCAATGCCAATGTCGGTGTGGTCCGAGATATAGCAGGTATCGCCCGCATTCTGGACTGGCGGCTTAAAGGCGCCCATTTCGAAATCGGCCTGCGCATTGAAGCCCGAAATTTCCCAGGATCCCGCAGGGTAGACGGCTGCGCGACCCAGGGTAAAGATGTTCTGGCTGTCGGGATAAGTCTGCGCCTCATATCCGTCACCCAGATAAGCGCCCCAACGGGCCAGGGTGGCATAGGGGGCGGTCCAGGCTTCATCGGTCAGCTTTTGCTCGCCCGCGATCAGCGCTTGGCGGCCCTCTTCGCCTTTCCAATAGTTCGGACCGATGTTGTTATAGCCCATAGTGGCGGCTTCCCACTGGTCGTTGGTGCCCATCGCCATCGGGATATAAGTGCCGTCTTCCTTGATCTTGTCGAGGGCGGCAAAGAACTCGTCCTCGGTTGTGGGAACTTCGATACCCAGCTCGGCAAACGCGTCCTTGTTATAGATGAACCCGTGGATCACCGACGCCATCGGAACGCAGAAACTGGCCGAGCCGTCATCCGTTTGCCAGGCCGACTTGGCGACATCCGAGAAGTTGTTCATCGCTTCGACACCGGACAGGTCGCTCAGGTGGCCGGCCTCATAGAGGGCCAGTGATGCATCGAAAGGACGGCAGGTGATCAGATCGCCAGCCGAGCCCGCATCCAGTTTCGAGTTCAGGACAGCGTTGTATTCCGCTGGGGCCGAGGGTGTGAATTGCACTTTGATGCCGGGGTGTTTGGCCTCAAACGCAGGGATGATCTGGTCCTGCCATAGCGTCAGGTCGTCATTTCGCCAGCTTTCGATGGTCAGGGTCACATCTTCCGCATAGGCAGCCGACGCCATCAGCGTCGTGCCCAGCAGAGCAAGTTTCAAGCTATTCTTGGTCATCCATATTCTCCCGATTGATGGTTATTATTCTATGGCCAGTGCGGCCGTTAGGATTCCGTCTGATGTTCGTAGGCGTTCGGTGGCTTCGGATGCCGAAACACCTTTTGCGGCGACAAGCACGGCGGGCTTCACATCACCGCGCGTTGCTTCCAGTGCGCGCTTTGCAGCGCCTGTGTCCACCTCGGCAATGCGGGTGACGATTCCGGCCGCGCGGGCGCGCAGTTTGTCATTGTCGGCGCGCAGGTTGACCATCATGCCGCCATGTACGTGGCCAAGGTCCAGCGCCATCAGCGACGACAGCATATTCAAGGCGATCTTTTGTGCCGTTCCCGCGCCCATCCGAGTTGATCCAGAGATCAATTCGGGCGGTGTGGCAAGCAGGATCGGGATGTTGGCCTGTATCAGCAGGGGGCTGTTGGCGTTATTGGCGATGCCGATCAAGGTCGCGCCTTTTGCACGGGCGATGCCTGCGGCTGTCATCGTGTAGGGGGTCGACCCGCTTGCGGATACGGCGATCACCGTGTCCTGGGCTGACAAACTGTTCAGCGCTTCACGCAGGTCACCGTCGGCGTCTTCGGAATCACCCGGCATCTCGACACCCGTCGGAAGACCACCAGCCATATGGATTCGCAACTGGTCTGGCGTGATCGAGAATGTTCCGCCCAGCTCTTGCGCGTCAGCCGCCGCCATCAAACCGGACGAGCCTGCCGCAACATAGTGCAACATGCCGCCCGACCGGAGCGTCCTGGCCATCGCAGCGGCGCCCAATGCAATAGCCTGTGTGGCCGAGCGCACCGCCGCTGCCGCAGCGATCTGCCCCTCGGCCAGCAACAGCGCCGACCCTGTCAGGTCTTCGCGGCTCAGGCTGGCGGCGTCGCGGTGCAGTTGTTCGGTTGACGGCAGCGTCAAGAGAATCCCCTCCCAGGTTTCCCGATTACAATACCTATTTAATACCACCTGTCCAACATTTTCTTTTCGGTATTATTTGGGTGCTGATTTTAAAGGAAAAATCGAGATATTGGCGAAAATAGCATAAAACGAGGCTTTTCTAATCGAAATAGGTATTGTATTGGTATTGTCATGACTGAGTCCCTGAATAATGCTGTGCTGGCCATTGATGGCGGTGGAACGCGCTGTCGTGTGGCCTGTGAAGTTGCTGGAATCGCTCACAGCGTTGAAGTTGGCGCTGCAAACGTCTCGACTGATTTTCAGGCTGGCGTTTCACAGATAAAGCTGGGGTTAGACCGGCTGTCTGGCAAGCTTGGCATCGGGGTTGAGGGCTTGTTGGCAAGTCCTGCCTTTGTTGGTTTGGCTGGGGTCACGGATCAGGCGATCGCAACTCGTTTGAGGGATGCGCTTGGTCTAAAGCACGCCCGGATAGAGGATGATCGTCCCGCAGCCTTGCGCGGGGCGCTGGGTGCGCAGGACGGGCTGATTGCCCATTGTGGTACAGGCTCATTTCTGGCCAGACAAACTGGTAGAGACATGCGCTTTGCCGGTGGCTGGGGCTCGGTCTTGGGGGATGAAGCCTCGGCCCAGTGGGTTGGAAGGATGGCATTGTCCTTGGCATTGCGTGCGTTTGATGGAACGCAGGCCCGTTCGGACCTTTTGACCACTTTGCTGTCCGAGCATGACGGACCTGCCGGGATCGTTCGCTTTGCGGGGGCTGCAGACCCTGCGCAGTTTGGTGCGATTGCACCAAAAGTGACCATGGCTGCCCAAGATGACGACGTGGTTGCGCAACAAATCATGCGGGCAGGTGCTGCCTATCTGGCGGATACCGCCACGCATTTGGGGTGGAACCCGGGAACCGCGCTGTGCCTGACGGGCGGTATTGGTGGTCAATACGCGTCGTATCTGCCCGAAAACATGCAATCCGACCTGCGCGCGCCGTTAGGAGAACCGCTCGACGGGGCGCTCGCCTTGGCAAAGGAGGTCGAACATGAGCATTGCTGATTTTCTGCGTTCGGATTCCTGGCTGACCGCTGATAATGGGCCGAGATATGTCCAACTGCGGCGAAGGCTGCAGGAGGGCATTGATACGGGTGTTCTGCCCCCCAAATCGTCGCTTCCTTCCGAGAGAGAACTTGTCGAGATCACGGACCTTTCGCGCGTCACCGTGCGAAAGGCGATTCAAGAGCTTGTCCAGGAGGGCGTGATCGAACAGCGTCAGGGCTCGGGCTCGTTCATCCGCGAGCGCATGCCACGGGTCGAACAATCGCTGACGCATCTGACATCCTTCACCGAAGACATGTCCAGCCGTGGAATGAAAACCGCGTCGAAATGGCTGGAGCGGGGGGTCTTTGCGCCGACCCAAGAAGAGATTGCCGCCTTGAGCTTGTCCGAGGGTGAGCAAATCTCTCGTATCTACCGATTGCGCGAAGCCGATGGCCGCCCGCTGGCGCTGGAAAAAGCGGCGTTGCCTTTGGATATCTTGCCCAACCCGATCGAAGTGACCACCTCTCTGTACGAGGTCTTGGATCGGCTGGGCCGCCGTCCTGTTCGGGCGGTTCAGAAGATCTCGGCCCTGAATTTGGCCGCGCGTGAGGCTGAACTGCTTGATGTTCCCGAGGGAGCCGCTGGGCTGAATATTGAACGTGTTTCTTTTCTCAGAAACGGACGCGTCGCCGAACTGACACGCTCGCTTTATCGCGGCGATGCGTATGATTTTGTTGCTGAATTGCGGTTGTAACCGGAAAGGACGGAACTAGATGTCCGTAGAACTCTCTAAGATGCGTCAGGAAATACTGGAAATTCCTGATGCCGTAGACCGATTGCTAAGCAATGGGGCTGACAATATCCGCCACGCTGCCCAGTTGGCGCGCGACGCAGACCCGCGTTTTCTGGTCTCGGTGGCGCGAGGATCTTCGGATCACGCCTGCACCTATCTGAAATATGCATGCGAACTGTTGCTGAATCTTCCTGTTGCCTCGGTCGGGCCTTCGGTCAACTCGATCTATGGTGCCGAGCTTCGGGCGCAGGGTGCATTGAGCATATCGGTGTCGCAATCTGGACAAAGCCCGGACATCGTTGGCATGACGCGCGCGCTGAAACGATCTGGTGCCGTGACGGTCGCCATTACGAACAATACGGAATCCCACCTTGCAGATGCCACGGATGCCGTCCTGCCTCTTCATGCGGGACCGGAATTGAGTGTGGCAGCAACTAAGACCTTTGTGACGTCTCTGGTGGCGGGGCTGTGGTTGCTGGCGGAAATCGCGGATGAGGCAGAGCTGAAGCAGGCCATATGGTCACTGCCCGGGTATCTTGGGAAGGCTGCCCAATGCGACTGGACCCCGGCCGCCAATGCGATTTCCGGCCGGTCCCTGTTTACCTTGGGTCGCGGTCCGTCGCTGGCGATCTCGAATGAAGCGGCGCTGAAGATCAAAGAGACCTGCCAGATTCACGCCGAGAGCTATTCGACTGCCGAAGTTCTGCACGGGCCGGTCTCAATCGTTGAAGAAGGGTTTCCAACCATTGTGTTCGCCGCCGGTGATGCCGCTGAACAAACAACGGCAGAAGCGGCTGATGCGTTGGCGGCAAAAGGGGCTACCGTTTTTGCCGCAACCTCGGCGGTGAAACAGGCGCAGCCTCTGCCGGTCGTCAGAACGGACCATTGGCTGACCGATCCCATCAGCACCATCACATCGTTCTACAGCATGGTTGAATCGGTCGCCTGCAATCGCGGAATTGACCCTGATGCCCCGCGTCACCTTAAGAAAGTTACGGAAACTGTATGACCTCTGAGACGGTTGTATTCAGAAACGGCGCCTATTTCGACGGCACACACCTGCTGGAGGGGCAGGCGGTTGTGTTTTGCCAAGGTAAATTGTCCGAGGTCACCCCGGCAGACGGAACCAAAATCGCCGGGCAGCAGGTCGATCTGAACGGTGATATTCTCTGCCCCGGATTTGTGGACCTACAGGTCAATGGCGGCGGAAGTGTCATGTTCAACGATGACCCTTCTGTCGAGACTATCCAGCGCGTTTCTCAAGCGCATAGAAAGCTTGGCGTCGCATCCTTTTTGCCCACCCTGATTACCGACACTGCGGCCAAGACCCAGCAGGCAATAGAGGCCGCGATCAAGGCTGTGGATGTCGGTGTTCCCGGTGTCGCTGGACTGCATCTGGAGGGACCGCATCTTTCGTTGGCGCGAAAAGGGGCGCATGACGCCGCGCTGATCCGCCCGATGGATGAAGAGGATCTGACCACCCTGATAGCCGCGGCCAGCCGATTGCCTTGCCTTAAAGTAACCCTGGCGCCAGAAGCTGTGTCTGAGCGACAGGTTACCTCTTTGGCTGAGGCCGGAATTCTGGTGTCTCTGGGTCATAGCGATGCGGATTTTGCGACCTGTCAACGTTATGCTGCGGCGGGCGCGCGCTGTGTCACACATCTGTTCAACGCCATGAGCCAGCTTGGAAACCGCGAGCCTGGTCTTGTGGGGGCGGCGCTGGCCAATGCGGGTTTGTCTGCGGGTCTGATTGCCGACAGTATACACGTACACCCTGAGGTCATGCGGGCGGCATGGGCGGCAAAGACCGGCCCGGCCCGGATATTTCTGGTCAGCGATGCCATGGCTGTTGCCGGAACAGAGGATGCTGAATTCAACCTTGAAGGGCGCCGTATTACCAGAACGGATGGCCGCCTGACGCTTGAAAATGGAACGCTGGCAGGGGCTGACCTGGATCTGACGACGGCTGTTCGCATCCTTGTCAAAAATGTCGGTGTCCCGCTGAAGGATGCGCTGAGCGCCGCAACGACCTATCCTGCGAAGTTGATTGGCTTGGCCGAATCTTCCAGTAAGAATCTGGCATCCATGATCCGTATTTCGGCGGATCTTGAAACTTGCGAATGGGCGAATGCCGCGCGTTGAATAAGCCGCGCGCTGCCGAAACGACCCCGGGATTACCGATGCGCCGGGGTCCGTCCCCGGGTGTCATATGATTTTGAATTTCGCGTGCGAACTGTGCTTGACGACACCTTGGGCATGGCATAAACCAGCCACCGCTGAGCGGGCGTCGTATACTGGCTATTACCTCAGCCTTCCAAGCTGATGAAGCGGGTTCGATTCCCGCCGCCCGCTCCAAATCAGCCCCAAAAGTCTGCGTCAAATAGCCTTTCGTTTGGGCCATTCGGCTGCACCGCTTGACCCGGCGAGTTGTAGACGCCAAGAAGCGGGATACCGGAATTCGAACACGATGTAAGGGCCTGACATGGCAAAACCCGTCTCAGCCAGTCCAGCAGCAAAACCCGCACCCGGTGCGGCTGAGGAACGGGCCAGGTCCAGGAAGATCGGTGTTCTGGCTTCGCTCTGGCCATTCATGAAGCCTTATCGATTGCAAATGATTGGGGCCTCTTTGGCCTTGGTTCTGACCGCCAGCATGACGCTGACATTGCCTTTGGCTGTCCGCCGTGTGGTCGACAACTTTCGGATCGAAGACGGAGAGCTACTGGATTGGTACTTTCTGGCGGCGCTGGGCATCGCCGCGATTCTGGCCGTCGGAACAGGTATCCGCTACGCGCTTGTTACGCGCCTGGGCGAACGCGTTGTCGCCGATATCCGCAAAGCCGTTTTTGATCGCGTCATCGGGATGAGCCCCGAATTCTATGAACGTATCATGACGGGTGAGGTGCTGAGCCGGATCACGACCGACACCACGCTGATTCAATCCGTGCTGGGCTCGTCAGTCTCGATCGCTCTACGCAATATGTTGATGTTTCTGGGCGGGCTTGTGCTGATGCTGCTGACCTCGGCCAAGCTGACCGGGATGGTCTTGCTGCTGATTCCGCTGGTTGTAGTTCCGATACTGGTATTGGGGCGGCGCCTGCGGGTTATTAGCCGGGAAAACCAAGACTGGATCGCAGCCTCATCGGGCAACGCCGGTGAAGCGCTGAGCGCAGTTCAAACCGTTCAGGCCTTTACCCATGAGCAGGCCAGCCGAAATCAGTTCGGTGAGATGACCGAAACGTCCTATACTGTCTCGCTGCGCCGAATTCAGACCCGGGCCGTGCTGACCGTCATCGTTATATTCCTGGTGTTTTCCGGAATCGTGGGCGTGTTGTGGATGGGGGCGAATGATGTCCGCAACGGTGTCATGACCGAGGGCGTTCTGATCCAGTTCGTGATCTATTCGATCATCATGGCCGGTTCGGTTGCGGCCCTGTCCGAAATCTGGAGCGAATTGCAGCGTGCGGCCGGTGCGACCGAGCGGTTGGTCGAGCTGTTGAATGCTCAGGACACCGTGAACGATCCCGGCCAGGCGCAAGCTTTCCCCGCGCCCGTGCGCGGCGAGATTCAGTTCGACGATGTGACTTTCCGCTACCCGGCGCGTCCGGATGTCGTGGCGTTGAATGAACTGTCGCTGACAGTCAACCCCGGGGAAACCGTCGCATTTGTCGGCCCCTCGGGGGCCGGAAAAACAACCGTTATCCAGATGATTCAGCGATTCTATGATCCTGACTCGGGACGCGTTTGTTTGGATGGCATTGACCTGCGAGATTTGGATCGTTCCAATTTCCGCCGTCATATGGCACTTGTGCCTCAGGATCCCACGATATTCGCAGCATCGGCGCGCGAAAATATCCGATTTGGGCGGCTCGATGCGACGGATGCCGAGGTTGAAGACGCAGCCCGCGCAGCTGCGGCCCACGAATTCATCTCGACGCTGCCCGAAGGCTATGACAGCTTTGTAGGAGAGCGAGGCGTCATGCTGTCCGGGGGACAAAAACAGCGGATCGCCATCGCCCGCGCCATTTTGCGCGATGCTCCGATCCTGTTGTTGGATGAGGCGACATCGGCATTGGACGCTGAAAGCGAGCGCGCTGTGCAAGGGGCTGTCGACAGGTTGCGTGCAGGGCGAACGACGCTGATTGTTGCGCACAGATTGGCAACCGTGAAAAAAGCCGACCGCATCATCGTCCTGGAGAACGGACAGATCGTTGCGCAGGGAACGCATGACGATCTGGTATCGCAGGATGGGCTGTACGCGCGTTTGGCACGGTTGCAATTTACCGATGGTGTTGCAGCAGAGTAACCTGATGGCGAGATATTTTGTTTTGCGCCCCAGCGTCATTCTACATTCTGGGTTGTTCTGCCGTTAAGCCCTTACTTGCACATGAGCGGGTTTTACTTTCATCCTAGATGAGAGCCTGCGCGTGACGCAGTAAAAGTACAGGGAGGAACTAATGGCATTCGCGGGATTAGACGATAAGGCAAGAATAGAAAATGAAATGCCGTGGGAGGATCGAGACGTACCGGTAACCTTTCATCAGTTACTTTCTCGAACGGCGGCCAAGTTCCCCGACCACAAGGCCATTAGCTTTCAACTGTTTTCCGGCCCAACCGATAAGGCCGAGACACTGACGTGGTCTGATCTGCTGGGTAAGGTCAATCAGGCCGCCAATCTTTTCAGATCTCTGGGTATCGGTGAAAACGATGTGGTGGCCTATGTGCTGCCCAACTGCAACGAAACGCTAGTGACCCTTATGGGAGGGGCCGTCGCAGGGATCGTGAACCCGATCAACCCGTTGTTGGAGCCCGAGCAAATCGCAGCAATTTTGCGCGAGACGAAAGCCAAGGTTGTTGTGACGCTAAAGTCATTTCCCAAAGCCGATGTTGCACAGAAGGTGGAAGAGGCCGTACGCCACGCGCCCGGTGTGAACACAATTCTGGAAATCGACCTGAATCGCTATCTGACGCCTCCGAAATCGTGGATCGTGCCCCTTGTGCGTCCCAAAATGGGCGACAAGGCTAAATTGGCTCATGCGGACTATTTGAATTTCAGCAAAGAGCTGGCGAAACAGCCCAAGACACTGACATTCGAAGACAGTAAATCAGACCGTGTTGCGTGCTATTTCCATACTGGTGGTACAACCGGCATGCCCAAGGTTGCACAACACAAATATTCCGGCCTGATCTATAATGGCTGGTGTGGTGGCACCTTGTTGTTCGACGAAAACGATGTGGTCATGTGCCCACTGCCCATGTTCCACGTCTTTGCTGTGCATGTGATCGTCATGGCTGCAGTGAGTTCGGGTGCGCATGTGGTCTTCCCGACGCCTCAAGGATATCGCGGGGATGGCGTTTTCGACAATTTCTGGAAACTGATCGAGCGTTGGAAAGTCAGCTTTATCATCACGGTTCCGACAGCGATCTCTGCCAAAATGCAGCGCCCTGTCGACGCCGATATCTCGTCAGTGAAAACGGCCTTCTCGGGCTCGGCTCCTTTGCCGGTTGAACTGTTCCGTCGCTTTGAAGAGGCCACCGGCGTCACTATAGTCGAAGGCTATGGCCTGACCGAAGCCACCTGCCTAGTGTCGTGCAACCCGGTGGATGGCGAAAAGAAGATCGGTTCGATTGGCGTTCCGTTCCCTTATACGGATGTGAAAATCCTGCAGGATGGGCCCGACGGTCCGACCGAATGTGGCACTGATCAGATTGGTGAGATCTGTATCTCGAACCCCGGCGTATTTGCGGGCAACACGTATACAGAGGTCGAAAAGAACGTGGGCCTGTTCCACTATGACAAATATCTGCGCACCGGTGATTTGGGCCGGTTTGACGATGATGGCTATTTGTGGATCACCGGTCGTGCCAAGGATTTGATCATTCGCGGCGGGCACAATATCGACCCGGCCGAGATCGAAGAGGCGCTGTTGGGGCATGAGGCCGTGGCATTTGCCGGTGCGATCGGTCAACCAGACGCCCATGCGGGCGAAGTGCCCTGTGCCTTTGTCGAATTGGTCTCTGGGGCCAGTGTGACAGAGCAGGAGCTTATGGAATACTGCAGAGTTCACGTTCACGAGCGTGCCGCGCAACCTAAGCACATGACAATTCTGGACGAACTGCCCAAGACGGCAGTGGGCAAAGTCTTTAAGCCCGAGCTACGTAAGCAGGCGATCACACGCATCTACAATGGTGCGCTTGAAGACGCAGGCGTTGCTGCGCGTGTGGTTTCGGTTCTGGATGATAAAAAGCGCGGACTTGTCGCGCAGCTTGACGCCAACGGTTCCTCGGACGACGATGTCAGCAAAGTGCTGGGATCGTTCACCCGGCCATGGGAGTGGGCTGCCTGATCGCGGAGGGGCTATGGACTATGAACGTCTGATTGATGAAGAAACCTGGGCGTTCATAAGACGAACGGCTGAAAGCTATCCTGATGACGCGGTCGAATTGTCGATCGAAGATCAGCGCGGCGTCTATGACGTAATGTGCAAGGATTTTCGCCAGCCTCGCCCAATGGGTGTTGAAACAGAAGACAGGCGCGCTGATGGCGTGCCTGTTCGCATTTACACCGCAGGCAATCCAAGCCGGACGGTGATCTATTTCCACGGAGGCGGGTTTGTCGTCGGCGGGCTGGACAGTCACGACGATGTCTGTGCCGAACTTTGTGCACAAACTGGGTATCGGGTGATTGCCGTGGATTACCGCCTGTGCCCGGAACATGCTCATCCTGCTCAGTTTCACGATAGTTGGGCGGCAACCAACTGGGCGGTGCAAGAGTTCCAGGACCCTTTCGTTCTGGCGGGCGACAGCGCTGGTGGAAATCTGGCCGCCGCAGTTTCACAGCACGGACGGACGCAGTTTGACAATCTTCTTGGTCAGGTCCTCATCTATCCAGGCTTGGGCGGAGATTCGTCCCGTGGTTCCTATAAGGAACATGCCCATGCGCCTTTGCTGACGCTGGAGGATGTAAGTTTTTACGAGAAGGTACGCTGTGGTGGAGATGTGCCGGAAAACGACCCGACATTCGCTCCATTGCATGACACGGATTTCTCGGGGCTGCCCCCAACCGTGGTGGTAACTGCAGATTGTGATCCCTTACGTGATGATGGTGCGATCTATTGCGAGCAGATCAGGGCTGCAGGTGGGCAGGCTCATTGCATCAATGAACCCGGCCTTGTGCACGGCTATCTGCGGGCGCGCACCATGGTCAAACGTGCGGCGGACAGCTTCGAGAGGATCTCGGTGGCGATAGAGGCGTTGGGCCAGCAGATCTGGCCCTACGACTGATCCCCTACTTCAAGAAGGGCTGACCCTTCATGGTCTCGGCAATAGGGGCACCCAAACGGTCCAGAATCGTGGGCGCCAGCTGTAGCTGGTCGATCACAGCATTCGCATCGGGGCCTTCGACGTCACCGAAGTAATACAGCGCGGTTTCCTGCTGCAATGCGCCACGCCCACCGTGATGGCCACGATCGTCCTGGCCGTGATCTGCGGTGACGATGACGTCGTAACCCAACTGCCGCCAGCGCGGGATAAACGGGGCCAGCATTTCGTCCATCACGAAACAGGCATGGTCCATCTCTTCACATTCATGAAAGAACCTATGACCCATGCTGTCCAAAGTGCTGGTATGCAGCAATCCATAGTCCAAGCCATGGCGTAGGCAGAGATTGGTCAGCGTTGCGAACAGATCGACGTCACAGGGCGTCATCTGGTTTGCTTTGCCATAGCCTGTCATCGTGTGGAACCGACCATGATTGATCGTTTTGCTGTTGGGCTCGTCATATTCAACATCGCGGACATAGTCGAATGGATGGCGATTAAAGAATTGCGACCAGAAGCTGTGGGCCACAGCCCCAGTCACGCCGCCGGCTTCGCGCACTTGGCTGAAGATGTCCTTCTGACTCAGGCGGAACACGTTGCCATTGCCGGTACAGCCATGCTCCTGCGGTGTTACACCGGTATGGATCGAGGCATAGCAGCTTGCCGAGATTGACGGTAGCACAGCGCGCTTCTTCCAAACGCGCGCCTCGCCGGTGTCGACCCAGCCTTCAAGATTGCCGAACAAGCGACGGAAATTGCGCCATGGAACACCGTCCAGAATGATGAGGAGAAGTTTGCGGTCCATGCTCTGACCCTTTTTCAGATTGCTTCAGCCGACCCTAAAAGATTCGGTGCGGTCTGGCTGCCTGATCCCGCCCCGAATGGCAAAATCCCGACACCTTGATCGAATGGCGCCGGGATTTCATAAACTTACGGGAAGGGCCGGGATCAGTTCCCGGCGCTTTCCATTTTGCGGTGGGCGACGACCTCTTCCAGCCAGCCCAGATGCATTTCGGGGACAGAGCTGAGCAGTAGGTCGGTATAGTCATCAAACGGTGGGCTCAGCACCTGCGACTTGGGGCCGTAGCGGACGACTCGGCCCTGATACATCACCGCAATACTGTCGCTGATCGCGCGCACTGTTGCCAGATCGTGGGTGATGAACAGATAGGCCACATCCTCGATCTTTTGCAGGTCCAGCAGCAGTTTGAGGATACCATCCGCCACCAGCGGATCGAGCGCCGAGGTGACCTCATCACAGATGATCATCTTGGGCTTGGCCGCCAGTGAGCGTGCAATGCAAACACGCTGTTTCTGGCCGCCAGACAGTTCCGCCGGATAGCGGTCCATGTATTTTTCGCCCAGCTCGATCTCATCCAGCAGTTCCACGATCCGCTTGCGTTTTTCCGCGCCGCGCATACCGAAGTAGAACTCCAGCGGGCGCCCGATGATAGTGCCGACGGTCTGACGCGGGTTCATCGCCACGTCTGCCATCTGATAGATCATCTGCAACTCACGCAGGTCTTCACGGCTGCGGCCCTTCAGATCGCCACTGAGCTTGCGTCCGGCGAAATTGATCTCGCCATCGCGCGGCGGAAGCAGCCCGGTGATCACCCGCGCCAGCGTGGACTTGCCAGAACCGGATTCGCCCACAACTGCCAGCGTCTGCCCCGGATGAAGCTCGACATTGACGTTGTGCAGCACGTCGAAATTCAGCCCCTTATAGCGCGCAGTGATCCCGTCAACTGTCAGCACTGGTTCGGATGTTGGCTTCTTTTCTTCATGTTCGATGGAGCGGACCGAGACCAGCGCCTTGGTATACTCTTCCTGCGGGTTGTTGATGATCTGATCGGTGTTGCCGTACTCGACCGTGTTACCCATGCGCAGAACCATGATGTCGTCGCTGACTTGCGCAACGACTGCCAGATCGTGGGTGATATAGAGCGCGGCAACGCCGGTATCACGAATGGCTTCCTTAATGGCCATCAGAACATCGATCTGGGTGGTCACATCCAGCGCAGTTGTCGGTTCGTCGAACACCACCAGATCAGGCTCAGGACAAAGCGCCAGTGCTGTCATACACCGCTGTAGCTGACCGCCCGAAACTTGGTGCGGATAGCGATCACCAATATTGTCCGGATCGGGAAGCCCCAGTTTGGCGAACAGTTCCCGCGCGCGGGCTTCGGCCTCTTTACGAGAGAACTTCTTGTGCTCCACCGCGGCTTCGATCACCTGATCCATGATCTTCTTGGCTGGGTTGAACGATGCTGCGGCGGATTGCGAAACATATGCTACTTCGCCTCCGCGCAGATTACGGATATCGCTATGCGGGGTTTTCAGGATATCGCGCCCGTTAACCCAAACTTCTCCGCCGGTGAGTTCAACACCACCACGGCCATAGGCCATTGAGGCCAGACCAATGGTGGATTTACCGGCCCCGGATTCACCGATCAAACCCAGCACCTTGCCGCGTTCAAGGTCAAAGCTGACCCCGTGCACGATTTCGATATCATGGGGTTTTTCTCCCGGCGGGTAAACGGTCGCGCCGATTTTGAGGTCGCGGACCTTGAGAAGGGTATCACTCATCCCCGGCCTCCTTTCAGCGATGTGGTACGGTTCAGGACCCAGTCAGCAACAAGGTTGACCGAGATGGCGAGGGTCGCGATGGCAACAGCCGGATATAGCGCCGCGCCGATGCCATAGACGATACCGTCTTTGTTTTCCTTCACGATTCCACCCCAATCCGCCAGCGGCGGTTGGACGCCCAGACCCAGGAACGAGAGGGTCGAGATAAACAGAACCATAAAGATGAACCGCAATCCGAACTCGGCCACCAGAGGCGACAGAGCATTGGGCAGGATTTCCCGGAAGATGATCCAGATACGACCCTCACCGCGCAGCTTGGCAGCCTCAACATAGTCCATCACATTGATATCCACAGCGACTGATCGCGACAGGCGATAGGGGCGTGTGGCATCCAGCAGGCCCATCACCAGGATCAGGATCGGGACAGTCACCGGGACAATCGCCAGAATGACCAGCGCCAGGATCAGTGTCGGGATCGACATGACCAGGTCAACCGCTCGGCTGAGGACCTGATCGGCCCAGCCACCAAGAACAGCGGCCAGCAAGCCCAGCGTGGTGCCGGTGGCAAAGCTGAGGATTGTGGCAGCAGCAGCGATAAAGATGGTCGTGCGCCCGCCATAGATCATGCGAGTTAGCAGATCGCGCCCGATATTGTCCGTACCCAACAGGTGTTTGGCACTGGACGGTTCCCAGACATCACCGACCACCTCAGCCATGCCGTAAGGAGCGATCAGGGGTGCCGCGAGCGCCACGAAAAAGTACAGCCCGGTGAAAAACAGACCGATCATGGCCGAAATAGGAAGATTCTTCATCATTTCGGGTGCCTCAGTCTTGGATTGGCAAGGATGGACACGATATCGGCAACCATGTTCAGCCCGATATAGACCGCAGCGAAGACAACGCCGCAGGCCAGAACCACAGGCACGTCACGCTTGGTCACCGAGTCCACAAGATATTGCCCCATGCCAGGGTAAACGAACACCACTTCGACCACGACGACGCCCACGACCAGATAGGCCAGGTTCAGCATAACAACGTTGACAATGGGCGAAATCGCGTTGGGGAAGGCATGTCGCGCGATGACCTGAAAACTGGACAAACCTTTCAGCTCAGCCGTTTCGATATAGGCCGACTGCATCAGGTTTAGGATTGCGGCGCGGGTCATCCGCATCATCTGTGCCAATACCACCAGCGTCAGCACAAAGGCCGGCAAGGCGATTGCATAGAGCTTTTCACCGAAGGACATCGAATCGTTGATCATCGCAAGCGAGGAAAACCAGCCCAGTTTTACGGAAACGAAATAGATAATCACGTAGCCGATCAGGAATTCGGGGATCGAAACCGTGGTCAAGGTCACAGCCGAGATCAATTTGTCCGGCATACGGTTGCGATAGCGGACGGCCAACAAGCCAAGGAAGATAGCGAGTGGTACGGAGACGACGGCGGCGGCACAAGCCAGGAACAGCGTGTTGCCCAGGCGCTTGCCGATGCTTTCAGCGATATCCAGTTTGTTGGTCATCGATTGGCCCAGATCGCCTTGAACGATCCCGCCCAGCCATTCGGCGTATCGGGTCAGGGCAGGGCGGTTCAGCCCCATTTCCTCACGTAAGTTAGCAAGAGCCTCAGGAGTTGCGGACTGTCCCAGGACGGCTTGCGCGGCGTCTCCGGGCAGGGCTTCGGTCAGGCCAAAAATCAGGGCCGAAGCGCCAAACAGCAATAGGAGTCCCAGCGCAAGGCGCTGGGAAACCAATTTGATGATAGGATGCATGATCCGTGGTCCTTATCAGGAGAACCACATCTTGCGGGACATGTTGCCGTTCATCATCTCTTGGGTCGGGTCGCTTTCCCAACCTTCCAGCTGATTGCTGACACCTTCGACGAAATCATTGAACATCGGGCAGATTACGCCGCCTTCGTCGCGGACCATCATGCCCATCTGTTTGTAGATGTCTTTGCGCTTGTCATTGTCCAGCTCGGCGCGGGCTGCAAACAGCATCTCGTCAAAGGCCGGAACCTTGAACCGCGTGTCGTTCCAGTCTGCGGTCGACAGATACGCGGTCGAATACATCTGGTCCTGCACCGGACGGCCACCCCAGTACGAGGCGCAGAACGGCTGTACGTTCCAAACCTCGGACCAGTAACCATCGTTGGGTTCACGCTTGATTTCCAGCGGGATACCAGCCTGAGCCGCGGTCTGCTGGAACAGGGCGGCCGCGTCCACCGCACCAGGGAAGGCGCCATCAGCGACCTGCAGAATGATTGGTGAGCCGTCATGACCCGACTTCTTGTAATGCTCAGCTGCTTTTTCGATGCTGAATTCACGCTGCGGGATCGAACCGTCAAACAGCGGGTAGGCCGCGTTGATCGGCATGTCATTCCCAATCGAGCCATAGCCACGCAGAACCTTGTCGACCAGATCCTGACGGTTAATCGCGTGTTTCAGGGCCAAACGCAGTTCATTGTTATCAAACGGTGCCGTGTCGCAATGCATGATAAACACATAGTGGCCACGGCCTGCGGTTGAATGCACAGTCAGGTTCGGTGCGCGACCCAGCAGATCAGCAATCTTGGGCTCAACCCGGTTGATCGCGTGGACCTGACCGGATTGCAGCGCGGCGGTCCGGGCGGTTGCGTCATTGATAACAACCACTTCGACGCTGTCGAAATTGCCGTAATCGCTCCAGTGGTTGGCGAATTTCTTGAACACGTGGCGCACGCCGGGTTCGTTGACTTCCACTTGGTAAGGGCCGGTGCCAACCCCTGCGCCCGGATCTTCCATGCCGCCATCCGGCTGGATGATCAGGTGATAGTCCGCCATCAGATAGGGCAGGTCGGCATTTGGTTCATTCAGCGTAACCTGGAAATTGTCGCCATCAGCCTTCATCGATTCGATGCCGCGCATGATGCCCAGAGCACCGGACTGGGAATCCTCGTTCGAGTGACGCTCCATGGTTTTCAGCACGTCTTCGCTGGTCATGGTCTTGCCGTTGTGGAATTCCACGCCCTGACGCAGTTTGAAGGTCCAGACCCTGGCATCCGCGCTGCCTTCGACGCTTTCTGCAAGGCGCGGTTCGATCGATCCATCGGGCGCAACCTCGACCAGTTGGTCGCCGAACTGCTTGCCGTTCTGGAACGGAACCGAGCTGGCATAGGTGGCCGGGTCAAGCGAGTTGGTGGATTCCCCGCCCTGCAGGCCAAATTTCAGATCACCGCCCTTTTTCGGGCCAGCCGCGCGTGCAGCATCGGCAAACATTGTGCTGGCCATCGCAGCAGACACACCAAGTGCTGCAGCTTTCCCCATAAATTCGCGGCGGGTCAGCTTGCCAGCTGTAACCTGCTTGGCCATGTGAGTGATTTGTTCGTTCATTCAGATATCTCCCAGTGATTTATCTCGTCAGCCCCTGACGGGTTTTTTTATTGACGCGCCAGTCAAGTTAGGCGCAATTCGGTTGGTCGAGCAAGAAAAAAGTCCGGCTCAGACCTGCTTGAATTTCACATATGATTACGCGGTACGGTATCCTCCTTAGTCTTTGAAAATACCAAACTGCCGTTTTCAAATGCCTTGAGTTCAGCACAGAGGTAGAAGTTTCCGGCGTCTGACCACATTTCGCAAGATGTTTCTGTACGCAGCTCTGTGCCGTCACGGATTATCTCTTGTGTCCAATGGCAATATCCGCGCGCAGATAAGGGGTCATCAGGGCGAATCGACCAACGTTCAAAGGCTGTTCCGCCATGTGTCAGGCCGTGGTGGTTGTCCGTAACAAGGCCAAAGTCATCTTCGATAATCAGATGAGTTTCCCCCGAATTCATGTCAGTTTCGACCTGTCGAGAGTTCCGGCTGTCTCGGACAGTCGTGATGTCGTGTGCGGCCTCGGCATCCGGGGGAGGGAATACATATGCCTCGCTAGCCGCGTGACGGATGGGCAGCTTGATTTGGCCCTCGGTCAGATGCAGTTCTGCAGACTCGGGCGAAGGCCAGATCAGCGGCCAATAGGCGCTGGATACCGCAATCCGCAAGCGGTGTCCCCTTGGCACCCGATAAGCGATATGGTCCAGATTCAGCGTGACCTCGTATACCTTGCCTGGGACCAATTCGGTCGGTTGCGAATGGGTATCGCGATGGCACAGGTTAAGGACACCGTATGTTATGCGTGTTGTTGCCCCATCGGGATGGACGTGATTCAAGCGCACTGCCATCTGGGCATGGGGACGGTCGGCACTGATGTGCAGGCATATTTGCGGCGCGCCCACGATGTTCAGATCATTGGCCAGTGGGGCGCTGTCGAAACAGGCCGAAAATGCATCATCCACACGCTGATCGCCCGGCATATCCGGCCCCAACCAGATGGCGCAGTATTCTCCGCCTTCCATCCCGCAGGTCTGGGGGGATCGGATGCACGTGTCCAGCGGTCCGGGTTGGTCCAGCCCAACATTAGAAATATTCAGAGTTTGAATAGGAAGATGCGAGGTCGCGCCTTTATCCTCGGTTATCCAGCAACCGGGCCGTTCCTTGTACCAGCGCTGGGGGCGTACCCCATCCATAAGATAGGCGCGATAGTCGGGTTCCTGGTCGACGCCAGTATCCTGGCCTTTCAACCAATGATCCCACCAACGCAGGGCCTCTTGCAGAAATCCGATTCGGGGCTCCGGAACAGCAAAATGCGGATACTTGTGAACCCATGGTCCGACGATCCCCTTGACCGGAGAATCAAGCTGTTCAACCAATAAAGGCACCGTATTCTTATAGGCATCGCCCCAGCCGCCAACAGCCAAAGTCGCCGCCCGGATAGCGCTGAAATCCTCGCAGACTGACCCGTGACGCCAATAGGCATCCCGAGTCTGATGGCGCAACCAGACAGAGGGCAGAAAGGGCTCGTTCTCAAGGCGGTCCAGCCACAGCTCGCGCCAGTTCGGACGCAGGGCCGGATCGGGAGCGCGCGATGAATAAGACCACATGGTCGCGCCCCAGCCGAGATTTTCGTTCAGCAGGCAGCCACCCTTGTAGTGGATGTCGTCCGCATACCGGTCGGCGGTCGAGCACAGCGTGATAATCGCCTTCAGCGCCTCTGGCTGTAGTGCCGCCACCTGCAAAGCATTGAAACCGCCCCAACTGATCCCCATCATTCCTACAGAACCAGAGCACCACGGTTGCTGCGCCAGCCACTCGATAGTTGCAACTGCATCGTCCAGTTCCTGCTGGGTATACTCATCCTCCATCAGCCCTTCGCTGTCACCATTGCCGCGCATGTCCACGCGGATGCAGGCATAACCGCGCTTGGCAAACCAAGGATGGGTCAGGGCGTCTCGTGTCGCAGTGCCGTCGCGCTTGCGATAGGGCAGGAACTCCAGAATGGCAGGTACAGGGTGGCTTTCTGCATGCGACGGCTTCCATATCCGGGCTGAAAGCCGGCACCCATCCGGCATGTGAATGCCGACATCTGGCAGGTCTTCGATGTCGAGTAGCGAATTGTCGGCTGGATTCATTCGGTCAGTCTCGGGGCCAAAAGGGATTTGGTGCAGGTGAAAATCGTCAAATCAGCCTCGGATTGCGACAATAAGGTCCATTACGTTGGTTCCGGTCGGTCCGGTGACGAAAAGAGCATTTGCGCGTTCCAGATAGCTGCTGCTGTCAGCATCCCGCAGCGCCTTTTCCGCACCATCGCCCCAGGTGGTCCCGTCAACAATCGCCCCCGCGGCCTGGGTTGGCCCGTCGGTGCCGTCGGTGCCCCCGACAAGCAGCGTCAGCCCAGCAATACCCGCGATTTCTCTGGCCAACGCTAAAGCGAGGGCCTGATTGCGCCCACCCTTGCCTGGATTTCTGGGCAGCACGACAGTTGGCTCTCCACCGAAAACCATGACGCCCTCGGGCATATCGCGCAGCCGTGGCCCCAAACGGGCTGCTATGCTTTTCAGGTCATCGTGCAGGCATTCCTCATTCGCTAGAACGGGTGCGCCCTCGGCCATGGCCTGTCGGACGGCGGCAGCACGGGCATGCTTGTTCGATGCAATGATGTGCGCAACTCCCTGAAAATCGCGCGGCTCAGGAAGTGCGCCAATGCCCGATCCGATAACGTTCAGGTCATCACCGGGCACATCGGAAATCGCCAGAACAGTCGCCTTCGCTCCTTTGAACTGGGCCAACAGGCCAGACCCTTTGATTTGGGACAGTTTGCGCCGTTCGGCGTTCATTTCAGAGATATTCAACCCTTCCGACAGCAGTTTTCGGTTTAACTGCTCCAGATTCGCCAGCGTTTTGCCGGGTACAAGGTCCTCAGCCAAAGACGAGGCCCCGCCCGAAGCCAGCAGCAGCAAATGCGAAGATGATCCCATCGACTGGACCATCTCACGCAGTGCGCGGCCCGCTTGCAGACTGCGGATATCAGGAACGGGATGAGAGGCCTCGATCACCCTGACATGGTCAGGCAGGGCGTCCCCGTGGCCATCCTTGGTGACAACTAGCGCGGGGAGGGGGCCGAAATGGTCCAGCGCTGCGCGGGTCATCGCCGCCGCAGCTTTGCCGACAGCCAGAATTTGGTTGGGTTGCTCTACATCGTTCAAGGCGGATAACGTCGCCGCATATCCACCAACCGCGTCAACCCCGGCCTGCCATATTCGGGTTGCCGTTTGCCTTTGCTCCATCAGCTTTCGACCCAGATCGTGACCGGGCCGTCATTGACCAGTTCGACGGCCATATCCGCCCCGAATTGACCGGTTTCGACAGGGACGCCAAGACCACTTAGCCGATGCGCGAAAACCTCATACAAGCGTTTTCCAACCTCTGGCGGTGCCGCTTCAGAAAACCCCGGGCGGTTCCCGCGCGAGGTATCAGCGGCAAGTGTGAACTGGCTGATTACTAGGGCCGAGCCGCCCGTATCCAGAACCGACCTGTTCATCTTGCCGGCCTCATCCTTGAATATTCGCAGCTTTGAGACCTTGGCAGCAAGCTGTTCGGCCTTTTGGTCGTCATCCCCCTGCATCGCGCAAACCAGTATCAGCAGGCCCGGACCGGTTTGTCCGATCACCGTACCCTCGACCGAGACTTTTGCCAGCGAGACCCTCTGCAACAGCGCACGCATTTGGTTCCTCCATTTGATGGTCAGTCGACCCACTCGACAAACGCGTCGGGCGCGGCGCGACTGGTTCTAAACCTGTTGGCCGGGTGGTCTTTGTCTGCATAGCCGAAAGAGATCGCACATAGGATCAGACGGTCATCCGGGATGTTGAAATATCGGTGCAGAAAAGGGCCATAGCTGGCCACTGCGGCCTGCGGAATTGTCGCTATGCCCAGAGCCTGCGCCGCCAGGGTGAAGGCCGTAACAAAGCCACCACAATCCATCGCGCCATAAGCGCCGAGTTCCGTTGGGCTGGATATGATTGCACAATGGGGCGCTCCGAAAAGGGCGAAATTCTCCATCATCTGCCGGGTGGACCCGGCGCGATCTCCGCGTTCAACGCCAACGGCTTCGTAAAGGGCCCAGCCGCATTCACGGCGGCGTTCCTGGTAGATGCCCGAATAGGAGGCAGGAAAGGGCAGGTCCGGGGATGGCGTGTCCGCGGTTACCTCATCCTGCAGAGCCTTCCGAAACTTATCGGTCTCTGGCCCGCTGGTGATGGTCACGTTCCAGGGCTGCGCATTGCACCAGCTTGGAACGCGGGCTGCGCTGGTCAGGATCTGATTAATCTGATCCTTTGGCACCGGGTCAGACAGGAAGGCGCGGCAGGAATGCCGTTGATCCAGTAGACTGTTCAGAGCGGATAGTGTCACACAGGCCTCCCCATCGGCGTTGACAGGGCGCAGGATGAGGTCAGACTGGCGGATGTTCAAGTGCTGATGCCGTTAGCCGGTCACGTCATTGCTGACCGGTTGCCACCATGTAACCAACACCGGCAGCTACCAAAAGGCCAAGGCACACGGCGACAGAGATCTTGAGCGCTGACCAGGGACGTTCCCCCTGAACGCGCCCGGTGCGGCCGTTTACTACAAACCTGTACGTCTGCCCCCGATATTTGTAGGCGGCCATCCAGATCGGCAGGAGGACATGCTTGAAGGTCACATCCCGCACATCGGTCTCAACCGCATGAACGCGCTGCCGATCGCCACCAATATCAAAGCGTACATCCCGTTCTATCACGCGGGACATATGTGTGCGGGCTTCGGTGTAGCCGTCATTCAATTCGACTGTATAGGCCTCGGCCCGAAAACCGGCGAGGTACTCAGGCTGATACGGTTCCAACGCGGGTAAATCCCAGGGTTCCAGCGCGTCGGTGTACTTCTTGGGCAAAGACTGGGATGCCAAAACCAGAACGTCATCAAAGAACCGTGCGACCCGGCCCGATTTCGGGGACCATCTCACCTTGGCGACCCTTTGCTGTACACGCTTGCCATCGCGCATGACGCTGCGTGTTTCATAGTAAACTATGCCGCGCTCGCCCCGATATGTGGATTTCGTATCCGCATCGAAGGTCCAGTATGGAACATAGATACCCTGCATCTTGCGCCCTTTGCGGGCATAATCCTTCAACCCGTTTGGGGCGAACCATAACCGTCCCAGCCAGTCTCCCATCGCCTTATGCGCAGTGCGTTCATCCAGCGCAAAGGGCAGCACGCCGCGGGGTTTGATGTGACGGCTGATGCCGGTATCCGTCACTACTGGGGTTGCGCAAAAGGGGCATTCGGCTGCGTGCGTGGCCGGGTCAAATTCAACTTGAGCCGCACAGTTGGGGCAGGTCAGAACACGCGTTTCCTCGATCTCATCGTCAGGCAGCTGATCCGAAAGCGCACTGTTGAAATCCAGCTCTTTCAGGCTGGAACCGCCCCACGGTCCGGCGCCAATTGCCTCTGAGTGACCGCAATGGTCACAGGTGAGCGTACCATCACCGGGATTGAACCGATAATCCGCCCCGCATTGATCGCAGGGAAAGCGGTGTTCGTCTACAATGTTAGGGTCGGTAGGGGCCATTGAAGTCTCGAATTTGCGTTATCGGCCAGAGGACAGGCGCATCCGGTTCAGCACCCCGTCCCGTTTGATGAAATGATGCCAGATGGCAAAGGCAGCGTGACCTAATGCGACGAACAACAGGGCATTGCCCACGGTTTCGTGGACCTCACCAGCAACATGGATACCCCCGAACCAGGCCAACATGCCGAAGATTGGCACCGCGACCATCAGCGCATAAAGCAAGAGATGTCCCAACTTTGCTGCGGTCGCCATCAGGGCCGAGCTCTCCTCAACCGGGGCAGGCGCGCCCTGTCGCCACCGAAGAAGGATGCGGACCAGGATCAGCGCAAAGACGATGCAGCCAAGCCAGACATGAGGGGTGGCCCCTTCTGTCCAGACCGTGTTGCCCTCGAGCCGGGCGTGCAGGGCCCGTCCCATGCCATCGCTGCTGATCCATTCGCCGATGATGATCACAGCGATCAGCCAGTGCAATACGATTTGGGGCTTTGAGTAGCGGTCCAAAGTAGACATTCGTTTGCTCTTTCAGAGAGGTTGCGGATACGCGTTAAACGTTGCTGCCTAAGCTTTCCGTCACTTCAGGCTCCGGGCGGGGGCGGCGGCAAGATCGTGAACAACTGCGCCAGTTCCTGTACCTCACCCGCCTTTTTCCAGCCGTCCTGACCGGCGGTCCAGACATGGGTGTCTCGTGTGATCTCTCCGTCTGTCGCCATGCGGCCCATCTTGGCCTTGGAAAATGGCCCGCTGGTTTGCCCGTCAACGGCGATATGCCAGACATGTTCCACTGGCGGTGGCGGCGGAGGCGCCGTATGCGCCGCAGGTTGCTGGGCAGCGGGGGCGGAACCGCCCCACGGACCGCTCGGCTGACCCGCTGCCATGTTCGACATCTGCTGTGCCATGGCCATGCCCATTCCCATGCCAAGGCCAGCGCCCATGCCACCGCCCTGACCGGGATTGTTGGCCGCGGCTGTCATCGCCTCAGCGGCTGAATACTGGGTGAATTTACCCAGATCACCAGCCAGCCCCATCGATGTCCGCTTGTCCAGCGCCGCTTCAACTGCGGGTGGCAGTGAGATGTTCTCGATGTAAAATTCAGGCATCTCCAGCCCGTACCCGTCCAAGACCGGGGTCACTTCTGCCGCGATCAACTTGCCCAGATCGGCGGTATTGGCGGCCATGTCCAGAACCGGAATGCCTGATCCTGCGATGACCCGGCTGAATTCCTGAACGATGATATTGCGCACCTGAAAGCTGATCTCGTCCATCGTGAACTCACCATCGGTGCCGACGATTTCGATCATGAATTTTGCTGGGTCTTTGACCCGGGTTGTATAAGTACCGAAAGCGCGAATGCGGGTCGGTCCGAATTCCGGATCGCGCAGCATGATCGGGTTCTTGGTGCCCCATTTCAGGTCATTGAAGCGAGTCGTGTTGACGAAATAAATCTCGGATTTGAACGGAGACTGAAAGCCATGGTCCCAATGCTGCAGTGTCGTCAGGATCGGCATATTGTTGGTCTCAAGCATATAGAGACCGGGAGTGAAAACATCCGCCAGCTGCCCCTCATGCACGAAAACGGCCGCCTGGCCTTCGCGCACGGTCAGTTTGGCGCCGTATTTGATCGCATGGCCCTCGCGTTCGAACCGCCAGACCATCGTATCGCGGGTGTCGTCGACCCAGTGGATGACGTCGATGAACTCGCCGGTCAGAAAATCGAAAATACCCATTTGGGGTCTCCTTATCTTGGGCTCACAGCTGCTGGCCCATCAGTTCGCGCGCAATGATCCGCACCACGGGACGCGCGTCTTCGACAGCCACGCCAGGCTCAAGACGCGGGTCATAGAGCATTGTCAGTAATTTCTCGTCATGGCTGGTCAGCAGCGCAAATTCATCGTCATCATTAAAGATGGATGGTCGCGCAGCGTTGCTGTCATTGGAGAGTCCCAGCCCCTGCGCCATTTCTTCGTGGATGCAACTGCGCCGCAGCATATCAGGCAATTCAGCACGGATCAGCACCACCGCCCGAACAAACCGGTGCAGGGACCGGTTGGTCGGAGACGCGATGACAAAACAGTCAATATTTGAACGCGGGTTTGCAACCAGGTCAAGCAATGGCTGATCGATACCCGGCACAAGCTGTTTCAGGCGGGAGACCACGTATGCACTGTCATCCTTTCCCGCGAAAAAGACATGGAAATTTGCCTTGCGGGTAACGACAGACATCGGATGACCGGTCACTTTGGACAGCCGCGCGGTAAAGGTCTCGACCTGTTTGGCATCCTTTGCCCGCATTTCGGGGGACACGGACGGGGCGAATTCTGTCTGAACACGGATGGGGGCGGACCATCGGCTAAGCTGGCCCTCGGTCGAGTATGTGGTCGCGGTGACGGCGTGATCTGGATACTCGTTGAAAAAGGCAATCGTCTCGAAATTGCGCTCCAGATCGCTGGCATCATAGGGTGTGTCCGGCCCGCCGCCATCGCTGCGCAGCATACCACGCGTCAGCAGGTCACGTTCTACCCGCTGATAGAACCGCGCAAGATCCTGACTGGCCGCAGATGGAGGTACATAGGCATTAGGGGCAGGCGCTGGGGGGGCTACGGGGCGCGGTTGAGGGGCAACCGAAGACGTCAGGGCCTCGTCGCAGTTGGCCAGCGCCAGCAATGCGACCAGACCCAATACAGGCTTCAGATATCCCTGTGACCGCACCTTCAATCCACCATTAGCCCGGAACAGCTGTTCCGGCGTTGTCACCGATACCGTCCTTGCGCGCTTTGGCTGCGGCCAAAGTGTCGCGCAGTTCGGTTTCCATCTTCTGCAGCTCTTGCTCGGCAGCGGCGCGTTTGGCCTTGCCTTCATCCGCAATCTCCAGGCTTTCATTGATGGTTCCGATCAGATCGGCATTGGCCTGTTTTACGGCCTCGATATCAAAGACACCGCGCTCCATTTCCTGACGGATCACCTTGTTCGACTCGCGCAGGTTGGCGGCATTCGCAGTCAGAAGGTCGTTGGTTAGGTCATTCGCATCGCGCACGGCGGCGGCGGCCTCGGCGCTGCGCTGAATGGTGACGGCTTGAGCCAGCTGGGTTTCCCAGAGCGGCACGGTGTTCACTAGGGTCGAGTTGATCTTGGTCACCAGGGATTTGTCATTTTCCTGAACCAGACGGATCGAGGGCAGCGACTGCATGGTGACCTGTCGCGTCAGCTTCAGATCATGCACCCGGCGTTCCAGATCATCGCGCGCAGCACGCAAATCGCGCAGCTCCTGCGCTTTCATCACCTGATCCTCTTCGGGCGCGGCCTGAACCTCGGCCTCTTTCTGAGGAATGTCCCGGCTGTCCAGTTCGTTCAACTTCTCTTCGCCGGCTGCGATGTAAAGCGCCAGCTCATCATAAAAGCCCAAGGTTTTTTCATACAGGATGTCCAGGGACTTGATGTCCTTCAACAGCGTATGTTCATGCGAAAGCAAGTCATCCGTGATCCGGTCGATCTGGCCTTGAACCTGTTCGTATTGGGCGGTGAACTTGGCGAACGGGGCGGCCTTGCCCAACAGTTTTTCCCACCAGCTACGCTCGCGCCGCACGTCGAGTTCGCTGACCGAGAATCCACGGATCGTGGTCACGATATTACGCAGGCTGTCACCTGCCGGACCGACATCCTTGTTGCGGACATCCGCCAGCATCGCCTGGCTGATTTCCTGCAACTCGGCCTGCGCACCCGAGCCGAAGGACACGATGGAATTCGTGTTCCCCATGTCGATCTCGCCCATGCGTTTACGAATTTCAGCACCTACAGGCTCGTCGGCCTCTTTCAGAAGGACAACTTCCGCCGTGGGGTCGGGCAGGGCTACGGCGGTCACTTCCTGTACCAGCGTTTCGGCTTCGACTGCCTTGTTCTTTACTTCCTCGGACATGGGGTAATCCTCTCTGTATACTTTGGGCCGGTCAGTCCAACCGAACGCCTTCGCGCTGCAACCGTTCGCGCAGCACGTCAATTTCAACCGTCAGATCGCTGCGGTCATCCAATAGCATCTTACGGGTCCTGGCAGAGAAATTCTGTTCCAGGTCATCCAGTAGAGACGAGTAATTCTGCAGCGACTGTGCATCACGTGTTCTGGCATAAACATCCGAGAATTTGACCGTCGCGTCACGGGCACCCTGCAGATAGACGGTCAGGTATTTTCTTGCTCCGGCCAGATCGCGCGGGTCTTCTTCGACGGTGCGAAACAAATCGCGGGCAGTTTCCTGAAATCGCTCGACCCGCGCTTCGATCCGGCGGTCCCCAGCACGTTTGATGGCGTCGGTCATTTCGGTCAGATGCGCCTCAGCGTCTTCGACTACCCGTGCGACACGGTCCTGCTGAAAGGTATCGATGCCTTCCATGCCTTTGTCTGACATAGGGTCCAGGCCGAAGGAAACGGAATGCAACACAGCAGCGGCGGTGCCGAATAAAACTGGGGCGATGAGGCTGGCGTCAGACACGGTTGCCGCATCGAGAAACTCGGATCGGTATGAGGCCAATCCAGCCCCAAGGCCGGTCAGAACGCTGGAAAATATCTTGCGGGGAATTGCCGGGCGCCGGGCTGTGCGCCGCGCGTTATAGGCCGCTTCGGCCCGCAACCCTTCGCGCAGCAGAAAGGCCGCCCCGGTCAGCAAACCAGCGGCAACAAGTCCAATGGTCATCCCGATTGCACCGTCGTTCAGCGACAGAAACACCAATGGAACAGCCGGGATAAACAGTATATTAGCTCGCGCGCCAGCCGGTTCTACGCGCGCGCCATCAAACTGACCGCGCGCCGGTTGATCTGTCGACGAATCTGAGTCGTGTGGGCTGTATTTGCCGCCAAAGCGTTTGGCCATGTGCTTACAGCCCTCCCAGTAACCCGGTGCAGACGCCGAACAACAGAACCAATAAGGCCACGTAGGCCAGTTTTTGTACTCCGGACCCGGACATGATGCTCCCTGAGTTTCTCTTTGCGGAAAACTTAGGGGATGCGCGGCCCCGGCGCTAGGGGGAAGGTTACCTAACCCTTATCATTTGCGAGATTTCTTGCCGATCGGAGGCCGTTTGCGCTGTGGTCGTGCAGGGCGTTTGGCCGGAGCCTCGGGCTCAGCCTCAAGACCAAGCTGATCACGCATGACCCGGCGGCGAATTTCCTCGACCTCTCCGGGTTTCAGTTTGCCCAACTGAAACGGGCCGTACGAGACGCGCAGCAACCGGTTCACGGCAAAGCCGATATCCTCGATCGCGCGGCGGATTTCGCGATTTTTACCTTCGCGCAGGCCAATGGTCAGCCAGGCGTTTGCGCCCTGTTGCCGATCGAGTGTTACTTCCATCGGTTGGAACCGTTCACCCTCGATCACCAGCCCCTTTCGGAGCGGCGCGAAATCCTCGTCTTTTGGACGCCCGTTTACACGGACGCGGTATCTGCGCAGCCATCCGGTGGCAGGCAGTTCCAGCTTGCGCTTGATGCCGCCATCATTTGTCAGCAACAGCAACCCTTCCGAGTTCAGGTCAAGCCGCCCGACGCTCATGACGCGGGGCATGTCCTCGGGCAACTTGTCGAAGATCGTCGCGCGGCCTTTTTCGTCCTTCGTCGTCGTAACCAGACCGGGTGGCTTGTGGTACAGCCAAAGACGTGACGGTTCCGGCTCGGACACCGGCTTGCCGTCGACGGTGATCTTGTCTTTGGCGGTAACGTTCAGCGCGGGGCTGTCGATGGTCTTGCCGTTCACAACCACACGACCTGCTTCGATCATGCGTTCCGCTTCCCGGCGCGAGGCGACGCCAGCGCGGGCAAGGACTTTGGCGATCCGGTCGCCTGGAGGAGGGGTATTAGTCATTTGCAGCCCATAGCGCATCCCGCCGCCTTGCGAAAGGCAGGTTTCTGATGCAGTCAGAGGCATGGAGTTCAAATCGTACATGGATATCGCGCTTGAGCAGGCGCGCGAAGCCGGTGAACGCGGCGAAGTTCCGGTAGGGGCTGCTATCGTGCTGGGCGACCGGGTTGTCGCCGTGGCAGGGAATCAGACACGCGAGTTGCACGACCCAACCGCACATGCCGAGATTCTGGCCCTGCGCGCCGCCTGTGCTGCGACCGGATCGGAACGCCTGATTGACCACGACATCTATGTCACACTGGAACCCTGCGCGATGTGCGCCGCGGCTTTGGCCGCCGCTCGTGTTCGGCGGATCTATTACGGGGCCTCTGATCCCAAATCGGGTGGGGTAGCTCACGGGGCGCGGGTGTTTTCCCATCCACAGTCGCACCATAAACCCGAAGTGTTTGACGGTATTGCCGCCAAGGATTGCGAAGCCCTGCTGCGCGAATTCTTCACCAAAAAGAGGGACAGTAAATAATCTGGGTTGGGACCGGCCTGCGGTGCTAGGGTTTGGCCCAGTCCACGCGATAGACCGTCTGTGGCCCACCGAACCCCTTTAGTTGAGCGGAAATCGGAGCGCTGAACTGTAGCCCGGCGGTCGCGCCCAGCAGCAATCGGGTAACGTCGGTGACAAGAATTTCATTCGCGCCACAAAGGCCAGTCACCCGTGCGGCCTTATTGACCACCGATCCAAAGAAATCCTCGTCCCGCTGAATGACATCGCCGGTATGAATGCCAACCCGAAGACCCAAGGGTATATCCGACTGTAGGGCCGCATTTTCCCTTTGGAATTCGGTCGCCGCTTGGATCGCGTCGTGGACAGAGGAGAAGATCGACATCGTGCCATCCCCAAGTGATTTGACCAGTCGGCCGCCATGGGTGTGAATTAGATTTTCAGCCAGATCGAAATGGCTGGATATGAGCGCGGTCCATTTGTGATCTCCGACCTGACGCGTGATTTCAGAAGAACCCGCGATATCAGTAAACATGACCGAAGCCGCGCCCTCTTGTTGATCCTGAGTGAATTCCTGCCGAGCTGCCGCGATCAATGCGTTCAGCGCTTCATGCTCGATCCCGATTTTCTCCATGTTCGAAGTCGGGTTGGAGACATGCATCTGGATCATCTTCCAGACACCGTTTTCCAGATGCAATACAAAGGTGAACCTATGGAGCGTGGCTTTGCCGTTTGATGTGAATGCAAGTGTTGCTTCGCAATGGGCCCATCCTATGTCACCGCATTCAAACGCCTCGAGCGAATGTTCGTCCCAGCTGAAATCCGGAATTTCACGGGTGTGGTCGGCAAAGCCCCGGCGGAACACCTGTCCGGACCAGCTTTCGCCATCTGCCGACCCCTGATACCGCAGATGTTCAGATGACGAGAGCAGGTTCATCAGCGCGGCGCGATCCTTGAGGCGAACCGCATCATTCCAGCGCCGTATGACGGCGACCAGTTCTGGAGAGGGTGTTACCGCGTTACTCATCAAGCGGCTACAGCTTGATGGCTTGCATCAGCTGCGGTTCGATCACCTCGACACCCGGCAAACCGTCCGCCAGCACCTGCGCGGATTGTTCCAGAATCGGGAAGGTCTTGTAATGGCAGGGAATCACGGTTTTGAAATTGAAATAGCGCTTTGCAGCATAGGCGGCGCCTTTCATGTCCATGGTAAAGTGGCCCCCTGCGGACAGGATACCTATATCGGGTTTATAGTAATCCCCCATCCAGTCCATATCGGCCATGATATCGGTGTCGCCCGAAACATAGAGCATGTGCCCCTCGGATGAGATCATGAAACCGACCTCGCTGCCGCCGGTGCGCAGCCCGTCTGGGGTTGAAAATGTCGAGCTGTGCGAGGCGGGTACCATCGAGACCATAACACCGTTCAGGTTGACCGTGCCGCCTTTGTTGAAGCCGACTGTTTCCAGACCTTCAGCTTCGCTCCAGTACCCCATCAGGTCATACTGACCGACCACGGGGACGTTCAGATGTTTGGCCAATGAGACAATGTCAACGACATGATCGAAATGCGTGTGTGTCAGCAGGATATGTGTCGCGCCTTCCAAAGCAGCGTCATGCTGATCTTCAGGCAAAACGGGGTTGCCGGTCAGCCAAGGGTCGATCAGCAGAACCTGTCCTGCTGTTTCAATGCGAAAGCTGCCATGCCCAAGCCAGATGATATTCATGAAAAGCACTCCCAAATGAACTGTTGGCAGCAGACTAGCATCGGGTATGTAAAATTTCATGGATTGGTTTCGGGAAATTGACAGCTATTGTGAGCGTTTATCGCCTGCCTATTGGGCAGAGCCGATAAATGCGGTTACGAATACCGCCTTTTTGATTGCGGCTTTCATTATGTGGCGGCGGGTGCGCGGGCCGGGGATGCCATTGGCAAAAATGCTTGTGGTTATCCTGGTCGGCATCGGAATTGGCAGTTATTTGTTTCACACCCATGCACAGGTCTGGTCCGCGTTGGCGGATACTGCACCCATCCTGCTTTTTATTCTGACCTATATTTTTGCAATGAATCGCGACGTCTGGCAGTTGCGGCCGCTTTACGCGGGGATCGGCGCGGCCCTGTTTGTGCCATATGCCGCTTTGACGATTCCGGTGTTCCAACTGATTCCGGGTCTGGGCGGATCGGCCGCCTATGCTCCGGTGCCGCTATTGATCCTGATTTACGCAATCCTGTTGTCGAAACGCCGGCCTGATACCGCCCGCGGGCTGGCGACCGGCGCAGTGATCCTGATCGTGTCGATTACCTTTCGCGCTTTGGACGCACCGATTTGCACGCAATTCCCGACTGGTACGCATTTTCTGTGGCACATCCTGAACGCCACGATGTTGGGCTGGATGATCGAAGTCTACCGCAGGCACCTAAGCCGTGCGTCTCAGGCCTGAAACGCAGCAGCCAGTTCTGCGGGCAGGTCAAATTCGGCCAGAACCCTGGTGCGTGCATCGGATGACATCTTACGCGCGGTTTTCTCGACAATGCTGAGGATTTTTTCCTGCGAGTGCTTTGCGGCGAAGGGAGCGAAATACCATTTGAGGAACACAAAACAGGCCACATCTTCCAGCGCCTGCACCTCGTTGTCACGTTTGATACCCTGCTTGCGCACCATGCGTCCGGCGTCTTGGATTTCGTTCTCTTCAAATCCGCACTGCTTCATCAAGGTCATGACGGTTTGCGCATGGTGTTCGCCCTGCGCCTTGCGCCAAGCCAGATACCCGGCGCGCCCTTCGGGATATTCACTTCGGGCCAGCTTCCAGCGTTCAACATGTTGCCCGCGTGCGGCGATCTCAAGCGAGTTCGATGCATCGGGAAAAAGCCTGGCCAGTTCAGCGCTCATGCGTTGTCCGTAAAGCAACGCTGCGGGTTGGCCGTTCTCTAAGGTTGGATCTTGGGTGTTGGCTGCGTCGATTGCGTCCAGGACTGCCTGTTTTCGCGCGCTCATTCTATGCTCCGTGGGCTTGCCGGAAATCCGGCGGTGTGTTCGGACGCATCGTAGCGAGTCGGCAAATCAAACGCAGCAGTCAAATGCGAAATTCCGGGTCGGAGAGGGGGATCCGACCCGGACGAAGTTGTGGCGTCAGTTACCCAGCTTCGTTTTGTCCTGTGTAACTGGTTCGGAAACCTGATCGGGGAAAGACAGGTCGCGGGTTAGCGAACCCATGGTGGGTCCGAATGCCTGAGCTTGCGTAGCAAGAACAGTAGTGGCCAACACAAATGCGGTCATGAGCGTTTTCATCATCTTACTCCAGTTAGTGGCTGTGCCATGCTGTAAGAAGTGAACGGCGCAGTTCACTTTTTCAAGGCGGATTCTGAACTAATTGGTTTACTTTTGTGCATAGGCGCTATGCATTTTTGTATGGCTGTCGCCGCCTCCTTGCATAGAAGGGGCAGAACAACCGCCTGCTACCCTTGCGACCGAGGCATCAGACAGGTAAATGCCCCCTGACGCATATGAGGTTTTCCGATGTCGATTGACCAAAGCACCGCCGCAAAGGTGGCCAAACTGGCCCGGATCAAGGTCGAGGATGACGCGCTGCCTGCGCTGGCATCCGAGTTCAACACCATTCTTGGGTTCATCGAACAGTTGAATGAAGTGGATGTCGACGGTGTAGAGCCGATGGTTTCGGTCGAACCGATGCGCCTGAAGCGCCGCCAGGATGTGGTCACCGACGGCAACCAGCAGGACAAGGTTCTGGCCAATGCCCCCGACGCACGCGAAGGTTTTTTCGCAGTCCCCAAAGTGGTGGAGTAAGACATGAGCGATCTGAACAAACTGGGCCTGGCCGAAGCCCGCGACGCGCTGCGTGCCGGTGATGTCACCTCGGTCGAGCTGACCGAAGCCTGCTTGACCGCCATTGATGCAGCAGATGCGCTGAACGCTTTTGTTCATAAAACCCCCGAGATCGCGATAGAACGTGCCAAGGCAGCGGACGCGCGCATCAAAGCGGGTGATGCGCCGTCGATGTGTGGTCTGCCGATCGGCATCAAGGACCTATTCTGCACCAAGGGCGTGCCCTCGCAGGCAGCCTCAAAGATTCTTGAAGGCTTCAAACCTGAATACGAATCTACCGTTTCGCAGCAACTGGCCGACGCGGGTGCCGTGATGCTGGGCAAGCTGAACATGGACGAGTTTGCCATGGGCAGCAGCAACGAAACTTCGGTCTATGGCAATGCGGTCAGCCCGTGGCGCCGTGGCAATGACGACGCACAGCTGACACCGGGCGGGTCCTCCGGCGGATCGGCTTCGGCGGTGTCAGCTGATCTGTGTCTGGCCGCCACTGGCACCGATACTGGCGGCTCGATCCGTCAACCAGCGGCTTTTGTCGGGATTACTGGCATCAAGCCGACCTATGGCCGGTGTTCGCGCTGGGGCATCGTGGCCTTTGCATCCTCACTGGATCAGGCCGGACCGATGACCAAGAATGTCCGCGACGCGGCGATCATGCTGGAAACCATGTGCGGTCATGACCCCAAGGATTCCACCAGCGCCGAGTTGGCCGTCCCGAATTTCGAGGCCATGCTGACCGGCGACATCAAGGGTAAGAAGATCGGTATCCCCAAGGAATACCGGATGGACGGCATGCCCGCCGAGATCGAAAAACTCTGGGCAGATGGCGCGGCGATGCTGAAGGACGCAGGGGCCGAGATCGTCGACATCTCTCTGCCGCATACCAAATACGCGCTGCCCGCCTATTACGTGATTGCGCCTGCCGAGGCGTCCTCGAACCTGGCGCGCTATGATGGTGTCCGCTATGGCCGCCGCGCGCAGATAGGGCAGGGCGACGGCATCACCGAGATGTACGAAAAGACCCGCGCCGAAGGCTTCGGGCACGAGGTGCAGCGCCGGGTGATGGTCGGGACATATGTTCTGTCGGCGGGTTTCTATGACGCCTATTATAACCGCGCCCGCAAGGTCCGTACCCTGATCAAGAAAGATTTCGAGGACGTCTTCGCCGCCGGTGTCGACGCCATCCTGACCCCGGCCACGCCGTCGGCGTCGTTCGGACTGGGCGAAATGACCGAGGCGGATCCGGTTCAGATGTATCTGAACGACGTCTTTACCGTGACGGTCAACCTTGCTGGTTTGCCGGGCATTTCGGTTCCTGCAGGTCTTGATTCTCAGGGTTTGCCGCTTGGTCTGCAGCTGATTGGCCGTCCATGGGACGAAGGCGATTTGCTGAACACGGCCTATGCGCTGGAAAGCGCTGCGGGCTTTGTGGCCAAGCCGGGGAAATGGTGGTAATCCTCTGATCAACAAGACAACGTAGAACGGAGCAGCTGGATGCGCTTTTCGATTCTGATCCCCGCAATCGGGTTGATGGCCGCCTGTAACACGGTGGCCCCGGTTCAGGGTACAGGGTTCAACACCCCGACTTATCAGGCGCAAAGAGAAGCTGAGCTGGCAGGGCAGGGCGGCACCGGAAGCCCTCTGCCGGAACCCTATGAGGTCTCGCAACAACCTCTGGGGTCGCCCACATCGGGCGCGGATGGTGCTGACCTGGCCACGGCCACTGCTGCAGCGCTTGCAAGCACCTCGACGCAGGCGACCGCCGCTTCAGCATCGGTGCGGACTGCGAGCAACAGCGGCATCTCTGACGAACAGGATTTTGCTGCGGTTTCTGAACGTCGCAGTATCGAAACCGATGCTGCTCGAATCGAACAGAACAGCCAAACCTATGAGGTTGTCGCCCCAACCGCGGTTCCGCAACGCGGAGCGGATGGTCAGCCAAACATCGTCCAATACGCGCTGAGCACATCCAATCCGGTCGGTGCCCAGCTTTACAGCCGTGCAGGGTTCAACCTGCAGGCCAAGGCACAGCGGAATTGCGCGAAATTCCCATCGGCGGACCAGGCGCAGATCGAGTTCCTGTCAAATGGCGGTCCCCAGAAGGACCGCAAGGGGCTGGACCCTGATGGCGACGGATATGCTTGCGGCTGGGACCCCAGCCCGTTCCGCAGTGCCGTCAACAACTGATCCAAAGCCCATCTGGCACCCATCCCCCAATTTCGGAGATCGCCGGGATGGGCTGACGCCGTCATTGATCGTTTTGCACTACACCGCAATGGACAGTGCACAGGCTGCGCTGGATCGCTTGTGTGACCCGGCCTTCGAAGTCTCTGCGCATTACCTGATCGGTTCCGATGGCACGCTTTGGCAATTGGTGCGCGAAGAGGACCGGGCCTGGCACGCCGGGGCAGGGGAATGGCGCGGGCGAACTGATATCAATTCGCGTTCGATTGGGATCGAGCTGGACAATCTTGGCACCCATCCTTTTCCCGAACCTCAGATGACCACGCTTGAGTGGCTTCTGGCCCGTATCATGGCCCGATGGGCGATTGCACCGGACGGGGTTATCGGCCATTCCGACATGGCTCCGGGGCGCAAGGTCGACCCCGGCCCGCGCTTTCCCTGGCAACGGCTCGAACATCTCAATTTTGCTGGCCAACGTGGCCAGGATGACGGCCCGCAAGAGGCCTCGATGCCGCTGTTCCGTGCGTTGGCGCAACAGATGGGCTTTTCGCCCGAAACGGACGACGACACACTGCTTGCCACCGTGCGTCTCAGATACCGCCCTTGGGCCAAAGGCCCGTTGGAACCTGCGGATTTCACCCCGCTCGGCCATGCGGCGCTCTGGACCTGATCGGCTTTTCATCTGGCCAAAAATATCTCGGGGCTGAATTGACCGCAGGCCAAGAAGGGGCTGCCCCTTAACGCCCTATCGGCCCTTGACGCGGCCTGACACTGCGCATACCCACGTCTCCGCGCGGAGGGCCGGATGGCCGCTGGGGTGCAAGCCCGAGAGGAAAGTCCGGACTCCACAAGACAACGGTGCCGGGTAACGCCCGGGCGGGGCAACCCGACGGAAAGCGCCACAGAAATCAGACCGCCACGACGTGTCGAAGGTTCGCCTCCGGCAAAACGTGGTAAGGGTGAAACGGTGGGGTAAGAGCCCACCGCGCCCCTGGCAACAGGGGTGGCACGGCAAGCCCCACTGGGAGCAATGCCAAATAGGGTCCCCACGCGGGCAGGTCGGCGTCCGCCGATACCGCCGCTAAGTGCGTCTTGGCCGAGAGGGACCGGGTTGGCAGCTTGAGCCGTGCAGCAATGCACGGCCTAGAGGAATGGTCATCGAAGGGGGCAACCCTGGAACAAGATCCGGCTTACAGGCCCTCCGCGCGTTAATATTGCTAAGACGAATCGCGTTGTTCCACAGGTGGGTCACGGCTGGAGTCATCCTTTGATACAGGTCTTGCTGTGGCTGCTGAGCTGGCATCCCTTGTGGCCGAAATGGCCGCGTTAAGGTCTGCGATAAGCTGGGGGCAGGGACGATCTTGTGTTTTGATGAAATCTGCGCCGATCTACCCGAATTCAGGTTGACTCGGCTGCATGACCGGGTAAAAGCGCACGCTCATAGGAATTCAACCGAAAGGCCCCTGCCTTTTCGGACGCAGGAGATAACCATGGCGAAGCCGACGACAATCAAGATCCGTCTGAACTCGACCGCGGGCACGGGCCACTTCTATGTGACCAAAAAGAACGCGCGCACCATGACCGAGAAAATGACCGTTCGTAAATACGACCCGGTCGTTCGGAAGCATGTCGAGTACAAGGAAGGCAAGATCAAGTAATCTGCCGTCCTGCTTGGACAGAATGACAAGGGTCCTGTTTCGACAGGGCCTTTTTCGTTTGCGCGACGATGTTTCATACCTGAATCTATCGGCTCAAGGCAGCCGGAGCGCGCTTGGAGGCCGTTGCAGCTAAGCATCAGCAGCCGAGGCATTCGTTTGCCCGCTGGGTTGCTTTTTGGAATGTATTGCAACTACGCTTGAGCTAACCGTTCCAAAATGTTGGCCGTCATGAAAAAAATCTTGTTATCCACAGCAACTATTCTGGCTCTCGCAGCCTGTGAAGACCCCTATAACCGCGAGGGTGTTGGCTTTACGGGCATTGATGGTGAGCCGCGGAGCATCAGCGAAGTGCCGGGTGCGGCGGCGTTTGTTCCAGAGTCCACCAATGTTCCGGCCGAGTTGGCAGAGCTACCCCCGGTCCGAGTTTCAACGGACGAGACCGATCCGGGTAAAATTGCACGTGTTGCAATAGAAAATGGCGCGCGCAGCGATACCAGCGCAGTAGTCGTTTCTGGCTCAGATACAAACCTGTTCCTGAGCACTGTTGAAGTGAACGGAACGCTTTTCGGCGTCGTGCGTACCGAAAATAGCCGCACCAGGGTTCCGAATACGATTGGTGCAAACTTTGGTACTGGCGCCGAACAATTCACTGGCTGCTTGCCTGTCGGCGACGTTTATCGCAAAGGTTCAGAAAAGCGCAGTTCCGGATTTGCTGTTCAGTTGAACTGCAGCTAAAGTTCCGTTCGCTTTCAATTCCAAGGCCTCGTCATCAGGACGGGGCCTTTCTTTTTGGGAGCACGTGGCGAGGAGCTGACCGCAGGGCGACCTGCTGCAGGCCGCAAAAGAAAAGGGCGGGTCGTTTCGGACCCGCCCTGTTTATTTGCTGCTGTAATGCGGTGTGCTACTCTTGTTGCCCCATGAACATCAGCAAGAACTGGAACATGTTCAGAAACGAGATATAGAGGCTCAGCGCGCCGTCTATAGCCGCTTTGTTCAGCCATTCCTGGTCACCATGTGTTGCATGCGCAACGTAGGTGTTTTTGATGTCCTGTGTGTAGAACGCCGTCAGGCCAGCAAAGATAATCACTCCGATTGCCGAGATCGCGAACATCATCGCAGGCGATTGCAGGAACATATTTATGACCATCGCCACCAGCAGGCCGATCACACCCATAATCAGGAATGTGCCCATGCCGCTTAGATTGCGCTTGGTGGTGTAGCCAAACAGGCTCAGACCAGCAAAGGCAATCGAGGTCACAATGAACGTCTGCGCGATCGAGTAAGGAGTGTAGATCATGAACACCGAGCTCATCGAAACGCCCATAACGGCCGCGAATACGAAGAAACCCAGTTGCACCGCCGCAGCCGACCCGCGCCGCATCAGCGCGCCCCAGCCAAAGATCAGGAATGCCAGCGGTGAGAACATCACTATCCATTTCAGCGGCGACAGGAACAGGGTGCCGCCCAGGCTGGTCAGATAACGATCAGCGCCGATCTGAGCAACTGCGTTGCTTGGATCTGAGGTCACGGCAAGACCAGCAATAGCCCAGGCCGCGAGTGCCGTAATCAGCATGCCCACGGACATTGTGCCGTAGACTTTGTTCATATGGGCGCGCAGGCCCTCGTCAATCTGGACAGCGCGCGTACCGGTCGCCGTCCGGATCGTGTCAAATTGTGCCATTAAAAGGTCTCCCTCCACATATTCTTTTTGCGTCCCGATGTCAGGCCGCGCTCCTCGCAAATATCGTCAAGTGCGGGCTGTGTTTCAAGGGTTTAACGTGGGAAACAGGCTAAAACACGCAACAAAAATGGCGGCTTCGAGGTGTCAGCCGCCATTCAGTGGTAAAAGTAGTGGATTAGGTTCATTTTTGCCAGAATTCCGGAGCATCCCATATGCGGCGTTTTGCTTCGGCTTCGGCTTCTTCACGGGTAATGCCGATATCGAGAAGGGCGCGGTCGTCCAATCTGGTGAGCTGACAGCGTTGGCGCCGTAGCGATAGCGCATCCAGAACAGAAGTGAGCTTAAAGCGCTGCCGTGGCTTGCAATATGTTGAAGCTGTGATTTGCGTCATAGCCTTGTCCTTTCGGTTTTACTGATGTGTTGTGCCTATTGCATCAACTTCCTTGATTTATATGGAGGGCTGTGACACATTTTGAAAATGAATATTATTGAACACATCCATAAGGAATCGTGAAGATGCGAAATCTGGACATCACCACTCTCCGCTCCTTTGTGGCAGTTGCCGATCAGGGTGGCGTGACGCGGGCAGCCGGTTTCCTGCACCTGACACAATCTGCCGTATCGATGCAGCTAAAGCGGTTGGAGGAGCTTTTAGGTCTGGAGCTGCTGGACCGAAGTGGCAGAACCATCGCGCTGACAGCGTCGGGAGAACAGCTTTTGGCCTATGCCAGACGCATGATCTCGTTGAATGACGAGGTGATGTCCAAGCTGACGGATCAGGCCTATGAGGGCGAGGTCGTTCTTGGTGTGCCGCATGATATCGTCTATCCGGCGATTCCCCGGGTGCTGCAGCGATTCAACGCGGATTTCCCACGCGTCCGTGTGCAGCTTATCTCCTCCTATTCGCTGCAACTGAAGGATATGTTTAAGCGCGGAGACTGCGATTTGATCCTAACGACCGAGGCGACAGTGGGGCAGGGGGCCGAGACGATTGCCGAGCTTCCTTTGCGCTGGATTGGTGCGCCGGGCGGGTCTGCCTGGCGAAAACGCCCCATTCCGCTAGCGCTTGGGCGTCGGTGTCTGTTCAGGCCGCAGGTCATTGCTGCGCTGGATGCGGCTGGAATTCCCTGGGAGCTTTCGGTGGAAACCGAAAACGACCGTACTATCGAGGCAACGGTCAGCGCCGATTTGGCGGTTCATGCCATGCTCGAAGGGACAGAGGCCGCACATCTTGCCCAGATCGATTCGGGTGGCGTCCTGCCCGAGCTTCCTGCGCATATGATAAATCTGTATGGCGGCGAAACTGGCCGCGGGGCCGTGGTTGAGGCGTTGGCGACGCTGGTGCGCCAGAACTTTCGTTTGCTTGGGGGGGTGCCGCTCAAAGCCGTTGTCGGTTGATTATCCCTCAGGGGGTTATGACGACTTTCCCGGTGGCCGTCCTGTCGCGCAGCATGGCCAGTCCGCGTTCGGCTTCGGACAGGGGCAGGACATGGCTGATATGCGGTTTGATGCGGCCCTCGCTATGCCAGCGAAACAGCGTTTCAAAGCTGTCCGTCACAATCTGAGGTCGAAACTTCAAGTAGCCTCCGATGTAGAGCCCGATGACTGTCAGGTTCTTGACCAGTAGATGGTTGGCCGGAATTTGCGGCACCTCACCGCCCGCAAAGCCAATGGGCAAGATGCGACCTTCGGGGTTGGTCGCGCGAAAGGCGGCTTTAAATACATCGCCGCCGATCGCGTCATATACGACATCCGCGCCTCCTAATGCCTGGACACGGACGCGGAGATCTTCGGATGCGTCGATCAGATGATCGGCCCCGGCCCTCTGTGCCACCTTGAGTTTCTCACTGCCGCGCGCCTGCGCAATAACCGTGGCGCCCATAAGCTTGCCGATCTCTACCGCCGTCAGGCCGACGCCACCTGCCGCACCGGTCACCAGCAGGGTTTCGCCGGGCCTGAGCCGCGCACGATGATCCAAGGCAATATGGCTGGTGCCATATGTGATCTGAATTGCGGCGGCGTCTTCAAAGCTCATAGAGTCAGGGATTGCGATTGCACGATCGGCGTCGAACACTCCGAATTCAGCGAGGCCACCCTGGCCGGAATAGACAGCGACACGGTCACCCGGGTTCAGGTGGCGTACATTGTTTCCAATTTCGCGAACAATCCCTGCGACTTCCATGCCCAAGGAAAAGGGCGCCACCGGGGTGTCCTGATACGTCCCCTTCTGCATAAGGAGATCCGCAAAATTCAAACCGCAGGCTTTGATTTGAATGCAGACCTGGCTGTCGCCGGGTTCTGTCAGGTCAATATTGCAAAGCTGGGCCTTGGCCCCGTTGGTCTGGATATGAAACGCCAGCATGATTTGGCTCCGTCTTTTCGGGCATAGGTCAGTGCTGTCGTGGTCTTGTCAATCTGTTACCCTGCTGAAGACCCCGTTAATCCGGTGTTGATCAGGTGATTGTTTTCAGATCGGAATCAACGTGTGCGCGGTATTCACAACACAACTATAAACCATTGTTTGTGGAATCAGATTCAACCTTCTTGAAAAAAGCGCCAAAAAACGTAATAGTGCGCTATGGTGCTGATTTGGGGGGCATGTTCCAAATTAGGGAGTGGTTAAGTCGGGCTCGCTAATGTTGCGGTAACAAAGCATGTTGCGCACCCGTATCAGTTGTGTGTGTAAGGGAGGATAGTACCAATGACCCATCACGTCGATGTCCATGTGGGCAAACGCGTCAGGCATCGCCGCTGGCTGATTGGCATGACCCAACAGCAGTTGGCACAGCAAGTTGGTATCAAGTTTCAGCAAATCCAGAAATATGAAACCGGTGCCAATCGAATCAGCGCGTCTCGTCTTTGGGACATTGCCGAGGCATTGGATGTTCCCGTCAGTTTCTTCTTTGAAGGCCTGGAAGAGGTCGAGAAAGGAAGCTCGGATAAGAAATCGGTTCCTGCAGACCTTATGGGCGACAAAGAGGCCCTGGATCTCGTCCGCTCTTACTATGCCATACCGGAAAACCAGCGTCGCCGCCTGTTCGAGCTTGCGCGCGTTCTGAGTGATGTTGCCTGATTTCACGGGTTGACTCTGATCCTGACGAAACGCACGGGTAGCGTATGGATAAGATGTCGCTGAGTGATCTTGAAGTAGCTGAAGAAATGGCCGACGCGGCGCGTGCGGCCATTCTTCCTTTTTTCAGGAAGTCTAATCTTGAGACTTCGAATAAGCTGGATCAGGGATTTGATCCGGTCACTGTCGCCGACCGCGCAGCCGAAAAAGCCATGCGCGCGGTTTTAGCCCGACATCGGCCCCAAGATGGAATATTTGGCGAGGAATATGGGCAGCACGAGGGGCAAAGTGGCCGCACCTGGGTTCTGGATCCGATCGACGGCACCCGAGGGTTTATCAGCGGGACACCGACATGGGGGGTTCTGATTGCGCTTAGCACGCAGGACGGGCCAACCATGGGGATCATCGACCAGCCGTATATCGGGGAACGCTTCATCGGCTCGGCGGATATCGCGCGAAGCCATGGTCCTACGGGCGATATGTCCCTGAAGACCCGTTCAACACCTTCTCTGGACCAGGCGATTCTGTTCACGACCTTCCCCGAGGTCGGCGCGTCGGAAGATCGTGCCGGGTTTGAGGCTGTGTCACAGCACGTACGCCTGACCCGCTATGGAATGGATTGCTATGCTTATGCTCTGCTTGCAGCGGGTCAGGTGGATTTGGTGATCGAAGCAGGTCTGAACGCCTATGACATTCAGGCGCCAATCGCCGTGATTCATGCGGCTGGCGGTATCGTCACAGACTGGCAAGGCGGCCCCGCCCATAATGGCGGTCGGGCTCTGGCGGCGGCAAACCCGGATATTCACGCAGCTGCGCTGGAAATTCTGCGCAACTTCTGAAAATTGTTGCGGCGACCCGGCGAGCGGATTAACCTTGAGCCGGCTGGTTCTTGTGCCCGTTTTCCGCCAGCTTTTGCACTCCATGCATGAAACGGGCGATGCAAGGAGAGCAAGATGACTGATATCCTCATCATAAATGCAGACACGATCCTGACCATGGATGACCAGCGCCGAGAACTTTCTGGCGCGGATATTCTGATCCGAGATGGACAGATTGAACAGATCGGCCATGGGTTGCAGGCGAGCGCTGAGATCCATGATGCAAGCGGATGTGTGGTTACGCCCGGCCTCGTGAACACGCACCACCATCTGTACCAGACCCTGACCCGCGCCGTTCCTGGCGGACAGGATGCGCTTTTGTTCGGATGGCTGAAAACGCTCTATCCGATCTGGTCGCGATTTGGCCCCGAAGAGATGTTCGTATCCGCCCAGATCGGTTTAGCCGAGCTGGCGTTGACGGGATGCACGCTCAGTTCCGACCACTTGTATCTATATCCGAACGGTGCGCGTCTGGATGACACCATTGCTGCGGCTGCCGAGGTTGGCCTGCGGTTCCACCCAACACGTGGCGCTATGAGTATTGGTGAAAGCGATGGTGGCTTGCCGCCGGATTCACTGGTCGAGGCCGAAGCAGCTATTCTCGAAGACATGATGCGTGTGGTCGACGCCTTTCATGACCCGTCAGAGGGTGCAATGTGTCGGGTCGGGCTGGCACCTTGCTCGCCGTTCTCTGTCAGTCGCGACTTGATGCGAGACACGGCCAATCTGGCCCGTGACAAAGGCGTCATGCTGCATACCCATCTGGCCGAGAATGACGAGGATATCGCCTATTCGCAGGAACAATTCGGCTGCCGCCCCGGTCAATATGCCGAGGATTTGGGCTGGACCGGCTCAGATGTCTGGCACGCCCATTGCGTGAAACTGGACGGGGCAGAGATTGATCTGTTTGCACGGTCCCGCACAGGCGTGGCGCACTGTCCCTGTTCGAACTGCCGGTTGGGCTCGGGGATTGCCCCTGTACGGTCGATGCGAGATCGCGGCGTGCCTGTGGGTCTGGGCGTCGATGGGTCGGCCAGTAATGACAGCGGCAATCTGATCCTCGAGGCGCGGCAGGCTATGTTGTTGCAGCGCGTCGCAAGCGGTGCCGATGCCATGTCCTCACGTGAGGCGCTTGAAATTGCCACGCGGGGTGGGGCGGATGTCTTGAATCGGCCCGATTGCGGTCGGCTGGAGCCCGGAAAACGTGCTGACATAGCCATATGGGATACGCGCGGTATTGAAAGCGCGGGCAGTTGGGATCCAGCCGCCCTGTTGCTTGCCGGACCGGCGCGGGTGAAGCACCTGTTTGTCGAAGGTCGCCAGATCGTGCGGGACGGGCAGATCGCAACGCTGGATCTGCCCCGGGTGATTGAGCGACAGAACCGATTGGCCCGCGCTTTGCAACCTTAGGTTTGGACAGGCTGACCCGCGATCCAGACCTCGGCAATCGCCCTGTCATCGCCCATCATGATGGTGGGAAAGAGGGCCTCCCACAGGTCATCGGCGCAGGCCTCGCGCTGAGCTATGGCCGGGGTTGAGGCGAGGTCGAGCACGATCAGGTCGGCCTCCATTCCCGGGGCGATATTGCCGATGCTGTCGTCCAGCCTCAACGTGCGGGCCGACCCTACGGTGCCCAGCCACAGCAGTTGCGCGGCGTGCAGCGGCGTTCCGCGCAGTTGTCCGATCTCATAGGCCGATGCCATCGTGCGCAGCATCGAGAAACTTGAACCGCCACCAGTATCCGTTGCCAGACCAACCCGGTGTCCGTCGCGCATCAACCCTGCCATGTCGAACAGGCCTGACCCGATAAAGGTGTTTGAGGTCGGACAATGGATCAACGCAGCGTCGACCTCACGCAGTCGGTCGCGTTCACGTGCCTCAAGGTGGATGACGTGGCCATACAGGCCGTTGGGACCAAGCAGGCCGAACTTTTCATAGGTGTCCAGATAATCGCGGGCGTCGGGGAACAGGTCGCGTACCCAGGCAATTTCATCAGTCTGTTCGCTGAGATGGGTTTGCATCAGGCAATGGGGATGCTCTGCCCATAATGCGCCCATGGCCTCTAACTGTTCGGGTGTGGAGGTGGGTGAGAAACGCGGCGTAATCGCATAGGACAGGCGGTCGACCCCGTGCCATTTCTCAAGCAAAATCTGGGATTGGTCATAGGCAGTTTGCACGGTATCTCTCAGGCCATCGGGTGCGTTGCGATCCATGCAGGTTTTGCCCGCAACCACACGTTGACCGCGTTGTTTGGCCGCAATGAAAAAGGCATCAACACTCTCGGGATGGATGGTGCAATAGCTGCACATCGTGGTGGTGCCATGTGCCGCTGTCAGGTCCAGATACCTGTTGGCAATCTCAGCGGCATAGGCTGCATCGCCGAATTTCATCTCTTCAGGAAAGGTATAGGTGTTCAGCCAGTCGATCAGGCGTTTGCCCCAACTAGCGATCATGGCGGTCTGCGGATAATGCACATGCGCATCAACAAATCCTGCAAGGATCACGTGCTGACCATGATCCACGACTTTTGCCTCGGGGTGGGCATTGTGCAGACTGTCGGCATCCGATACGCTGGAAATCCGACCGTTTTCGATCAGAACCGCTTCGCTGATTTTGACAGCCTCGGTCGGTTCGCCCTCGAACGGGGTGCCAGTGAAACTCAGGACACGCCCTTTCAGCAGCGTTTTTTGCGCCATACTCATTCATCTCCGCCTGTCTGGGACTGCGAAACAGCATAGGGGCAGGAAAGTTGTCGGTAAATCGGCGCATTGTCATTGTTTTCCGGTAGCTGCTTCTTCTATTTAGGGGCCAATGGGCGAACAGAGCGGGGGCAGATATGACAACAGGTATTAACGAACCCGTAAGTGAACCGACTTCTGATGATGACGCCTATGCGCTGGATCGTCGAACGGTAGCATCCATTCTGTATGCAGTTGATGTCGATGACCGCGACAAGCTGGTCGAATTGATGGACCCGCTGCACGCTGCCGACATCGCCGACCTTCTGGAACAGATCAACCCCTATGACCGCGCCCGGTTGATCCGTCTGTATGACAAAGAGTTCGACGGCGATATTCTGTCTGAACTGGACGAAGGTGTCAGGGAAGAAGTTATTGAAGTCCTGCGTCCCGATGTTCTGGCGGATGCCGTACGCGACATGGAAAGCGACGATGTCGTCGATCTGCTGGAAGACCTTGAAGAGCCGCAGCAAGAAGCCATCCTGGGTGCGCTGGAGGATTCCGAACGGATCGCGGCCGAACAGGCGTTATCCTACCCGGAAAACTCGGCCGGACGGCTTATGCAACGCGAAGTCGTCATGGCGCCCGAGCATTGGACAGTTGGGCAGGCCATTGACTTTATGCGTGCCAATGACGGACTGCCAGAACAATTCTACCATTTGGTTCTTGTTGATCCGCGGCTGAAGCCAACAGCACAGGTAACACTGGGCAAACTCATGGCCACCCGGCGCGAGGTGCCTCTGCACGAAATTGCCGAAGAAGAGTTCTATACCATTCCCGTCGATCAGGATGAAGAGGACGTGGCCTATGCGTTCAATCAGTATCACCTGATCTCGGCCCCGGTGGTGGATGGTGACGGACGGCTGGTCGGGGTGATCACCATTGATGACGCGATGGTGGTTCTGGATGAGGAATACGAAGAGGACATGTTGCGTCTTGCCGGCGTCAGCAACGAAAGCTCGCTGTCCGACAGTGTGGCCGCGACCAGCAGGCGACGCCTGCCGTGGTTGGCGGTCAACCTGTGTACTTCGATCTGCGCCTCGCTGGTGATTTCCCAGTTCGAGGCGGCGATTGATCAGTTGGTGGCGTTGGCCATTCTGATGCCGATTGTGGCCTCGATGGGGGGCAATGCGGGGACACAATCGCTGACTGTCGCAGTGCGAGCCCTGGCAACGCGCGACCTGACCGGTGCGAACGTGATGCGGGTGATCCGACGGGAACTGCTGGTGGGCATGTTGAACGGGCTGTGTTTTGCCACCGTTCTGGGCGTGGTGGGAATGTATTGGTTCGGCTCGCCGTTGCTGGGTGTCGTGATTGGCTCCGCTCTGGTCGTGAACATGGTGATCGCAGGCTTTGCAGGTACGGTAGTACCGGTCGTGCTAGACCGGATGGGTATTGACCCGGCGCTGGCGTCAGGAACCTTTGTGACGACAACGACGGATGTCATGGGATTCTTTATCTTTCTTGGGCTTGCCAGCGTGGTGCTATTGTGACCGATCTGACCGAAATCAAAGCAACCGCGCGCAAGGCGGCCTTTGCCCGGCGCAAATCTGCGTTTGATGCAAATCCGCCCGGTGCCGCCGGGCGACTGTCTGAAATTCTGGCCGGGCACCGCGGAGTACCCCTGTCGGGTTATATGCCCATCCGGACCGAGAGTGACCCGCTGCCCGCCATGGCCGAGGCGTCCGCTTACGGCCCGGTGGGCGTACCGGTTATTCAGGCGGCCGGACAGCCGCTGAAATTCTCTCGTTGGACGCCCGAAGGCAGGCTGAAGGATGGCCCGTTTGGCGCCAAAGTGCCCGAGGTCGATGACTATTTCGATCCCGAAATTCTGATCGTTCCGCTGGTGGCATTCGATGCAAATGGAGGGCGTCTGGGTTATGGGGGCGGGTTCTATGACCGGACATTGGAAGGGCTGCGCGCGAAACGCCCGACTCTGGCCATCGGTTTTGCCTACGATGCGCAAGAAGCAGACGGGCTGCCGCTGGAATCGACGGATCAGCCGCTTGATATGGTAGTAACTGAAAGCCGAGTGTTGACCTTTTAACGAAGGTATCAGCCCTGGTTTTTAGCGCGAAAATACTCCCAGGCATTTTTTTCGGTGCCATCAGGCAATATGCACACGCCGGTCTGGCCATTCTCTCCGTCCCGAATTTCATACCTCCCACCGCTATCGATGCAATAGATGGCCGAGGGGTTTGGCAGCTGTGGGTTTGAGTTGACCGCTTGCTCTTCCGAGCAGGCAGCAAGCGTGGCACAGACACCAAAGGTCAGACCGATCCGAAACATAAAGAATCTCCTAAATAAAGAGTTTTGCCGTTCATTGGGTCAGCTTAACGGCTTGTACTTGCGAATTGCCACACTTAGACGGTTTCTATGAGGATACTTTTTCTGGGTGACGTTATGGGCCGCGCTGGACGCGCGGCTGTTCAGCAACATCTGCCACGTCTGCGCGACGAATGGCGGCTGGATTTCGTGGTGATCAATGGTGAGAATGCCTCGAACGGAATGGGTTTGACCGGGGATCATGCCAAGCTGCTGTTAGATGCAGGGGCGGATTGCCTGACGCTGGGCGACCACGCTTTCGACCAGAAGGACATGTTGCAATTCATCGAGAGCGAACCGCGCATTGTGCGCCCTGTTAACTTTGCCAAGGGTGCTCCGGGACGCGGGCATCGTCTTTATACCGCCCCTGGCGGGCGCAAGGTTTTGGTCGTACAGGTGCTGGGGCAGGTCTTTATGAAGCGGCCCTTCGATGATCCGTTTTCGGCGATCGAGCCAATTCTGAAGTCGCACCCGCGCGGCGGTCAGGCCCAGGCGATCATCGTTGACATGCATTGCGAAGCCACATCCGAGAAGATGGCGATGGGGCATTACTGCGACAAGCGCGCCAGCCTTGTGGTCGGGACGCATACGCATGTGCCGACCGCAGATGCTCAGATCCTTCCGGGGGGAACAGCCTATCTGACCGATGCCGGGATGTGCGGGGATTACGATTCTGTCATTGGTATGGAAAAGCTGGAACCGATGCGCCGGTTCATCACCGGCATGCCCAAGGCGCGGTTTACGCCTGCAAATGGCGAAGCAACGCTAAGCGGTGTGTTCGTGGAAACCGATGATCGCAATGGTCAGGCAAAATCCGTGCAAATGGTGCGCGTTGGGGGTCGCTTGCAACGAGCCGGGCCGCAATAGCGCGACGTTGGGCTTGCCCTGCTGCCCGCAATACGGGAAACTGCCCGACGGGCGCGCAAGCTGGGCCAGGGTTCGGACTGAATACCACGAATGCAATTTCTTCAACTGACAGAAACGGGCAGCGCGATCGTGGCGCTATTGGTTGTCGCAGGCATGTTTGTCATGTTCCTGCGCGAGGCTTACCCGACCGAGGTTGTCGCCATCGCGGGCGTTGCCCTGATGCTGGTGACCGGTATCCTGCCCTATCAAAGTGCGTTGGCAGTTCTGTCCAATCCTGCGCCGTGGACGATTGCGGCCATGTTCATCATCATGGGGGCCTTGGTCAGAACCGGGGCGCTGGATTCCTTTACCGCGACTGCGCAGAAACAGGCGCAGGTTAACCCGCGTATCGCGATTGCCATGCTGATGGGGTTTGTGGTTCTGGCCTCGGCGGTGGTGTCAAACACACCCGTGGTCGTCGTGATGATCCCGGTTTTTGTACAGATTGCCCGCACGTTGAACGTGCCGGCCTCGAAACTGCTGATCCCGCTCAGCTATGCTGCCATCATGGGGGGGACGCTGACACTGATCGGCACCTCGACCAACCTGCTTGTGGATGGTGTCGCGCGATCTCAGGGTCTGGCTGCATTCACGATTTTCGAAGTCACGCCCTTGGGCATCGCAGTGGTGATCTACGGCATGATCTATCTGCGCTTTGTTGCGCCGCGCCTGCTGCCTGAACGCGATAGCATGGCCTCGCTTCTGAGTGACCGGTCCAAGATGAAATTCTTCACCGAGGCCGTCATCCCGCCTGACAGCAACCTGATCGGGCGCGAAGTGACAGGAGTGCAACTGTTCAAGCGTCCCGGCGTACGCCTGATTGACGTGGTCCGCGGGGACGAGTCTTTGCGGCGCAACCTCAAAGGGGTGACGCTTGAAGTTGGGGATCGCGTGGTCCTGCGGACCGAGATGACCGAGTTGCTGAGCCTGCAAAGCAACAAAGAGTTAAAGCGTGTTGATCAGGTTTCTGCGGTCGAGACCAAAACGGTCGAAGTGCTGATCACACCGGGGTGCCGTATGGTTGGCCGAACGCTGGGCGTGATGCGCCTGCGCCGCCGCTATGGTGTCTACGTTCTGGCGGTACATCGGCGGAACCAGAATATCGGTCGTCAACTAGACGACCTCGTGGTGCGAGTCGGGGATACTCTGCTGTTGGAGGGATCACCTGCCGATATCCAGAAGCTTGCCGCTGATATGGATATGGTCGACGTGACACAGCCCTCAGCGCGGGCGTTCCGCCGCAATCACGCTCCGGTGGCGATTGGCGCATTGATCGGGATCGTTGTATTGGCCGCATTGGGTGTGGCGCCAATTCTGTTGCTCTCCATTCTTGCGGTCGCTCTGGTTCTGGTCACCCGCTGCATAGACGCGGATGAGGCGTTTTCCTTTATCGAGGGGCGGCTTCTGGCGCTGATATTCTCGATGCTGGCCATCGGGGCCGCGCTTGATAAGTCTGGGGCGGTTTCCTTGATCGTCGATGCAATCGCACCTGGGCTAAGTGCGCTGCCACCGTTCCTGATCGTTTGGGCCATCTATGTTTTGACCTCGGTGCTTACCGAACTCGTCTCCAACAACGCCGTTGCGGTAGTGGTCACGCCAATCGCAATCGGGTTGGCGCAGGCCGTCGGCGTAGACCCAAGGCCGCTGGTAGTTGCGGTGATGTTGGCGGCATCTGCATCCTTTGCGACACCAATCGGATATCAGACCAACATGATGGTCTATGGTCCGGGGGGATATCGGTTTGTCGATTTCATGAAGGTTGGCATCCCCTTGAACCTGACGGTTGGGCTGCTTGCTTCGTTGCTTATTCCGATCATCTGGCCGTTGTGACACCGGCGCGAACCCGCCGGTTTTGCGCTGACGGTCTTGTAAAGGCTGATCCAGACACAATCTTTTCCTCTAGAACTTGGACGAAAGGACGGGATTATGCCTTTTCCAAAATTTGGTCAGTTGATCGTAATGGGTGCGATTATGGTGGCGCTGATTGGCAGCGATGTATCGGCTGGTTCGGTGACCGGTACCGCCTCCTACCGCGAACGGATTGCCGTGCCTGAAGACGCGACGCTATATATCGAGCTGCAGGATATATCGCTTGCGGATGCGCCAGCGGTAACGCTGGCTGCGCAGCGCTACGTGCTGAGTGGCGTGCCTGCCGAGTTTGAACTGACCTATGATGATGCTCTGATCCGTGACGGGATGACCTATGCGGTGCGGGGGGCAATATATCGTGGGTCACAACTGCTGTTTACGACCGACACGGTGTATCCGGTCCTGACCAATGGTGCGCCGGATACAGCCGACCTTTTGTTGGTCAAGACTGGCGGCCCCACGTCGGCGGGGCTGGAAAACACAAGCTGGACGGCGATTGGTGTGGATGGGGCCGTGCTGAACAGCGAACGCGCACCGCAACTTGATTTTGCGCAAGGCGGTGCCTTTAGCGGCTCAGGCGGTTGCAACCGTTTCACAGGGCAGGCCGAAATTTCCGGAAATTCGCTTACGTTTCCAGACAATATTGCGGCCACTTTGATGGCCTGCCCACCCGAGATGGAGCAGGTCGAGGATCAGTTCTTTGCCGCGCTGCAAAACGTGGTGTCCTATGCGGTGGCGGGCGATAGCCTTGCGCTGCTGGACAGCGCAGGCGACCCGGTTCTGAAATTCATACGCACGCATTAATCAGGCCACAGCGCGCGACCGTCCTGCGTTGCGCCCGGAAAAGATGCAGCCGCCCAGAAATGTGCCTTCCAGTGCGTTGTATCCGTGATAGCCGCCGCCGCCGAAACCGGCGACCTCTCCTGCGGCGAACAACCCGGGAACGACCTGACCGTTTGGACCGATCATCTGACTGTCGAGGTTGGTCTGCAAACCGCCCAGCGTTTTGCGCGTCAGCATGTGAAGTTTGACCGCGATTAGCGGCCCATTGGCAGGATCAAGGAACTTGTGTGGTTTGGCGGTGCGGATCAACCTGTCACCCCGATAGTTGCGGGCCGTCAGAATAGCCGCCATCTGCGCGTCCTTGGTAAACGGGTTGTCGACCTGTGAGTCCCGGGCTTCGATCTGGGCGCGCAAATGCGCCTCATTGATCAGATCGCCACCCAGTTGGTTCATGCCGCTGACCAGTTCGGTCAGAGTGTTGGCAACGATGAAATCTTCCCCGTGTTGTTTGAAGGCCTCGACCGGCGCGGTGGCTTGCGATCCTGACAAAATGCGCTGACGGATAACCTCTTTCCAACTGCCCGAGGTGAAATCCGGGTTCTGTTCCGACCCGGAGAGCGCAAATTCTTTTTTGATGACTTTCTGCGTCAGTACAAACCAGCTGTATTCATAACCGGTCTTCAGGATCTCTTTCAGCGTGCCCAACGTGTCGAACCCCGGCAAACAAGGGGGCAACAGACGATTGCCGCGCGCGTCAAACCACATAGAGCTTGGGCCGGGCAGGATACGAATTCCGTGCGATGGCCAGATCGGGTTCCAGTTTTTGACGCCCTCGGTGTAATGCCACATCCGGTCGCCGTTGATCACATGTCCACCGGCCTTTTCGCTGATGGGGATCATGCGGCCGTCAACGTGGAACGGCACGCCCGCGATCATGTCTTTGGGTGGTTCGCCCAGGCGGTCGCGCGGCCAGTTCTTGCGCACCATTTCGAAATTGCCACCAATACCGCCCGAACTGACGATGACCGAAGGAGCATAGACCTCGAATTCCCCAACCTCTTCCCGGTTGGTCTTGGCGCCATGCGCGGCTGCGTCCTCAGCCAAGACCTCTCCCGAGACGCCTTTGGCACAGCCGTTTTGCATAATGATATGGCTGACTTGGTGGCGGAACTTCAGCTGGATCAGGCCTGTGCTGACATGTTCGCGCACGCGACGGATGAAATGTTCCAGAACACCAGGGCCGGTGCCCCATGTGATGTGGAACCGAGGTACCGAATTGCCATGCCCATCGGCATAAGAACCGCCACGTTCGGCCCATCCAACCACAGGAAACCATCGCAGCCCCATATCGTGCAGCCAGGGCCGCATTTCACCGGCGGCGAATTCGACGTAAGCCTCGGCCCATTTGCGGGGCCAAGCGTCTTCTTCGCGGTCAAACTGCGCGCTGCCCTGCCAGTCACGCAAGGCCAGTTCGTGGCTGTCCCTGATGCCCATCCTGCGCTGTTCCGGCGTGTCGACCATGAACAGTCCACCGAGGCTCCAGAACGCCTGACCGCCGAGGAAATGACCGGGTTCCTGATCCAGTATGATCACCTTTTTTCCGCGGTCGCCTAGCTCGGCCGCGGCCGCAAGCCCGGCCAGCCCAGCCCCAACGACAATGGCATCTGCGGTGTTATTGGACATGTTTTTTCCTCTCAGCTGCGGCGCAGCCAGGCGATAAATGGCAGGGCGACGACATACATCAAGATACCATAGACGGCCGATGGCAGAGCAAGAGGGCTTAGCCCGTTTTCCGTGCTGGTAATCAGCGCTGCCAATGTGATGCCAAGAGTCGAGTTTTGAATGCCAGTTTCGATCGAGATTGTCTTGCTCTCGTTCCATGACAGGTTCACGGCGCGGGCCAGTCCCAGCCCGATCAGCAGCAGCGCAATGTTCAGGGTGATCAGCGCCGACCCCATCAGCCCCAAATTTTCGACGAACATTTCCCAGTTCCCGGCCAGCGCGGCGAGAACGATCAGGACGAAAAGAATCGAAGCCAGTTTGGACAATGGGGCATCGACACGTTCTGCGAATCCTTTTGCGAAATGCCGTATACTGACGCCGATGGCAACGGGCAGGGTGGTGATCAGGAACATCGCTATGGCCAGCCCGGTGATCGAAACCTCGGGTGCGTCCTCGCCCATGAAGTGATTGATCGACCATGCGGCCAATACGGGTACCGTCACCATCGACAGCAAGCTGATGATGGCTGTCAGGCTGACGGAAAGAGCGACATCACCCTTGGCCAGTTTAGTCAGGATATTGCTGGTAACACCGCCGGGGCAAAAGCTGAGGAGCATAACACCGACTGCTATTTCCGGTGGCAGTGCAAAGAGTTTGACCGCCGTAAATGCAGCAATGGGAAGCAAGATCACCTGGCAGAACGCCCCTATCGCAAAAGGGTATCGTCTGCTGACAACCCGGCGGAAATCGGCGATCTCAAGCCCGACACCCAAGGACAGCATGATTATGGCCAACGATAGTGGCAGGCCGACATTAATAAGCAGATCCAACTACAACTCCTCCCAAAGCCGTTCGGACCAGCGTAAGCGAGGGTCAAAGCCGCAGGCAACCGCGCCGTAGGGTCAGCCGTAGCGTTGGGCGAACCTGCGCAGGATTTCACCGGGCAGAGTGACATTGGCGGCGTGGCAAATGTCGATCAGACGCTGCGCATCTTCGGGCGGGAAATAGCCGTGGTGTTTGTAGATGGTGATACGTTCTTCAAAGTCGCGGGCATCAGCCTCGGGGTGGAACTGTGTGGCATAGACATTCTGGCCCCAGCGGATCATCTGGAACGGGCAAGGGTCCGAGGCAAGCAGATGCACGCACCCTTCTGGCAGGGATTGCACAGCCTCTTTATGGCCCACAAAAGCATCAAAACTCTGACCCAGCCCCGAGATCAGTGGATCGGTCGCACCGTCCTCTGTCACGTGGCAGGTTGAGGGGCCGACGGGCTCTCCGAACTGGTCTTTACTGACATCGCCACCCAGATGCGCGGTAAGAATACCCAGCCCATAGCAGCACCCCATGAACGGATGATCGCGCGCGGTGATCTGCGGCATCAGGCCCATGATGGCGGCTTCGGTGCGGGCATCCGTCGGCGATTTTGTCGCCGGATCGTCGCTGACACAGCCGGGGCCGCCGCCGACGATCACTCCGGCATAGTCGGTCACGTCCAAGCCGTCGGGCAGGTCTTCACAATCCAACCGGATGCGATGGGTCTGTTCAGAACTCAGGCCGGTCTTGTCCAAAATCGAGGCATATTCGGCATCGGACGCATCGGTTTCCGGGCGTAACTGCAGGATCAGAAATTGTTTCATGGAACGGCTCTTACCCGTCACAGCGGCCAGAACACAAGGATCGCGGGTATCGAAACCGCAATGATCAGGATTTCCAGCGGCAGGCCCATGCGCCAGTAGTCTCCGAACCGATAGCCACCAGGACCCAGAACCAGCGTGTTGTTCTTATGCCCGATAGGCGTCAGGAACGCAGCCGAGGCTGCAACGGCGACCGTCATCAGAAACGGGTCGGGGGAAACCTCAAGCGTGCGGGCCATCTGAATGCCGACCGGGGCCGCCACAATCGCCGTGGCGGTGTTGTTCAACACGTCCGACAGGGTCATGGTGACCACCATCAGAACGGTCAGAATAGCCCATGCAGGCAGGCCGTCAGTTAACTGGATCAGCGCATTGGCGATCAGTTCGGTGCCGCCCGAGGTTTCCAGTGCGCTGCCCAGGGGGATCATCGAGCCCAGCAAAACGACCACCGGCCATTCGATGTGAGTATAGAGATCTGCGATTGGCATGATCTTGGTCAGCACATAGGCAACCACAACCAGCCCCAATGCGACCGGCAGGTAGGTCAGCCCAACACTGGCTGCCAGTACCGCGGTGGCAAACAGGCCAATCGCAAGCCAGGCCTTTTCATTGGCGGTGACGTTCAGACCGCGTTGGGCCAGCGGTAGGCATCCCAGCCATTCGGTCACATCGGCGCTGCGATCACGCGGGCACAGCAACAACAGGATGTCGCCAGCCTCAACCTCGGTTTTGCGGACCTGTTCGGTGATGCTGCGGCCCTGGCGCGAAATGCCCATCAAAACGGTGCTCTGCCGCCATGCCAATCCCAACCCCTGCGCCGTACGCCCGGCGATGCGGGCGTTTTCGGTCACGACAACCTCGACGACTTCCAGCCCGTCGCCTTCAGCGGTCAGAAGCTCCTGTCGACGTGTGTCCGAAAAATCCAGCTTCAGCGCCGCGCGGAATTCATCCAGCGCCTCGGGGCGGGCTTCAAGCACCAGCGCGTCACCCTGATTCAGTGTTGCATGGGCCGACCGGCCATAGCGGCGCTTGCCGTCGCGGATCATGCCGATGATGGCGACGTCGGATTTCTCGGCATCTTCATAAAGCTCGCTGACCCGTTTGCCGATCAACGGCGATTCCGGTGGGACGGTCAGTTCTGCGATATATTCGGCCAGCGCCTCAGAGGTTTCGGTTTGCGGTCCCCGGTTCGGGATCAATCGCCAGCCCACCAGTGAGACAAAGGCTAGCCCGGCAAACGCAGCAATGCCACCCACAGGGGCGAAATCGAACATACGAAAGGGCTCGCCCAGAGTTTCTGCGCGGATTGAGGCGATGATGATGTTCGGTGGCGTGCCAATCAGGGTCGCCATCCCTCCCAGAATTGTTGCAAAGCTGAGCGGCATTAGGGTCAGGCCGACGGCTCGTCCGGCTTTTCGTGCGGTCTGAATGTCGACCGGCATCAACAGGGCCAAGGCAGCGACGTTATTCATGAAGGCGGACAGAACCGCCCCGATACCGCCCATCAAGGCGATATGGGCCCCAAGGCCGCGTGACGCGTCAACCAGGGATCGCGTGATCAGGAATACCGCACCGGACCGGACCAGCCCGGCCGAAACGACCAGAACCAGCGCGACGATGATGGTCGCCGAGTGACCAAAACCGGCAAAAGCGTCATCGACGGGTACTACACCCAACACCACTCCGATCAGAAGCGCGGAAAACGCAACAAGATCATAGCGAAACCGCCCCCAAAGCAGCATTCCGAATACAGTGGCAAAGAGAGCGAAAAGTATGATCTGATCTGTCGTCATACCGCCAACATACTCGCAGAAGAAGCCGTCGCAAGCCGGTCTCTTGATCCCATGGCCCGCAAACGTCTATATGGGCGCCAAATACGCAATCACTATCACGAGGACGCACCATGGCAGGCCACTCCAAATGGGCCAATATCCAGCACCGCAAGGGACGTCAGGACGCCGCGCGGTCCAAACTGTTTTCCAAGCTGTCAAAAGAGATCACCGTTGCCGCTAAGATGGGCGACCCCGATCCCGACAAGAACCCGCGTCTGCGTCTGGCGGTGAAAGAGGCTAAGTCGAACTCGGTCCCCAAAGACGTGATCGACCGTGCGATCAAGAAATCGCAGGCAGGCGACGGCGACGAATACGAAGAAATCCGGTATGAAGGCTATGGCCCCAACGGCGTGGCCGTCATCGTCGAGACGATGACCGACAACCGGAACCGGACCGCATCGACCGTGCGCTCGACCTTTTCCAAGAATGGCGGCAATCTTGGCGAGACCGGTTCCGTCGGCTTTATGTTCGAACGCAAGGGTGAAGTGGTCTATCCGGATACGGTTGGTGATGCCGACACCGTGTTCGAAGCGGCCATTGAGGCAGGCGCGGAAGATGTTGAAAGCTCGGACGAAGGTCATATCATCTGGTGCGCCGACACCGATCTGAACGACGTCTCGAACGCGCTCGAGGCCGCGCTGGGTGAAACGGAATCCACCAAACTGGTTTGGAAGCCAAGCACCACGACCGAGCTGGGGCTTGAGGATATGCAAAAGCTGATGAAGCTGGTCGATGCGCTGGAAGATGATGATGACGTTCAGCGCGTCACAACCAATTTCGAAGCCTCGGATGAGGTGATGGCGCAGCTTTGATCTGCCCCGCATCTTGAGATTTGGAAACCCGGCCGTCAGGCCGGGTTTTTTGTTGGTTGGAGGATAGGGCTATTGGCCGATCAGGTTCGAACCCATAGGCTGGGTCGAATAGCTGAAGCAGTGAGTCAAAGAGCAGATGACCGAACCTCAATTTGATTTGGCCAAACGCAATGTGCCTGTTTTGACCGGGCAGAGTATTCTGTCCCAGGTCGCCTGGACCCTTGGCAGCCCGTCCATTGTCTTGCCGTTTCTTGCGGTTTCGCTGGAACTCCCGATGTTCATCGCCGGCGCGCTGGTTTCAATCCGCATGGTCGGCAGCATGATCGCCGACGTGTTTCTGGCCCAGGTCATTGCGCTGCGCGAACAGAAGAAACGCAGCATCGCGATGACCGAAGTATTGATCGGGGCCTGCCTTGTCATGGCTCTGGCGGCGGCCGCGACGGGCAGTCTCGTGTTCACGGCCACAGCCTTTATCGCCGCATTTTTTTTGATCGGTCTCGTGGGTGAGATCCAGACATTGCTGCTTACTGACCTGCTGGGCGCGCACGTTCAGTCCAGGTCACGGATGATCATGCGATATCTGCAGTTAGGCGCCGGCGGATTGGGCGCAATCGGTCTTGTTCTGTTGGTCCATCAAATCACGCTGGGCAACCCTCCGTTTGCGCGCCATTCGGTTGTGATCGGAGTTGCAGTGGTGTTTTTTCTGTTGTCTGGCCTATCAATCCTGGCGATGTCCGAAGTTCCGCATCAGAAAATTTCCACAGCGCCTGAGGACGAAAGCAAAAGACATTGGTCCGAGTATTTCACCGATATTCTGGCGATGTTCAACCAGACCTGGTTCCGGCGCTATATGGTCATGCGCCTTCCGATTGTGGTTGTCAGTCTATCGGTTCCGTTCTTTGCCCTGATGGCGGCCGAGGCACATCACAGTTCGGCCAAAGGTCTTACCGCAATGATCATTTCGTCGGCCTCTGGATATCTGGTCTCTGCGCCTTTGTGGCAGTTTGTTAACCTGAAATCCCACCGGGCGGTCATGGTATCCGGAACTCTGATGGTGGCCTTGACCGGAGCAGGGCTGCTGACGGTCCATTACCTCCATATCGGTCATCAGGTGCACACTCATGCGGTTGCCCTGTTTGTGGTGACCGTGGCGGTAACAGGCATCAGCAGTGCCCGAAAGTTGTATTTTCTGGATATCGCCCCGTTTGATCAGCGGGTCAAAGGGGCGGCAGCGGTGAAAAGCATCTCGCGGATTGTTGCGGTCATCGTGTCGGCGGCACTGGCTGGTCTGGCACATATGCAAGAGGTCTCGGCGGCGGTTTTGATCGTTGTCTTGGTCAGCCTGATCGCAGCTTTTGCCTGTTACCGGGTGGTGACGCCGATTCCTAAAGCGCCCGAGCCATCCTGATCGGCCAATCCTGTCTATCGTTGAATAAGCGCGTCGACAGCCGCGCGCTTTACAGCGGCGGTCAGCGGCGAAAGGGCCGAGGATAAGACACGCCCGACCTGCCAGGTCAGCGGAACATCAAGGGGCTTGTCTGGTATCAAGGGGCACAACAGGCCATCTGCCAAAGGCTTTTGTACCAACTCAATCGGGTTCATTCCCCACCCGATGCCGGCGATCGCTGCATCCACAAACCCGTGTGAGGATGGCAGGAAATGCGATGGCGGGGAAATGTGGTGCCCGAACTCTCTCGCAAACCAGGCTTTCTGAAGACCGTCCTTTTGATTGAAGGTCAGGCACGGTGCCATGGCAAGGCTGCTTTTGGTTACACCTTCCCGGAACCATTTATGCATAAAACCTGGGCTGGCCGTTGGAATATACCTGAAATCCCCAAGTGGATGGGCATCGCAGCCAGAGACCGGTTGCCCTCCGGTGGTAACAGCCGCGCTGACCTCACCGCGGCGCAACCAATCGGCCGAATGGTCCTGATCATCAATTACCAGATCGAACAGCAACTCATCTGTTTGGGCCATCGCAGCGATGAACCATGTGGCCAAACTGTCTGCGGGAATTGCAATGCGCACCTGGGTGGGGCCAGAGGTTCCCTCCAACGCAAGTTCACGGGCCAGCTGTGCCTCAAGCAGCCCGATATCCTCGGCGTATCTGGCAATGCGCAAGCCGGCGGGTGTCGCTGTGCAGGGCGCACCACGAGTGATCAGAGCGGCGCCTATCCGATCCTCTAATGACTTGATCCGCTGCGATATCGCCGAAGGCGTCACCGACAGCTCTGAGGCGGCGGCGTCAAAGCTTCCGTGGCGTAGAATGGCCGAAAGTGCGGCAAGGTGATTGGGATCCAGCAACATTAGCAGAGCTTAACCAGGTGTAACTTCTTTAATTTGATAAATCGACTGACTGGCTCTAGTCAATCAAATCGAACACAGGAGGTTTCATGTCCGCATCTCTGATTTCCGGATTCGCTCTGGGCTTTAGTCTGATTTTGGCCATTGGTGCGCAGAACGCCTTTGTCCTGCGTCAAGGGCTGCGCCGCGAACATGTTTTTGCCCTATGCCTGACCTGCGCCGTATCGGATGCCATTCTGATTGCGGCAGGGGTTGCCGGGTTCGGAACGCTTGCTCAGACTGCTCCTTGGTTCGAGCCGGTCATGCGCTATGGCGGGGCTGTGTTTCTGACCTGGTACGGGTTGCGCAGCCTGCTATCGGCCTGGCGCGGCGGGTCTTCCATGGATGTCAGTGAAGGGACACGTTCAAGTCTGAGGTCTGTCCTGCTGACCGTGCTGGCCTTCACCTGGTTGAATCCGCATGTCTATCTGGACACGGTGGTTCTGATCGGGTCGATATCTGCACAATATGATGACCGGTTGGCCTTTGCTATTGGAGCGATGCTGTCCAGCTTTGTCTTCTTCTTCTCGTTGGGCTACGGGGCAAGGATTCTGTCGCCGGTCTTTGCCCGCCCAAGGGCATGGCAGGTGCTGGATGTTGTTATCGGTTTTGTCATGCTGGCGATTGCGGCCAAGCTGGTGGCGATCTGAGGTCTTGTTCCCGCCTGTGTTTCGGTGTTGAACCGTTAACATGACAACTCAACCTAACACCTATCGGCCATTGGCGGGAATGTTCTGGATGTTTTCCGCCGGTCTGTCCTTTGTTGTCATGACTGCGCTCGTCAAATCTCTGGGCACCTCCATGGACCCGATACAGGCCGCATTTCTGCGCTTTGTCTTTGGGTTGGTGTTCCTACTGCCAGCGTTACGGCTGATCGTTACGACACCTCTGACACGTAGGCATCTGACACTGTTCGGCATCCGCGGGGTGGTTCACGCCATTGCCGTGATGCTGTGGTTCTTTTCCATGACCCGAATTCCGTTGGCCGAAGTCACGGCCATGAACTACATGACGCCGGTCTATGTCACATTGGGTGCTGTGCTGTTTCTAGGCGAGAAACTAGCCTTCCGCCGGATTGCCGCCATTGGTGTCGCATTGATCGGTGTAGCAATTATTCTCCGACCTGGGTTTCGGGATATCTCGGTTGGTCACGTGACCATGTTGGGGACTTCGTTGACGCTTGGTGCGTCCTACCTGCTGGCCAAGATGCTGGTGCGAGATCTGCCGCCCTCGGTCGTGGTTGCACATATGTCCATATGGGTGACGACGGCGCTGATACCTTTCGCCATTGCCGTGTGGTCCCCTCCAAGTCTCCATGATTTGGGTGTGCTGTTTCTGGTTGCCTGTTTTGCCACACTTGGACACTATCTGATGACCTTGGCCCTGCAGGCCGCCCCCGTTGCAGTGACGCAGCCCGTCACATTCTTACAGCTGATCTGGGCCACGCTGGTTGGGGCGTTGGTTTTCCACGAAAGCGTAGATTTGTGGGTGGTCGCGGGGGGCACGCTGATTCTGTTGGCAGTCAGTTTTATTGCCTGGCGCGAGGCCGTGTTGAACCGCAGCAGCCTGACGACCCCCAGTATTGCACCTAAACTTTAGCCGGTTTCTGCCGAAAAAACGTTATTAATTGACGAGTCAATAAAAATCTCCTAGCGTTTTTCTATCAAAAGCAGTTGAGGGGTACGGATGCCGAAACTCGGAATGGAGCCAATCCGCCGTGATGCGATCGTTAAGGCAACGATTGCTGAGCTCGGGTCGAAAAAATCCCTCGATGTAACCGTCAGCCAGATCGCTAAGCGGGCTGGCATGTCCAGCGCGCTGGCACATCACTATTTCGGCGGTAAAGATCAGATTTTTCTGGCAGCGATGCGCCGCATCCTGTCGGATTTCGGGGCAGAGGTCCGGTCAGAACTGAAAGCAGCCACGCCAAGTGGACGCGCGCAGGCGATCATCCGGGCATGCTTTGCCCCATCCTGTTTCACGCCGGATGTGACGGCAGCGTGGATGACATTCTACGTTCTTGCGCAGACCAATGACGACGCCCTGCGATTGTGGCAGATTTATCAGGCCCGTATCCGGTCGAACCTGGTTTATGCGCTGCGCCCGCATTTGGCCGATCCGGTTGAGGCGGCCGGCAACATGATCGCCTTGATCGACGGACTTTATATCCACGCCGCGCTGAGCGCCCCGGAAGAACCGCAACTGGCTGTAAACCACGCGATGCGCGTGCTCAGCACCTTGCTCGAGGCCGAGAAATGACAAAACCTAATATTCTGATCCTGATGGTGGATCAGTTGAACGGGACCCTTTTTCCTGACGGTCCTGTCGACTGGCTGCATGCGCCAAACCTGAAAAAGCTGGCCGAACGATCCACGCGATTTGCGAATGCCTATACGGCGTCGCCCTTGTGTGCGCCGGGTCGGGCCAGTTTTATGTCCGGTCAGTTGCCGTCGCGCACTGGTGTCTATGACAATGCCGCCGAGTTTGGCAGTGATATTCCGACCTATGCCCACCATCTGCGCCGTGCAGGGTACTATACCTGTCTGTCGGGCAAGATGCATTTCGTCGGGCCTGATCAGTTGCACGGGTTTGAAGATCGCCTAACCACCGACATCTACCCCGCCGATTTCGGCTGGACCCCGGACTACCGTAAACCAGGCGAGCGGATTGACTGGTGGTATCACAATATGGGTTCGGTCACGGGCGCAGGTGTAGCCGAGATTTCCAACCAAATGGAATATGATGACGAGGTGGCCTATAACGCCAAGTCCAAGCTATACGATCTGGCCCGTGGCAAGGACGACCGTCCATGGTGCCTGACTGTAAGCTTTACCCACCCGCATGATCCCTATGTTGCACGTCGCAAATACTGGGACCTGTACGAAGATTGCGAGCACCTTCTGCCCGAGATTGCCGACCTTGGTTATGATAATCAGGACCCGCATTCGAAACGGATTTTTGACGCCAATGACTGGCGCAGCTTTGACATCACTCAAGAAGATACCCGCAAATCACGCCGCGCCTATTTCGCCAATATCTCTTATCTGGACGACAAGGTCGGAGAAATCCTCGAGGTGTTAGAGACCACGCGGCAAGAGGCGATCATCCTGTTCGTTTCGGATCATGGCGATATGCTTGGTGAACGCGGATTGTGGTTCAAGATGACCTTCTATGAAGGGTCATCCCGCGTCCCGCTGATGATCTGTGCGCCCGATCTGCCAGCGGGCCGGATCGACGCTCCGGTTTCGACCATAGATGTGACGCCGACCTTGGGTGCTCTTGCCGGTGTCGATATGGCAGAGATCGCGCCGTGGACAGATGGCGAAAACCTAGTGCCGCTGGCCATGGGGCACGAGCGCAGCGCGCCGGTCGCGATGGAATATGCGGCCGAGGCCTCTTATGCGCCACTGGTGTCCTTGCGCTATGGCAAATGGAAATACAACCGATGTGCGCTAGACCCTGATCAACTGTTCGACCTCGAGGCGGACCCTTCCGAGTTGGAGAACCTCGCAGACCGGCCAGAGCATGCAGGAACGTTGCAGACCTTGCGTGCCAAGTCCGATGCTCGCTGGGATCTGGATCGGTTCGACGCCGAAGTTCGCGCCAGCCAGGCGCGTCGCTGGGTCGTGTACGAGGCGTTGCGCCAGGGCGGGTATTATCCTTGGGACTACCAGCCCCTGCAGAAAGCATCTGAGCGGTACATGCGTAACCACATGGATCTGAATATCGTCGAGGAAAGCCAACGCTTTCCACGCGGAGAGTAACAACCCGAATTAACAAGACCCTCTCCGGTCAGGCAGAGATTTTTCGATGAAAAATCTTGGCTCCGGTTGAGAATGGAGACCCGAAAATGGAAGCAGATTTCGTCATCGTCGGCGCAGGTTCCGCAGGCTGCGCGATGGCATATCGTTTGAGTGAGGCCGGTGCCTCGGTTCTGGTGATCGAGCATGGCGGTACCGACATGGGCCCGTTCATCCAGATGCCCGCCGCGCTAAGCTATCCGATGAACATGTCGCGCTATGACTGGGGCTATCAATCCGAGCCTGAGCCGCATCTGAATAACCGTCGTCTGGCCTGCCCGCGAGGGAAGGTGATTGGTGGGTCATCTTCGATCAACGGAATGGTTTATGTGCGCGGCCACGCCCGGGACTTCGATACCTGGGCCGAGATGGGCGCGGATGGCTGGTCTTATGCGGATGTGCTGCCGTATTACAAACGGATGGAGACCTGGCATGACGGCGGTCATGGTGGTGATTCCGCGTGGCGGGGCACTGACGGGCCGCTGCATGTGTCGCGGGGCCCGCGTGCGAACCCGCTGTTCCAGGCCTTTGTCGATGCGGGCCAGCAAGCCGGGTATGAAGTCACGGGCGACTATAACGGTGAAAAGCAAGAAGGCTTCGGCCCGATGGAGCAGACCGTCTGGAAAGGGCGGCGCTGGTCGGCGGCAAATGCCTATCTGCGGCCTGCGCTCAAGCGCGAGAACTGTGATATCGTGCGCGGTCTTGCGACCCGGATTGTTCTGGAAAACGGAAGTGCTGTTGGTGTTGAACTGATCCGTGGCGGCAAGACAGAGGTGATCCGCGCGCGCCGCGAAGTGGTCATCGCAGCCTCGTCCATCAATTCGCCGAAACTTTTGATGCTGTCTGGAATCGGCCCGGCTGCGCATTTGGCTGAGCAGGGGATCGGAGTTGTTGCAGACCGTCCGGGGGTTGGCGCAAATCTACAGGACCATTTGGAGCTGTATATCCAGCAAGCCTCGCTTCAGCCGATCACGCTCTACAAACACTGGAACCTGGTCAGCAAAGGCCTGATCGGGGCGCAATGGCTGTTCACCAAGACCGGCCTTGGTGCCTCGAACCAGTTCGAAAGCGCGGCCTTCATCCGATCAAGGCCGGGTGTCGAATACCCCGACATCCAGTACCACTTCCTGCCGATGGCGGTGCGCTATGACGGGCAGGCTGCGGCCGAGGGGCACGGGTTCCAAGCACATGTGGGTCCGATGCGATCGGAATCACGGGGTGCTGTGACATTGCGCTCGGCTCGACCCGAGGACGCACCTGTTATCCGGTTCAATTACATGAGCCAGGAAAAAGACTGGGAGGAGTTCCGCACCTGTATCCGCCTGACGCGAGAGATTTTCGGGCAAGATGCGTTCAGACCCTTTGCCGGGAAAGAGATTCAGCCCGGTGCTGCGGTACAAACAGATGAAGAGTTGAACGCCTTTATCGCTGAGCATGCCGAAAGTGCCTATCATCCCTGCGGCACCTGCAGGATGGGACGGGTGGATGACCAGAACGCGGTTGTCGACTCCGAAGGCCGGGTGATCGGCGTGGATCGGCTGCGTGTGGCGGACAGTTCGATCTTTCCGCAAATCACCAACGGAAACCTTAATGCGCCGTCGATCATGGTGGGCGAGAAAGTCTCGGATCATCTGCTGGGCAAAGATCCGTTGCCCAAAGCCAATGATCAGCCTTGGATTCATCCGCAATGGGCCTCGGCGCAGCGCTGATTTGATCCGCGTCAAAGCGGGGGGAGTGGGACCAATATAGACCTGAATCGCAACGCATTTTCTAAGGAGCGAACAGGAATGTCCCACACCCCGCACGAATTGGCCGAAGAGTTTCCCGACAAAGTCGAATTGATCAGTCAGCTTAAACAGTCCGATGCGCATTTTTCTCGGCTGGCCGAAGAGTATCATGAGGTCAATCGTATCGTGCACCGCGCGGAAACCAACGTCGAGCCGATGGAGGATCTCGCCGAAGGCGAGCTGCGCAAGAAACGCGCAGCACTGAAGGATGAGATCTGGGCGATTTTGTCGAACGCTTAAGGGTTGGGCGGGGGCATTGCCCCCGTTTCGGCTGGCCGTGGTTTTAGGCCGGGTAAAGCTCAGGTGACTTCATAGGGTAAGGTTCCGCGGGTATGAGTGTCGATGGACAGGCGACGTTCCAGCGGAGGAACTGACCGTTGGTGGCAGTTCTGGCGTTCGCAGATCCGGCACGAGATACCTATGGGCTCGTAGGCACTGGCGTTTGAGATATCCAGATTGTCGGCATAAACCAACGCTTCGGCGTGGCGGACCTCGCATCCAAGCGCAATCGCATAGCGCCGGACAGGCGCTCCGTACGAACCGCCCGATTTCGAAACATCCCGCGCCAGCGAGATATAGCGGACCCCGTCCGGGGTTTCGGCAAGCTGCCGCAGGAAGTGACCCGGAGTTTCAAAGGCGCGGTGCACATTCCACAACGGGCAGGCACCGCCAAAGCGTGCAAATTGCAGGCGCGTGGCGGAGTGGCGTTTTGTGATCGTTCCAGCCTGATCCACCCGAACAAAGAAGAATGGTATCCCCTTTGCACCGGGGCGCTGCAGCGTCGAAAGCCTGTGGGCCACCTGTTCGATGGATGCTCCAAAACGATTGCTGAGCAATTCCAAATCATGGCGGTAAAGCTGGGCTGCACTGAGAAATTCGCCATAGGGCATCAGAGAGGCGCCAGCGAAATAATTCGCCAAGCCGATCTTCGCAATCGCGCGCGCCTCATCACTGTGAAATTTGGCGAAATCCAGTGTCGCTTCAAGCAGCTTGTCCTGATTGATTAGGGATACCTGCAAGAGCAGCTGAAACACTTGTGTTTGCGGTGCAATCCGTGATGACAGCAGCAATGTTTTGCTATCCGCATCGTATTTCCGGGTTTCTTCGATATCCGGGAACTGAACGCGAATACCATTTTCACCCAAGCTTTCGATTGCGGCGGCGCGAATTCCGCCTTTGTCCTGGGCGCGGCCAGAAAATCGTTCCGCAGCCCGGTCAACCGCGTCAATGTAGTTGTCGCAATAATGGAAAAAGTCTCGCACTTCTTCCCAGGGGCTGGCCTGAATCTGTGCGTCTTCACGTCCCAGGGCCTCGTCCAGCGAGGCCAGCCTTTCATGCGTCTGGCGATACGTGCGGTGCAGGGCGATAAACGCTCGGGCCATTGCGGGGGCGTTTGAAGCTGTTAGGCGCAGATCAGCGAGCGGTGGCATGGCGTCATCAAACACGGGGTCCGCCAGCGCCTCGCGCAGGTCTGAGACCAGACGTTCGCTGTCGCCAGTGCTAAGTTCGGTCACGTCCATGCCGAATTCCTGCGCCAGAGCCAGAACAACCGTGGTCGAGATCGGGCGGTTGTTATTCTCCATCTGGTTCAGATAGGGAAGCGAAACCCCCAGTTTGGCTGCGAATTCCTTTTGTGTCAGCGTCAGGCGCGTGCGCATTTCACGCAGTTTTGCACCAGCATAGAGCTTTTGGGTCGCCATGGCGTACCTTTGCAACTTTTCTAATCTTGAACGCTAGCTTTGCAAACCGTCCTGCGCAAGGCGTGTTACAGGCCCAAATACCGTTCGCGCCGGATCACGATGGCAATAGCAACGATGGCAAATGTTGCAGAGGCCAACATCAGCCACAGCAGCGGCATCGCGCCTGTTTCATGGGTTAGTATTGCGCCCGTGAGCGCGCTCAGGCCAGCTCCGCCGCCCAGCATGATGGCCCCGCTCAGCCCAGATGCTGTCGCGGCCAGGTGCGGGCGGACGGACAGTGCGCCTGAAGTTGCGTTTGGAATGGTCATACCATTGCCCACACCAACAATGGTCATGAACCCAAAGAAGCTGAGAACCGAGCCGAAGCCCGTAAGGAACACGATAGTCGACAGTGCAACGCCGGTTGCGTTCATCCAGCACCCCCAAAGAACCATCCGGTTCACGCCAAAGCGGACAGAGAACCTGCCGCTGAAGAAGTTGCCGAAGAAATAACCCACCGCAGGGGCGCCGAAGTAAATGCCCAGTTCTGACGCTGTTAGGCCGAACAGTTCAGTCCCGACGAAAGGCGCGCCGCCCAGATAGGCGAAAAAAGCGCCCGACGACAGGGCTGAGGCCATGGAATAGCCCCAGAACCGAGGGGATCTGAGCAATTCCGGGTATTCACGAAACTGCTGCAGCAAGGTCAGCCCGCTTTTGCGGGATGTTTCTCCGAAGTCGGAATAGGTCAGCATTAGCGCCAGTAGGCCCAACCCGAAAGGAAGCCAGAAATTTGCCTTCCAGCCAAAGCTCTCTTCCAGAAAGCCGCCGATGGCAGGGCCGATCATTGGAACAATGGCCATTCCCATGGTGACATAGCCGATCATTGAAGCGGCTTGATCTGCTTCGTAAAGGTCTCGCACCGCTGCGCGGCTAAGGACCATTCCAACAGCTACGACCGCTTGAAACATCCTGAAGGCCAGAAATACTTCGGCGTTCGGGGAGTAGATGCAACCCAGTGTCGCAATCAGAAACAGAACCAATCCCCAGAGAATAACCGGCCTGCGGCCCACCTTATCTGCGATGGGGCCGATCAGAATTTGGATTACTGCGCTGATCATCAGATACAGAGCGATCGACAACTGCATGACTTTGTAGTCTGCGTCAAAATACGCGGCCATATTGGGCAGGCTGGGAAGGAAAAGATTCAAGCTCAGTGCTGACAGCCCGGATAGCATCACAAGTGTGGCAATGGTGGGGGGCGAACGACGCGCTGGCGAAAAAGTAAACTGCATGGTTCACATGTATAGTGACGGTTTTTGGGATTGCCATCCGTGACCGTGTCTCAGTGCGAAACTTTGCATGTTTACAATTACCCGGAACTGTATTTTCAAAGATTTGCAAATTTGCCGAATGAGGCTTTGGTCTGAACGAAACTAGGTATAGTGTCGCGCCAAATTTCAAAGGGGATCATCGTTATGAAAGACATCCTTTCCGAGCTTGAAGGCCGCCGCAACGATGCACGGCTGGGGGGTGGGCAAAAACGTATTGATGCGCAGCATGCGCGGGGAAAGCTGACCGCACGCGAACGCATAGAGCTGTTAGTGGATGAAGGCAGTTTCGAAGAATTCGACATGTTTGTCAGCCATCGCTGCACGGATTTCGGGATGGAAAATCAAAAGCCTGCAGGCGATGGTGTCGTCACCGGATGGGGCACAATCAACGGTCGTATGGTCTATGTCTTTAGCCAGGATTTCACCGTTTTCGGCGGGTCTCTGTCGGAAACCCACGCGCAGAAAATCTGCAAGATCATGGACATGGCAATCCAGAATGGTGCTCCGGTGATCGGCATCAACGATTCGGGTGGTGCGCGAATCCAGGAAGGTGTGGCCTCGCTTGCGGGTTATGCCGAGGTGTTCCAGCGTAACATCATGGCCTCGGGCGTGGTTCCGCAGATCAGTGTGATCATGGGCCCCTGCGCCGGTGGCGCCGTCTACAGTCCGGCGATGACCGACTTTATCTTTATGGTCAAAGACACCTCGTACATGTTTGTGACGGGCCCCGATGTCGTCAAGACAGTCACCAATGAGGTTGTAACCGCCGAAGAGCTGGGCGGTGCATCGACCCACACCAAGAAATCTTCGGTTGCCGACGGTGCATTCGAAAATGATGTCGAAGCACTGGCCGAAGTGCGCCGTCTTGTCGATTTCCTACCGTTGAACAACAAGGAAAAACCGCCCGTTCGTCCCTTCTTTGACGAGCCGGGCCGGATTGAGGCTTCGCTGGATACGTTGATTCCGGACAACCCGAACACGCCTTATGACATGAAAGAACTCATTGCCAAAGTGGCGGACGAGGGTGATTTTTACGAAATTCAAGAAGATTACGCCAAGAACATCATCACGGGCTTTATCCGTCTGGAAGGTCAGACCGTAGGTGTTGTAGCCAACCAGCCGATGGTGCTGGCCGGCTGTCTGGATATCGACAGCAGCCGAAAAGCCGCGCGCTTCGTCCGGTTCTGTGATTGCTTTGAAATTCCGATTTTGACACTGGTCGACGTGCCGGGCTTTTTGCCGGGAACCTCGCAGGAATATGGCGGTGTGATCAAACATGGCGCAAAACTGCTGTTTGCCTATGGCGAGGCGACCGTTCCGAAGGTCACAGTGATCACCCGAAAGGCCTATGGCGGTGCCTATGACGTGATGGCATCCAAACATCTGCGTGGCGATTTCAACTATGCTTGGCCAACCGCCGAGATCGCGGTGATGGGGGCCAAGGGCGCGACCGAAATCATCCACCGTGCGGATCTGGGCGATGCCGACAAAATCGCACAGCACGCTCAGGACTATGAGGACCGGTTTGCCAACCCGTTTGTGGCTGCGGAACGTGGATTCATTGATGAGGTGATCATGCCGCATTCGACCCGCCGCCGCGTATCGCGAGCTTTTGCCAGCTTGCGTAACAAGCAACTGAAAAACCCCTGGAAAAAGCACGATAACATTCCGCTGTAAGCTGACGGTCGCGGGGCAGGCGCTCTGGTGTGCCTGCCTCTCGGTACGTTGGTGGAAAGACCCCCAAACGGCGAATTTGACTTTGAGAGCAAAGCTGCTAAATGAAATGCCTTATTGGACATAGAAAAGCGCGGGCCAGTAGGCATGCGCGCGCGATCCCGGAGAGAGGAGCTCGCCTTTGGTGGGTCTGGGATCGCGCCTTATGTCTGGCAATTCTCTGTCTTGGTTCGCCTACCTTCGCTGAAGCATTGGTGCCGGTGCCCTCTGGGCAGCCTGTACATCTGAACGACGTCCTGCTGGACAACAATCCGGGCGAGTTATGGCTGCGCTTTCGCTTCATCGCGCCAAAGATCGGCTCGGATGTGGGACGCATTGGATATGATGTCGCCACGATCGACATGGAGCACCTGTGTCAGACGCTGGCCGTGGCCTATGTCGAGCACCACAAGCTGGAACCGGCGCGAGTGGTGATTTCCCTGTCGAACAAGCCGATAGATTTTGGCCATACCGCGCCGGATGCCACGCAGTTCTTCGAAGCGTATCTTCTGCAGGATTCCCAATGTGTCTGGGACGGAGGGATTTGAGAATGGTTGTCAATTACCACAATTTCTGTGCATTCCCCTTCGCCTCAAAGGACCTTAGCGAAGAGGCGCTGAAATGTTGAAACATCGCGGATTTCCCGGCCGTCTGACCGGGACGGATTATCAATTCACTATCAGACGGGCCAACCCAAAGGGTGTTACCCCACTGACAACGCGTGAACGGTTCCGGGATCGTAAACCTGCTGATCGTCGCGCGGATGCAGCGTTTATCGAGGCCTTGTGGGAGCATTTTGGCGACCAGCCATTCGAACGTGGCAATCTGGATGCCGGTCGCCTGAGCTGGTTTTTCGGGCGTGAGGTCATTCCGGCGGAGGATCCGTTTGACCCCGCCAGCTATGATGCATTGCTGGTCATTGATCCGAGCGTGGCCAGAGCCTCGTTTCCTGACATTTTCGGCGGGGATAGCTGAAGGTGATCGACGTCGTCGCACATAAACGCCTTGAAAATTCCAACAGGGTTTCTTTGCCCCGGTTGGGCCAAGAAGGATATGTGCGCTGTGCAGATCGGGCGCGTGGCAATCGCGCAAAATACCTGAGGGAAAGGGCGCAAACTACTGATTCTATGGCGTGTATCACCCGTGGCTTGGTGGCGGGAGAACCATCAAGGCTTGGGCAGGAAAAAGGCCAGTCGGCGGGGGTTGGCCGCGGCGACTTAGGATCAAATTCTTCAGGTCATGTGATCTCAGGTAGTGTTGATAAAACAAAGGTTTGCGTAACTGTCGGGGCGCGAATTTCACCCTGCTCAACCAAAGTTCACGCGAGCGGAATCGGCGCGTTTCTGCGCGATATTTCGCTGAATGGGCAGATTCTGGCCGGAAATTTCACCACTGGCCAATCCCGGTTTGCAGGTGCAACCGGGCCGTGCATGGTGAGCGGGTCGTGCGGCTCTACTTTGCCTGCGTCGCACGCGCACCTACTATTCCGTACCCCTTCCTTCCGCGGGCAGGCTTGTGGTTTTCACAATGTCCTGCCCGCGTTTTTCTTTGTGCAAATTTCAGTCATTGGATGGCATAAAACTGCGCAAATGGGCATTTCGGTACGCTCGTTATTGAATAACAGTGGCGATTTCCCGCATCTGGCTCTGAAATTGTTAAAAAACCAAAAAGGGCAGACATCATGCGAATCTCGAAAGTCATTCTTGCAATGGCGACCTGTGCAGGGCTCGCGGCGTGCGGAGACTCGACCGGCGAGCAGGCGTTGCTTGGCGGCGGAGCCGGCGCCGTTGGCGCGGCAGTCGTCAGTGCCGACCCGCTGTTGGGTGCCGTGGTCGGCGCGGCAGGCAACGTGCTTTACTGCAAGACCCAGAACAACTGTAGATAACGAAATCTTCGGGGCCCCCGTCGCCCCGACCGTCATCGCGCGACACGCCGTCGTGGGGCCATTGCCCCGCGGCGGCGTTTTGCGTTTCCAGAACTTCAAGACAGAGGACGTTCCATGTTCAACAAGATCCTGATCGCCAACCGGGGCGAGATCGCCTGCCGGGTTATCAAAACCGCCCGCAAGATGGGCATCGGCACGGTCGCCATCTATTCTGACGCGGACAAGAACGCCCTGCATGTATCGATGGCGGATGAGGCGGTGCATATTGGCCCACCGCCTGCAAACCAGTCCTATATCGTCATCGACCGGGTGATGGAGGCAATCCGTCAGAGCGGCGCGCAGGCGGTTCACCCGGGGTATGGTTTTCTGTCGGAAAACTCGAGATTCGCCCAAGCTCTGGATGCCGAAGGCGTGGCCTTTATCGGCCCTCCGGTCGGTGCGATTGAAAGCATGGGTGACAAGATCACCTCTAAAAAGATCGCGCAAGAGGCCGGCGTCTCTACGGTTCCGGGCTATATGGGCCTGATCGAAGACGCCGACGAGGCCGTCAAGATTTCGAATGAGATCGGATATCCGGTCATGATCAAGGCCAGTGCTGGCGGCGGTGGCAAGGGTATGCGGATCGCATGGACCGACGACGAGGCGCGCGAAGGGTTCCAGTCCTCCAAGAACGAGGCCGCGAATTCCTTTGGAGATGACCGGATTTTCATCGAGAAATTCGTGACCCAACCCCGTCACATCGAGATTCAGGTTCTGTGCGACAGCCATGGTAATGGCATCTATCTGGGCGAACGCGAATGCTCGATTCAGCGCCGAAACCAGAAGGTTGTGGAAGAGGCGCCATCGCCTTTCCTGGACGAGGCGACACGCAAGGCGATGGGCGAACAGGCGGTGGCCTTGGCCAAGGCTGTGGATTATGCGAGCGCTGGCACGGTCGAGTTTATTGTTGATGGTGACAAGAACTTCTATTTTCTGGAAATGAACACACGCCTGCAGGTGGAACACCCGGTGACCGAACTGATCACCGGTGTCGATCTGGTCGAACAGATGATCCGCGTCGCGGCCGGTGAGAAGCTGTCGATCTCGCAGGACGATGTCACACTGACCGGCTGGGCGATTGAAAACCGTTTGTATGCCGAAGATCCTTATCGTGGCTTCTTGCCGTCCATTGGTCGTTTGACGCGCTACCGCCCGCCTCAGGAAACTGCCGCTGGTCCGCTGTTGGTTAATGACAAATGGCAGGGTGAGGCCCCCAGCGGAGAGGCCGCCGTTCGCAATGATACCGGCGTCTATGAAGGCGGCGAGATCAGTATGTATTACGATCCGATGATCGCCAAATTGTGCACCTGGGCCCCGACCCGTGATCAAGCGATCGAGGCGATGCGGGTGGCGCTGGACAGTTTCGAGGTCGAAGGCATCGGGCACAATCTGCCGTTCCTGTCGGCAGTGATGGATCACCCGATCTTCATCAAGGGCGAGATGACTACCGCGTTCATCGAAGAACAGTACCCCGATGGGTTCCAGGGCGTAGAGCTGCCCGAGGCTGACCTGCGCCAGATCGCAGCCTCTTGCGCCGCCATGCACCGGGTGGCCGAGATTCGCCGCACCCGTGTATCGGGCCGGATGGACAACCATGAACGCAAGGTCGGCAAACGCTGGGTCGTGACCCTGCAGGGCCAGGAATACGCAGTTCAGGTGAATGCCGATAAAGAGGGCGCGACGGTCAAATTCGAAGACGGCGCGACATTGCGCGTGGCCTCGGAGTGGACGCCGGGCGACCAGCTGGCGGTGCTGGACGTAGACGGTAGCCCGCTGGTTCTGAAGGCCGACAAAATCTCGGGCGGGTTCCGGATCCGCAACCGGGGCGCGGATATGAAGGTGCATGTGCGCCGTCCGCGTCAGGCGGAACTGGCCAAGCTGATGCCCGAGAAACTGCCGCCGGATACGTCGAAACTGCTGCTCTGCCCGATGCCTGGCCTGATCGTAAAGGTCGATGTCGAAGTGGGCCAAGAAGTGCAGGAAGGTCAGGCGCTGTGCACCATCGAGGCGATGAAGATGGAAAACATCCTGCGCGCCGAGAAAAAAGGCACCGTTGCCAAGATCAACGCAGGCCCCGGCGACAGCCTCGCCGTGGATGATGTGATCATCGAGTTTGAATGATCATGACCGTGCGTTTGACATATCCTGCAAGGGAACCGGCGGTCGCCGCCGGGGCCGTCGGGTATGGGAAACGCGTTCAGCCGCCCTCGCGCCGTTCACGGATTTCGCGTTGGCGCAGGGGGGTCTTGTCGATGGAGCGACCGATTTCACGCACGCTCCAAGGGGAAGGTTTGCGCAGTTTGACCACGCCGTCCTTGTCGACAAACACCATCTGGAACCCGCGCGGGCGCAGTTTTGACCGGATGGGCGAGCGGGCGTCAGGGTCAGTGTCGATCAGAACGACCACATCGCGGTCGCGCATGACGTCCTCCCCTTCCAAAAGCATGTCGACCTGCTGCTGGAATCGCGGGTCAGCAGGTGTATCGGCGAAGACAACAATGGGCCGCTTGATCCACAGATATTCGCTGAGCTCGCTATCCCCCACAGGGCGGACAAATTCATCGTCAGCCGGGGCTACCCCGTCAGCTGCAAGCGCCGCCAGTGGAAATAGCGCCGAAAAAACAAAGGCTAGCGTTCGTATCATTGGGCCTCCTGTTGGATTGAATATAGTCCCTGTGCGCACGAATGCGACCAGCGAAATGCACGCAGCCCATAAAATATTGCGTCCCACCCAATTCGAATGGGCGCAACCACGGATGATAACGCGCAGGCCACGCCCTTGCGCGACCCGAATTGAGAAAAGGATATCGCAATGACCAATAGGAAAGACTGGCAGGCGCTGGCCGAGAAAGAGCTGCGCGGTCGCCCGTTGGACGACCTGACTAGAGAGACGCTCGAAGGCATCGCCGTCAAGCCACTCTATACGCAGGAAGATACGGCTGATCTGCCGCATATGGGCTCCATGCCCGGGTTTGGGCCGTTCACGCGCGGGGTAAAGGCGACAATGTATGCCGGTCGTCCCTGGACGATCCGCCAATATGCGGGGTTTTCCACCGCCGAAGAATCGAATGCCTTCTACCGTCGCAATCTGGCGGCGGGTCAGCAGGGGGTCTCGGTGGCTTTCGATCTGGCCACGCACCGCGGATATGACAGCGACCACCCACGCGTTGTCGGCGATGTGGGCAAGGCCGGTGTGGCCATCGACAGCGTAGAGGACATGAAGATTCTGTTCGACGGCATCCCGTTGGACAAGGTCTCGGTCTCGATGACCATGAACGGTGCCGTGGTTCCTATCCTGGCAAGTTTCATTGTAGCGGGTGAGGAACAGGGCCACGACAAATCCGTCCTGTCCGGCACTATTCAGAATGACATTCTGAAAGAATTCATGGTGCGTAACACCTATATCTACCCGCCTGAGCCTTCGATGAAGATCATCTCGGACATCATCGAATATACGTCGAATGATATGCCCAAATTCAACTCGATCTCAATCTCGGGCTATCACATGCAAGAGGCCGGCGCGAACCTGGTGCAGGAGCTGGCCTATACGCTTGCTGACGGGCGCGAATACGTTCGTGCAGCGACGCAGGCCGGAATGGATGTCGACAAATTCGCTGGTCGCTTGTCGTTCTTTTTTGCCATTGGCATGAATTTCTTCATGGAAATTGCCAAGCTGCGTGCGGCCCGTACCCTTTGGCATCGGGTGATGACCGATTTCGGCGCGAAATCCGAGCGCTCTAAGATGCTGCGGACCCATTGCCAGACCTCAGGCGTGTCGCTGCAAGAACAAGACCCCTATAACAACGTGATCCGCACCGCCTATGAGGCGATGAGCGCGGTTCTGGGCGGCACCCAATCGCTGCATACTAACGCCTTGGACGAGGCGATTGCGCTGCCCACCGATTTCTCTGCTCGCATTGCACGGAACACTCAGTTGGTGCTGCAAGAGGAAACCGGGGTGACCGATGTGGTCGATCCGCTGGCCGGGTCTTACTATATCGAAAGCCTGACCAATGAGCTGGTCGAAAAAGCCTGGGCTCTTATGGAAGAGGTCGAGGAAATGGGCGGCATGACCAAGGCCGTTGCATCCGGCATGCCAAAGCTTCGGATAGAAGAAAGCGCCGCCCGACGGCAGGCGATGATCGACCGGGGTGACGAGGTAATCGTCGGCGTCAACAAGTACCGCAAGGAACGGGAAGACCCGATAGACATTCTGGATGTCGACAACGTGGCTGTCCGCGAGGCGCAGGTGGCACGTCTGGAACGCATCCGTGCCACGCGCGATGAGGCTGCCTGCCAAAAGGCGCTGGACACCCTGACGACCACCGCCCGCGATGGCGGCAACCTGCTGGCCGCTGCTGTCGAAGCCGCCCGTGCCCGCGCATCCGTAGGAGAGATCAGCATGGCAATGGAAAAGGAATTTGGTCGCCACCGCGCCGAGGTCAAAACGCTGGCCGGTGTTTATGGGGCCGCCTATGAGGGCGACGAAGGCTTTGCCGCCATCCAGAAGTCCATTGAGGATTTTGCTGAGGCCGAAGGCCGTCGCCCGCGCCTGCTGGTCGTCAAGATGGGGCAGGACGGGCATGACCGGGGAGCCAAGGTGATCGCCACAGCCTTTGCCGATATCGGCTTTGACGTGGACGTTGGCCCGCTGTTCCAAACGCCGGCCGAGGCAGCACAAGACGCGGTGGACAATGACGTCCATGTCGTCGGCATTTCGTCTCAGGCAGCCGGGCACAAGACGCTGGCCCCGCAGCTGGTCGAAGAACTGAAAAAGGCCGGGGCTGAGGATATCATCGTCATCTGCGGAGGTGTCATCCCACAACAGGATTATAAGTTCCTCTATGATCACGGGGTTAAGGCGATCTTTGGTCCGGGTACGAACATCCCAGAGGCGGCACAAGATATCCTGAGTTTGATCGGCGAAGCCAAAGATTGACCCGGCGCAGAGGTTTTTCGTCGAAAAATCTTGTGATCCAGCGCCTTTGAGGAAAACATACGGCCAGACCCTTGCGGTCTGGCCGTTTGTCATCTGGGGGGCTCATCCGTGTTACTTGATCACTTGGCGGTAGCTGGCGAAACGCTTGAACAGGCTTCGGCTCATGTCGAACAGGCGCTGGGCGTACCCTTGCAGGACGGCGGCAAGCACGAGAAATTCGGAACTCATAACCGGTTGTTGGGCCTGCGGGACGGTTTGTATCTGGAAGCCATCGCGATTGACCCCGATGCACCCAATCCGCAAATAACCCGCTGGTTCGATCTAGATCGGTTTCAGGGCGCTCCCCGCCTGACCAACTGGATTTGCCAGGTTCCGGATATCGAGACCTCACTGATGGTCTTTCCTGACGGAGTCGGCCAACCGATCGACCTAAACCGTGGCGCGCTGCGTTGGCGCATGGCGGTGCCTCCCAATGGGCGCCTGCCGTTTGATAATCTTTTCCCGGCGCTCATCCAGTGGCAGGGTGACCTTCACCCGGCAAACATGCTGAACGACAGTGGCTGCCAGCTGCGCCGCCTAGTCGTCTATCACCCTGATGCGCTGGATCTCGCCAAAGCGGTTGGGCCGTTGGGGCAAGTTGAGTTCGACAGCGGTCCGGCGGCGTTGCGCGCGGAAATTGACACGCCGCACGGGGTGCGGGTGCTGGAATGAATATCCGGCAAGCCAGTTCAGACGACGCGCCCGCCGTTGCGGCGATCTGGAATGCGATCATCCGCGACACGCTGGTGACCTTCACCACCGAATTGCGCAGCGATGACGCCGTTGCATTGGATATCAAATCCAGAGGGGCGGCGTTTCTGGTGGCCAAGCGTGACGGCGTTGTTCTGGGCTTCGCAACCTATGGTGCGTTTCGGTCAGGGCCGGGCTATGCCCATACGCGTGAACATTCGATCCTGTTGACACCGCAGGCGCGGGGCCAGGGGATAGGCCGCGCATTGTTGCAGGCCTTGGAAGCCCGCGCACAGATGGACAATGTTCATGTTTTGATTGCGGGCATTTCCTCGGCCAACCCTGCGGCCATCGCTTTCCATACGGCTGCCGGATTTACACAAGTGGGCCTGATGCCCGAGGTGGGGTTTAAATGCGGTCAGTGGTTGGATCTTGTGCTGATGCAGAAAATTCTTGCCCCGCAGTGATCTGTCGCACCTGACAGTCGCGACGGAGCGGGTTAGGGTGCGCTCATGTCGATTTGGAGCCGTATATCCGATGCGCTAAGCGCGCTTGCACAGGGCGAAAGCCTGACGGCCGTGTTCGAGAAACTGCGCACGCCGCCGGAACGCTCGGTCGCCTTTGCGATTGCGGTCATCGCCCTGGGGGCCAAGATGGCCAAGGCCGACGGGCAGGTCACGCGAGACGAGGTTACTGCCTTTCGGGATGTATTTCAGATCGCACGCGAAGATGAGGCCGGTGCAGCTCGAGTCTTTGACATGGCGCGCACCGATGTCGCCGGGTATCAGGAATATGCCAGCAAAATTGCCTATATGTTCGCAGAAGACAGCACCACCTTGTGCGACCTGATGGAGGGGCTGTTTCATATCGCAATGGCCGACGGGTTTTATCATCCCAACGAAAATAAGTTTCTGGAAGATGTCAGCCGGATATTCGGTCAGACCGATGCTCAGTTTCTGGCCTTACGCGCACGGTTTGTACCGGATGCACCAAAGGATCCTTATACGGTGCTGGGTGTGCCGCGGAATATGCCTCTGCCCGACATTCGTAAGGTCTGGCGGCAACTTGTACGCGACACTCATCCCGACGCCATGATGTCACGAGGCGTTCCGGAAGAGGCCATTCGTCTGGCCGAAAAAAAGATGATCGACATCAATCGCGCCTGGGATGAAATCAAAGGCGCGCAGGCCTGAACCGATGCGATTGGCAACCTACAATATTGAATGGTTCGCCAATCTCTTCGACCGGCAAGACCGTTTGATCGTAGATGACAGCTGGTCCGGCAGATACAATGTCACCAAAGCTGAACAGATCGAGGCCATCGCAAAAGTGCTGACGGCAATCGACGCGGATGCCGTACTGATTGTTGAAGCTCCGAATACTGGTAAGACGCAGAACACCGTGCGTGCGCTGCAAGGGTTTGCCGAAGCGTTCGATCTCCGCATAGGAAACGCGATCATGGGGTTTCCGAACGATACCCATCAGGAACTTGCGTTTCTTTTCGATCCTCAGATCCTGTCATTGCGCCATGATCCCAAAGGAAACAAGGAGGGAAAAGGGGCTGCCCCTCGTTTTGATGGCGTGTTCAAGATCGACCTGGATATTGATGCAACCGAGGATCATGTGCGCTTTTCCAAGCCGCCAATGGAGTTGTCAGCGCAGACGTCAGGCGGGGCGACGTTTCGACTGATCGGAGCGCATCTGAAATCCAAAGCCCCGCATGGGGCAGAAAGCCGCGATGAGGCGATCCGGATATCCATCGCCAATCGACGCAAACAGCTTGCACAGGCTGTCTGGTTAGGGCGGCGAGTACAGGCACATATTGCGGCTGACGAGCATGTCATCCTTTTGGGCGATCTCAACGACGGGCCGGGCTTGGATGAGTTTGAAAACCTGTTCGGACGCTCATCTGTCGAAATCCTGTTGCAGACCGGTCTGTTCGATCCGCATGCGGTGATGGCAAACGAGGCTGAACCCGAAATCTTACCCTCGTCCGCGCGCTTTGTTCGCCGCGACAGGGCTGATCATCTTGAGGCGCTGTTGGACTATGTCATGATCAGCGAAGGGCTGCGTGTTAAGCGCCCGAAATGGCGCATATGGCATCCTTTCCAGGACCCTGCATGCTATGCCTCGCGGGACCTGCACGAGGCGCTGCTGACAGCCTCGGATCATTTCCCTGTCACGCTGGATATTGATCTGTGACCTTTCATCACCGGCGTGGGCGACTTATATCTGAAGCATGAAAAAGTTCATTTCAATATGCGTGGTCACAGCGGCCATGGGCGTTCCGGCACAGGCAGAGGACGACACAGGCAAATCCTTGATGGAACAAGGGGCTGAGTTGTTCTTTGAAGGGCTGCGTCAGGAAATGGAGCCCGCGCTTGAAGATTTGTTGGGGCTGGCAGATCAATTCGGCCCCGCGATGCAGTCGTTTTTTGAGGAAATGGGACCGGCCCTGGCGGAACTGGCCGCCGAAGTACAGGACTGGAGTGTTTATGAGGCTCCGGAAATCCTGCCGAACGGGGATATCATTATCCGCAAAAAGCCGCCCGAGCCCGAGCTTGAGCCGGAAAAACCCGAAAATGAACCCGAAGGCGAGATTGATATCTGAGGGTCAGCCTTTGATGATCAAGCGGGGTTCGGATTTCAGCGTGCTTGCCAATGAGTTCAGTCGTGCTTCGGCCACTTCGCTAAAGAGAGGGGCTGCGGCTTCTGGCAAAATCAGCTCTAGCTGACGTTTTTTAGGGTACAGCCGAAGCGTGCCCATCGTGGCTTCGTTCTGCATCCACAGCATTGCACCAAAGCGCATGGCTTTGCCCAGAATCTCGGCCTGTTCCTGATCTTTTTCGCCCAACAAGTCATAGAGAGGGGTAAACCGGTTGCCTTCACGCTTGTTGCGATACCTGTGCTGCAGGGCCAGCCCGATATAAACCCGTTCGGAATGCTTTAAACCGCCCAAGTTGGCGCGAGTTACGTAATCAAAGCAGGTTTCAGCCCGGTAATCCGGATGGGCGCGCCAACTGACATCGTGCAAAAGACACGCAGCCTTGATCAGCCTGACCCGCGCGGGCGGCGCGGATTTGAACAGAGGCATGACGAATTCGAACAGATGTTTGCCAAACCCGGGCAGGCGGGCATCTTTGGCTTCGGAAAAATAGCTGGCTTCGATCAGAGGGTCACGATCGCGCAGGATTTGTGGCATCTGTTCGTAAAGCAGGCCTTCGCGGATGCCATAGCTGGAAACGGCAATGTCCTTGGGTTTGAACGTTCGCACCAGTCGCGCAAGCACATCCATCGCATAAGGGATCAGCGCCATCCGAGAACCCGAGACGCCTGCCAGACTGCGCAGTTTTTCCGGGTCACCCTTTTCGATGAATTTGATGGTCTGATGCACCTGCTTTGTCGTCATCCGATATTCATGCAGCACGTTCAGGGGATATCCCCGGCGCAGCATGTCGAGCCTTGCAAAGGCCCGCCAGCTTCCGCCCACCAGAAACAGACGATCGCGCTGAGGGCCCATCTGGTCGCGCAGGTTTTCCATCGTCTCCTTGATTTGCGCCTTGCGCGCGCGACGACCGCCCTTGATATCCCGCAGCTTCAGCGGACCTAGGGCCGACGACAGGCGACGACCAACGTCTCCGCCACCGATCTCGGCCAGCTCCATCGAGGACCCGCCGATATCACAGATCAGACCATATGCACCGGGCCAGCCCAGTAAAACGCCCTGAGCGGACAGGCGTGCCTCTTCCCCGCCGTCGATGACCGAGACCGTCAACCCGGTTAGCGCGTGAACTTCGGCGCAGAAATCCGGGCCATCCTTGGCCTCTCGCACGGCGGCGGTGGCCACGACGTGCAGCCCCGGCAGACCCAGATCGTCTGACAGCCGGGAAAAACGCTTCAACGCAGCCAGGGCACGTATCCTGCCAAGCGGGTTCAGGCGGCCGGTCTCGGACAGGCCCGCGCCAAGCTCGCACATGACTTTTTCATTGTAGAAATAGGCAGGCGATCGCGCCGCACCATCAAAGATCACCATCCTGACCGAGTTTGACCCTACATCAACAACGCCGACGCGCGACAGGGCGCGGGCCTCGGGGTTGTCAAACAACGGCTTTCCGAAAGGTCCCCAGTCGGGAATGTTGGTATCTACGGCTTGATCCATATCTCGTCCAGATATTCCAGGCTTAAGATGCGAAATCACCGGGGACGGGTCAATCGCTGGTTTCGGCATCTTCCAGTTCCGCACTCAGTACTCGTACGGCCAGAGCCCGCGTGATGTCTCGTTTCTCAGACAGCGCCAGTTGATCCAGCAGCGCCACAGTGCTGGCGGCGGTTTCGAAACGGCGATCCATATGTTTGACGAGGTAAGCGATGACCTCGGGTCCGGGGTTCAGCTGTCGGTCTACGAACAGTTTGGCCAGCACGGCGCCCAGTAGCGCGTCATCGGGCGGGTCCAGCGCAACGTGATGTGCGCCTTCGATCCTGCTTTGCAGGTCAGGCAAGGGCAACTGCCAGAAATTTGGCGCCAGGCGCCCGGTCATCAACAGGGCGTGGCCTTCTGCCAACACAAGATTGTGCAAATGGAATAGGGTTTTCTGCTGGTCGATATCGCCAGCAATCATGGGGACATCTTCCACTGCGATCGGTGTTTGGGCGAGGTCAGGAACCTCGTCGTGCTTAATCTGCGAGGCTTGCACAATGCGACCACCGGTCTCGGCCGCCCACACATGGGCCAGATGTGTCTTGCCCGCGCCTGCAGGACCGCTGAGCACCAGTTTATTCCCCGGCCATGAGGTAGCCGAGATCATGGCCACGGCCAGCGCATTTGCGGGCGAGACGAAAAAATCCTCGCGCCCCAGCGCAGTCTTGGCCGGTAGATCAAAGCTCAGCTGTAGGGCCATTCAATCGTCTTCCTGGTCCAAACCCACAAGGCCAGTATACAGACGGCTATCCAAATAGATCGACGTGGCAAAGCGCGCCAGAACGCCAAGTGCTGCAGCGACCGGCACCGCGATCAGCATCCCGACAAATCCGAACAGGGCGCCAAAGACCGACAATGCCAGCAACAGCCAGACCGGGTGCAACCCGACCGAGCTGCCGACGAGCTTTGGCGTCAGAAAATTGCCCTCGGCCACCTGACCCAATGCAAAGACCGCTGCGACCAGCCCAATTTGCGTCCAGTCTCCCCAGAACTGGAACAGTGCCAAACCAATGGCCAGTGAGCCCCCGATCAGGGCGCCCAGATAAGGGATAAACGTGACTAAGCCGGCGATAAATCCAACGACCAGCCCGAACTGCAGTCCGACGGCCATCAGCGCGACGGCGTAATAGGTGCCCAGGATCAGGCAGACTGTGCCCATTCCACGTACAAAAGAGGCCAGAACGCTGTCAATCTCACCAGCCAGTCGCTTGATGGTGGGGGCGTGGTCGCGGGGCAAAAGCTCTGCGATACGAGCAATCATGCGGTCCCAGTCCAACAGCATGTAGACGGTGACTACTGGGACAATCACCAGCAAAACCACCACGTTGATGGCTGATCCAAGCGACGCAGCGACAGATTGCAGGACATCACCAGTTTTGGACTGAAGCGTCTCACCCAAGGACACCAGAAACTGGTGCGTGTTGGATTCGCGGTCCAAAAGCGACGGGAATTGCTGTTCGATAAACCCTCTTAGCTGCTTGAGAAGGCTGGGCATAACCTCGACCAGGTCGATCAACTGGGTGATCAGCGCCGGAACGACCATCAGGATAAGCAGTACGAAACCCAAAACGCCGACAACCGTGATTACCCCGGTAGCGGCCATGCGGGACAGGCCCAGCTTTTCAAGCCTATCCGCAACAGGATCAAGGAAATAGGCAATCGCGCCACCGATTACAAAGGGCAGCAATACATCGCCAAGTGCCCACAACAGCAGTACAATAACCACTGCGGCGATGCCCCAGTACCTGAGTTGATCTCTTACCGGCAAAGCCATGGCTGTCCCCTTGTTTCGGCACGTCCAAATGTTCTTGGCGTATGCGGCCCTACGATGCAAGCGCTTCATGACCCGCCAGAATCGCGCGGGGCTAGTCGCTTAACGTGCCCAGTTCAGGGGTGGCGTCATGCGCTGTTTCATCGGGCCAATTGGTGCGCCAGATTTCAGCCGACCAATGGCCGCAATGCACGGATGGCCTGTCAAAGCCGGGCAGGGGCGGTAAAAGCGGTTCGACAACCACATCATGACGCGGCACCGCGAAATACGGGAAGGAATAGCGTTCTTTTCCCGACCGGTTGACCACCCGGTGCGGCGTGGATTTCAAGCGCCCACCTGACCAAAGCTCCAGCATGTCACCGATATTGACGACGAACCCACCCGGCGGGCAGTCGGGGGTTATCCAGCCTCCGTCACGGGTCTGAACCTCAAGCCCGCCGACTGGGTCCGGGGCGATGATGGTCAGCGCATCCGTGTCTTTATGCGGGTGGATGCCGTACCCGGCCTCGTCCGGGGCCTGAGGGGGGTAGTGCAACAAGGTCATATTGGTCATGGGGTCGCGGAACGCAGCGCGCAGCTGGTTCGCAGGTAGCTTCAATCCCATCTCCAGCGCGCCCAGCAGCATATGCGCGACACCGTCCAGCTTTGACCAGTAATCCAGAATCACTGCCTGTGCCCGTGGAACATGGCGGGGCCAGATATTGGGGCCATAGAGGGCACAATCTCGGCGGATGGGCGCATCCAGGTCCACCTGATAATGCAGCTTGTAGCCTTCGTATTTATCCGCTTTGCCCGACCCGTCATTCGGGGTGAAAAACCCCATCGGGATAAAACCGCGATAATTCTCGCGTGTGATCGCCTGATCCCATTTCGCATCATCGTCGATGTCGAAAATCGCCCGGACGCAAGTGCGCATGTTGTTGACGGTGTCCCGCGAAACGCCGGTGCCGGTAATCGACAGGAACCCAATCCGGGTGCAGGCATCCATGACTGCCTGAACGGTTGCGTTGAAATCGGTGTGGCTGGCATCACCCAGCGGAGCAATGTCGATTGTTGGGATGTGGTCCATCAGCGTATCCTCACGCCTTGCCGTGCCAGTTCTTTATGCACCGGGGCAAGGTTCAATTTATCGAGGTCTTGGTTGCTTTTGAGTGAAAGCGCCGCAGCAATCCCCGCGCCCTGACCCATGACCGCACAGCAAGCCATGTTGCGCGTCGCCGCATGGGCAACCCGGTCCGCCCCATGTGACCGGCCCGCGACCAGCAGGCCCTTGATCCCTTTGGGCAGCATCGACCGATAGGGGATATGCATGTACCGACCAGTCGTGGGCAGGATCAAAATGCCATAGCCGTCGATGAATTCGGGGTAGATGCCGATTGTGTCTTCGAACCGGCCCTGATGGCGGGCATCATCCTCGGTCATGTTGTACACCGCGTCGATCTTGCGGGTGTCGCGAATGCCGATGGTCATCCCGAAATTCCGCAGCCGGGCGTTCTCACACCCGGGCATGAACCGGCGCAGCGCCTCGATGGCGAGCATTGACTGACGCCGCCCTTCGATCTCACCGCGGGTCATGCTGTCGGGATCGGTGCCATCGATCTCGGCCAGATGAATAAGGTTCATATAGGTCAGCTCACCGGTGTCATGCATCGCGCCCCAAGTGCCCGCGATGGTGTTCAGATGTGCTGGGATCAGCCCCTGATCAATCGCTTGCTGGAACGGTTTGTGCACAAAGGGCGAGTACATGTCGTCCTCTTTACCGCTGGTCTCAATGTTCCATTCGCCACCACCGCCCCAGTCCTTATAGGTCTGGGGGTCGGCCTTTACGCCTTCGATAAAGGCGCGCTTGTCGACGCCCGCCAGATGGAACATGACCGAGGCCGCCATCATGTCTTCGCGTGCGGTCTTGTGCGTGGGCGCACCGGCGCGATGGGCGACATCTGCGTCCCCGGTAGCGTCAATGACAACCTTCGCCAGTATCGCCTCGCGCCCGGCTTTGGATTCGGTGATGATGCCGGTGATCCGCTCGCCGTCCATGATCGGAGCCACGAATTGCCGGTGCAGCATCGGATGCACACCGGCCTCTTCGATCAGTTTGTCGGCGACCAATTTGAACCCTTCGCTGTCCAACTCATAACTCAGCGACTGACTTTCTGGCACCGCCGCACCCATTTCCTTGGCGCGGGTTTCGAACTCCATGCCGATGCCGCCAGCCTCAACCGTTTGTTCGTGGCGATACCAGGCAAAGCCTTCAACGCCGACAGCGGTGATATTGCCGCCCATGCAGCCGAAGCGGTCGACCAGCGACACTTCGGCTCCGGCTCGTGCGGCCGCCAGCGCTGCGGCCAGACCTGCAGGCCCGGAGCCAACAACCAGAACGTCCGTGGAATGGACAACGGGGATCTGACGGGCGGGTTCTTGAATGGTCTGCATGGGCGCCTCGGTGACACTACATTGCCGCCACATTTGACGCAGCTAACTGGCGGGTCAATCAAAAAACCGACAGGCCCGTGGTCGTAAAACCCCAATGCGTGATTGCCCCCGGCGGGGCTTTGGCATAATCACCTTTGAAGTCGAATTTTACCTCTAAAGGTCAAGCCATGCGCCTCAGCCGTTACTTTCTGCCCGTTCTCAAGGAAAACCCCTCCGAGGCTCAGATCGTCAGCCACCGGCTGATGCTGCGCGCGGGCATGATCAAGCAGGCCGCTGCTGGGATCTATTCCTGGCTCCCGCTGGGGTTCAAAGTTCTGCGCAAGCTGGAAAACATCGTGCACGAAGAACAGGCGCGGGCGGGCCACATCGCCATTCAGATGCCTGTCATGCAATCGGCAGATCTGTGGCGCGAATCCGGACGTTATGACGACTACGGCCAGGAAATGTTGCGCATGAAAGACCGGCATGACCGGGACATGCTTTTTACCCCGACTGCAGAGGAACTGGTGACTGACATTTTTCGGGGTCATGTCAGTAGCTACAAGGACCTGCCGCTGACGCTCTATCAGATCCAGTGGAAATTCCGCGATGAAATCCGTCCGCGTTTCGGCGTGATGCGGGGCCGCGAGTTCTATATGAAGGACGGTTATAATTTCGACCTGACCAAAGAGGATGCGTTGCACGCCTATAACCGCCACCTGGTTACATATCTGCGCACCTATGAGCGCATGGGCTTGCAGGCGATCCCGATGCGCGCCGATTCCGGCCCAATCGGTGGCGACGATACGCATGAATTCCTGGTTTTGGCTGAAACCGGCGAGTCTGAGGTATTCTATGACAGCGCCGTCACCGACCTGACTTTTGGCGACCGTCAGATTGACTATGACGACCGTGGTCAATGTCAGTCCATTCTGGAAGAGTTCACTTCAAAATACGCCCGCACCGACGAGACGCATGACGAGGCGCTGTTCAATCAGGTGCCGGAAGATCGGCGCCGCGTGGCGCGCGGGATCGAAGTTGGCCAGATCTTTTATTTCGGCACAAAATATTCCGAACCTCTTGGGGCAACCGTTCAAGGCCCCGATGGCAAACCGGTTCCGGTCCATATGGGTAGCCACGGCATCGGTGTCAGCCGCTTGGTTGGCGCGATCATTGAAGCCAGCCATGACGACAAGGGCATCATCTGGCCCGAGGGCGTGACCCCGTTCCATTGCGGTATCGTGAACCTGAAACAAGGCGATGACGAAGCGGACGCAGCCTGTGAAAAACTCTATGCCGCGCTGACCGTGCTGGGGTTGGAGCCACTTTATGATGACCGTAACGAACGGGCAGGCGGTAAATTCGCCACGATGGATTTGATCGGCCTGCCTTGGCGGATCACGGTCGGCCCGCGCGGCCTGAAGAACGGTGTGGTGGAACTGACTTGCCGCCGCACAGGCGAAAGCGAAGAGTTGAGCCCCGAAGCCGCCGTCACCAAGATCGCCGAGATCTATGAGCGCATCGCCTGAAACCGACACGCCGCTGATCTCGGTCATCACGGCGACATATAACCTTCTGTCCCAAGGGCGGCAGGACAGTTTCCGCGAAGTCATAGCCTGTATGGCCCGGCAGAGTTGCGACCGGGCCGAACATATCATTCAGGATGGCGCATCGGATGACGGCACGGTGGCGTTTCTGGAAGAGCTGACGGCAGGTGCACCACGAACGCGCGTGATCAGCGCGCCTGATACTGGCCTGTATGATGCCATGAACAAAGGCGCCGAGGCTGCACAGGGTGATTATCTGCTGTTCCTGAACTCGGATGACTCGCTGGCATCGGATGACATTTTGAACACCCTTGCCGACCGGCTTGCGGAATCTCGACCGGATTTCCTGTATGGCTCGACCCTGCGCAAATACGCGGACGGTTCGGAAAGTCGGGAAAAGCGCATGTCGCTCAAAGCGATCCTGCAGCGGATGCCGTTCTGCCATAATTCGGTGTTGCTGCGGCGGGATGTGTTTCAGGCGCTTGGCGGGCATGACACGCAGTTTCGGGTGGCTGCGGATTATGACCTGATGCTGAGGCTTGTCGCTGCCGGATATCAGGGCGAGCGCACGGATGAGCCTGTTTCCATGTTCTGGGGCAGGGGCGTAACCAGCGACATTGTCAAAACCGCCGAGGATTATGCCCGCGTCTGGGTTCAATTCTATTCAGGTTTCAATGCAGCGCGGACCCTGACCCAACAGGATTTCTTCCGGTTCTACCGCCGCGGACACATGCCTGCCAATCTGATGATCGAATTACTGCGGCGCCCAGATACCCCGGAGGGGATCAAACTGGCGGCACGCCATAGCCTATGGAAAACGGCCCGCCGATCCGTACAGTTTTGGCGGCGCTATTAGTGACCTGCCGCAGTCGGTCGGACGGATAGCAGATCGCCATCAGCCTCGGATCCGCGTGGAACAACGATCGGACGGCCCAAGCGATTGACTAGGTCCTTAAATTCGAACCCCAAAAAGCGTATTCCGCAAACACGGTCGCCAGTCATGCGATCGGTGATACATAACCGCCCCTGTCGAAACGCCAAATGGTACCCTTTATCTTTCAGGATATCCGTCAGATTGCCCCAGCTTGCGGCACCGGAAAATATCGGGCGTATCGCCGCGCGCAGCAGTGCTGCGGTCTCGCAATCAATTTCTGTAGATAGTTTCCGGGCCGAAATTGCGCCCGGTTGTTCTGTTTCAGTACGAATATTCATGAGCGACCCCCGCTCTGGAAATGAATTCCCCCTCAAAGTAGGGTGACAAAGTTTCTTTAAATAATCAAAAAGCGAAATAATATTGCGCCTAAAATGTTGCATTTTGAGTGCAGTTTCACCCTGAATGCTCACATTGACTTCATAGCTGAAACAATGCGGTGCTGTCTGTGAAGGGCTTCACAACCAAGGGTATAATGCGGCATGTGGAAATCATCCGTATTTTGAAAAACCCCGACCTGATTCGCCGATGGTTGAATTTCTTGCGGAATTGGATCACCTGGAATTTGCTGATACACGGGCCGAAAATCACAAAAGGATCCACGGTTTGCTGAGCTTCACAACCGTCGTCTATTCCAAAGATTTCCCCTTGCTTGAATTGCAGGCATTGTCTTTCGCCCGATTTGTTGACCCTGATCAGGTCGGCTCGATCCGGGTGATCATGAACGATGTGGACGAACCGGCACTGCGCGCGATGGTGGAACCGATTTTGGCTTCTTACGGTCCATTGCGACCCAAAGTTGAAGTCCTGAGCGGCGATGACGTTTTGCTGGCTCCTGGGCAATGCGCGCGCCGGTCGATCTCGGACAGGATATTGGTCGAAAACCGATACCGCATTCCGGGCGCGCGCAAGGGTGGATGGCGTGGCAACAACGGATACCGGACACAGCAAGTTTTGAAATTGGGATCTGCTCGGGCTGCCTCGACAGAAAACATTGTAATACTGGACACCAAGAACCTGTTTCTGCGCCCCTTTCAGGAGGCCGAGTTTTTCTCGGACAGTGGTGCGGCGCGGATTCCGTTTATCGGTGTGAACAGCGATTATCATAGACGCTGGCTGGAACAGAGCTTTGATGCGCTGGGCGCGTCGATCCCGGAAACGGACGGCATTCAGACAACAAATTTCGCAACGCCGTATCCTGTGCGCCGGTCGCTGATCCTGGATCTGCTGCAAGAGATAAATGCGCGCCACGGATCGGTTCAGTCGCTATTTGCCTCTCGCAGGCGCCCGTCTGAGTTTATGTTGTTGAATGCATTTTGTCTGAAATCCGAAGCCGGTTTTGCGCCTTGGTTCGAACCCTCGGGAAACACTAGCATAGGGCTGTGGCCATCCTTTTCGGCGCAGAAACTGACTGATGAGCTTTCCCGGCTGGACGATCCGGAAACTCTGACCCTAGGCTTGCATAACAGAGCGCTTTACAAGCTGCCCGCCGACATTCGAAACCGGGTGTTTCACGAGCTGGAAAGCCGCGGTATCTGCGATCGTTCCATCGCCGAGGCCGCCTTGAACAGAACCGCTGCTTTGACCGGGCAAGTCGAAGTGGGCGGATAACCGGCTTGACCCCCGGTCGAATTGCCGAGAGGGTCGCCACAAAACAAAACCAGCGGAGCAGACATGGCCAAGACACCACCGCCATTTGCGCTTTTTGAGTGGAAAATCGCTTGGCGATACCTGCGTGCGCGCCGTGCTGAAGGTGGCGTCAGCGTGATGACATGGATTTCGCTGATCGGGATTACCCTGGCAGTGTTTGCGCTGATCGCCACATTGGCCGTCAGATCCGGTTTCCGGTCCGAATTTGTCGGAACCATTCTGGGGGCTAACGCCCATGTGACCGTGTATTCATCGGGTGAGTTCACTGCGCAGGGGCAGGTAGATCGCACTATTGCGGATTATACGGACATGGCCGACCGGATCGCTCAGGTTCCAGGCGTTCAGCGTGCAGCACCTTTGGTGAAAGGTCAGGTTCTGATCACCAATCGCGACCGCAGCAGCGGGGTTGAGGTATTTGGCATCCAGCCCGAAGATTTGCTGGAGCTGCCCGGTGTCGCCGAAAGCGAACAGGCGGTTGGTGATCTGTCGATGTTTCAGAACGGCCAGGACGTCATTGCCATAGGTTCAGGCGTCGCGCGCAGCATCGGGGCGACGGTGGGCGATACCATCAAGCTGACCTCGCCCAATGGGGTGAAGACCGCGTTTGGCACCTCTCCCCGAGTGAATGCCTACCAGGTGGTTTATGTGTTTTCTGCTGGGCGTTATGACATCGACCGGACGCGGGTCTATATGCCCTTCGAACAGGCGCAGGGTTTTTTCAACCGCGAGGGCGTGGCTGATGAGATCGAAGTTATGGTTGACCGCCCTGAAGAGCTGACGCCGATCCTGATCCCGATCCTTGAAGCCGCAGGCGAGCGCAGCCAGATCTGGACATGGCAGGATGCCTCGGGCGGGTTCCTCCGCGCGCTTGAAGTGGAAGACAACGTCATGTTCATCATCCTGTCGATCCTGGTTCTGATCGCGGCGATGAACATCGTCTCGGGTCTGATCATGCTGGTGAAAAATAAGGGCCGAGACATCGGCATCTTACGCACCATCGGGCTAAGCGAAGGCTCGATCCTGCGCGTGTTCTTCATCTGCGGGGCATTTACGGGGATCATCGGCACTGCGTTGGGCGTGGTGCTGGGCTGTCTCTTTGCGATCTATATCGACCCAATCTTCAGTTTTGTGAACTTTGTGATGGGGGGCGGGGTTTGGGATCCGTCCATCCGCGGCATCTATGCGCTGCCTGCGGAGCTGCATCTGTCGGATGTGCTCAAGGCTGTTGGTCTTTCACTTGGGCTGTCCTTCCTGGTCACCTATTTCCCCGCCCGTCGCGCGGCGCGGCTGAACCCTGTTGAGGCGCTGCGCTATGAGTGATGTAATGATGCGATTGGCCGGTCTAACCAAGACTTATCTCAAAGGTAAGCCGGGTGAGGTTCAGGTATTGCGCGGTGTCGATTTGGACCTGCGTGCGGGCGAGGCCGTGGCTCTTGTGGCGCCCTCTGGTGCCGGTAAGTCGACGCTGTTGCATATTGCCGGATTGTTGGACACACCCGACACAGGATCGGTTGAGATTGCAGGCCAGAACGTGACCGGGAAAGGTGATCGCACGCGTACTGCCTTGCGGCGGCAGGATGTCGGCTTTGTCTATCAGTTCCACCATCTGTTGCCGGAATTCACCGCGCTGGAAAATATCACACTGCCGCAGCTGGCCAATGGCGTGTCCGAAAGGGCAGCCCAGGAACGGGCGATGTCCCTTCTGGATCATGTCGGCGTCGCCGCGCGCGCCGATCACCGGCCGGCCGCCCTGTCTGGCGGTGAGCAGCAACGCGTGGCCTTCTGCCGCGCATTGGCCAACAAACCTCGGGTTCTTCTTGCGGATGAGCCGACAGGCAATTTGGACCCTGAAACCTCGGATCAGGTTTTTGACGCATTGATGGCTTTGGTGCGGGACGAGGGGCTCTCGGCTCTGATCGCCACACATAACATGCAGCTTGCCGCCCGGATGGACCGAACACTGAGGCTGGACGGAGGCGCGCTTAGGCCAGTTGAGTGATGGCAACGCCTGCAGCCATCACTGCGATACCGCTTGCGCGAACCCATGTCAGCGGGGTGACCTGCGCGCCAAACAAGCCGAAGTGGTCGATGGCTGCAGTGCTGACGAGTTGCCCAAGAAGGACAAAGAACACCGCGTTGCCGACCCCAAAATGTGGCGCAACATGGGTGATTGACAGAACATAAAAGGCGACAAGCACACCGGCCAGAAGCAGGTGCTTGGGGGCATCGGCAATTTTTGAAAGGGCTCCAAAGCCGGGAAAAACCACCATCAACGCTGCACTTGATGCAAAGGCTATCGCAAACAGGACCACAGCCGCTGTTGTTGGCGACCCGATCAATTTGCCCAATGCGGCATTCAATGCGGCAAGGATCGGAACCCCAATTCCAGCCACAAGCATAATAGCAGCATATTGTGTCATGCGGTTTTCCTATTGGCTCGTTGATCTGGATCATTGCGCCAAGCCCAGGCACGGGCAAGCCTGAAAATGTCAAATCTGACAGGAGGATGTGATGATAAGACAGGCAATGGGGGCGCTATCGATAGCGGCGTTTGTGACGGCGTCTCAGGTCAGCGCGCAGGATACAGATACCGGCGCCGAGCTGTACCAGCATTATTGTGCAACCTGCCACGGGATCGACGCGACGGGATACGGTCCAATGGCAGGCGTCCTTGTTATTCAGCCAACTGACCTGACGCGGCTTGCAAGCAGCGAAGGGGTATTCCCGACCGCTCGTGTTGTGGCGCGCATAGATGGACGAGACCCGCTGGTCAGCCATGGCAGCCCGATGCCAGTCTATGGACCGTATTTCGAAGGGCAGGATACGGCGATGAAAACACCAGATGGGCAGCCGATCCTGACCAGCCAGCCGATCGTGGATCTGGTGGCTTATCTGCAGACGCTGCAGGCCAACTGAACCTCACCGACAGATTCCTTCGGTCTCGGCATCGGCCCAGGGGATGACCACTGCGCTTTCACGCTTGTCACCACGTAGCGGAGCCAGATCGAAATGTGCGCCCAGCATCTCGTGCAGACGTCTGGTGCGGGGCGCCGACGGGTCCAGCGCCCGGCAGCATATGTATTCCTCGACAATGGCCCCCTGCTGTTCGTACCCATAGGACAGGAAATCAGGCGAGCTCTCCAGATCGAATTGGTAGGGGTCGCTATTGCCGCCATGCTCGGCTGCGGCGCGCAGCGGGTGATATCCGGTTTTCTTGCGGTTTTGCCATTGCCAGACATGGGTCAGTTCATGACCCAACAGCATCGCCGCGATCAGGTTCATCCGATCCGGGAATTCGGACATGTAGTCGTCCAGATACCAGTCCCGCGTGAAATAGACTTTGTTGAATAGGGCCACCGCTGCGGGTTTTGCGGTCACGATACCTTCCTGCGGGGCGGGCAAAATGCGTTCGCGGCAAGCAAGGCGTGACCGATCTTTACGATAGAAAGTTATTGGCGCAACTGGTGCGCCTTCGACCAACCGCACTTTGTTGAGTTTCAGCGTATCACCCTGAAGTGTGCGGGTAAAAGCAGCCTCCTGATCAGTCAGGGGGCGACCGCAAGCGGTGAATACCAAAAGGGACGTCATCAAAATGAGGCGCAACATGACCAAAAATCTATTCTGGCAGCACTCGTGTGCAAATGGTTTTTTTACAGGCTCATTGCCAGGACGCGGCTGATTTCCGTCAGAGATCGCCCAGACTGTTCCATCCATGTGTTGAATGCCGCTTGAACCGAGGCCATGGCCTTTTTCGATGTCGGCGGCTTATCGACCACGCCCTCGGCCACCAGCCGTGCGGTCACATCCTGTGACAGGATGAAACTATCACGCCCCGCAAATCGCATTGCATATTGCGCCGATGCGCCACCCAGACGCGACCCTCGCTTGCTCAGCATGTTCAGCAAACCGACATAGTCATCCGAAGGCCACCCTCCCAGAATCTTTCCGACGCCACCTTCTTGGTGCAGTTCCAGCAAAAAGGCGGCATTGTCGCGGACCGTGGCGATCTTGGTGCCATTGCGCACGATCCGAGTGTCCTGCAACAGAGCATCGAATTTTTCGTCGTCCATAAAGGCGCAGCGTCCAATGTCGAACCCGTCAAAAGCGGTTTCGAACCCGTCCCATTTGTTTTCGATGACCTTCCAGTTAAACCCGGCCTGAAAGATGCATTTCGTGATAATCGACAGCCAGCGATCTTTGGGCATTTCAGCCAGTTCCGCAGGGCTTTTGGGTTTGGAAAGCTTGTTGCTCAGGGCATCTGTCCCGCCGTGACGGCTGGCGGCTATGGCGAAAATCTCGTCGAAATGGCGCATCTGCAGAATCCTCCAAACCTAGCGTCGCGTTTTGCGGTCGGTGTTGCAAGGTGGCCCGGGACACATGCCTGCCAAGGTAAAAAAACATCCCAAGCCCAAAAGAAATGCTCGACAAAGTGGGTGATTCTGGTTTGTGATTGACTCGTCAATCAATATCCGCACCGCAATGCTGGGGAAATGCAGTGGGCGAGGCGCCTAGCATGATGCTGAAAGAGGGGAAACACTTGGGCAAAGGGGCGAGTTATTCAGTGCCGCGCCGAACTGTCTGCTTCCCTTCTTCGCCAGTTTTTGTGCATGTTGCGAAATGGATTTGTCACATGACAAGCCGACTGGCGCGTAACAACGCGCCGGACCGGGCAAAACGAATATTGCAGGGAGAAAATCAATGAAAAAACTGAGTGTAAGCCTGATGGCGCTGACCGTTGCAGGCTCTGCCTATGCCGCCGAGATGGGGGCCGTGGATCAGCCGATCAAACTGGCGATCAACGAATGGACTGGCCAGCACGTGACCACCCATGTCGCGGGTGAGATGCTGAAAGCTGCCGGATACAATGTGGAATATGTGACCGCAGGCATGATGAATCAGTTCCAGGCGCTGGCCGATGGTGACATCGACGCGACCCTGGAAATCTGGTCGTCCAACGTATCGGATGAATATGCCAAGAAGATTGACGAAGGCACCGTCGTTGAAATCGGCGATCTGGGCCTCGACGCCAAAGAAGGCATCGCCTATCCCGCGCATGTGGCTGATCTGTGTCCCGGCCTGCCCGCATGGGAAGCGCTGAAGGACTGCGCGCAGGTATTTGCGACGGCCGAAACGCTGCCCGGGGGCCGTCTGGTCGATTACCCGGCTGATTGGGGTACGCCCGGCGCTGACCGTATGGTGGGCCTGGATCTGCCGTTCAAAGCGGTTCCCGCAGGTTCCGAGGGGGCTTTGATAGCCGAGCTTCGGGCCTCGACCGAGCGCAACTCGCCGCTGCTGATCACCTTCTGGCAGCCGCATTGGGCTATGTCGGCCTATGATGTGCAATTCGTCGAACTGCCAGCCGGGGAAGACGCCTGTTTCACCGATCCCGCTTGGGGCCCGAACCCGAACGCTGTGAACGATTGCGATTTCTCGCCGTCGCGCATCTTCAAGGCGGGTTGGAGCGGTATGGAAGACAAATGGCCCGCAGCCTATGAAATCCTGACCAACTATCAGCTGGCGGTCGAAGATCAGCAGCCGATGATGGGTGCGATCGACGTTGATGGTGGTTCCGTCGAAGAGGTCGTCGCCGCTTGGATGGCTGAAAACGAAGGCAAATGGCGCCCTGTTGTTGACGCGGCAACGCAGTGAGCTGACATCAGTGACTGACGCAAATTCGCCAGCCATCGCCTGCCAGAATCTCTGGCAGGTGTTTGGCCCCGGCGCTGACAAAGCCCTGACCGACGCGCTGTCTCGGTCAGGGAATGACGCTGACAAAGCCGCAGCCGATCTGCGGGAAAACGGGTTCATCCCCGCCGTTCAGGATGCCAATTTCGAGGTCAAGGAGGGCGAGCTGTTTGTGATCATGGGCCTGTCCGGTTCGGGCAAGTCCACTTTGATCCGCTGTATCTCGCAGCTTTTGCCGGGCACGGGTGGCGAAATCCGTGTGGATGGCGAGAACGTCATCGGCGCGTCAAAGAAAGCCATGACCGAGCTGCGCCGCAAAAAGCTGGGCATGGTATTTCAGCATTTCGGCCTGTTCCCGCATATGACCGTTGCCGAAAACGTCGCCTATCCGCTGCGTGTTCAGGGTGTTAGCCGCAAAGAGCGGATGGCCCGTGCGCAGGAGGTAATCTCGTTGGTCGGTCTGGAGGGGCGCGAAGACAGCTTCCCGCGTCAGCTTTCGGGTGGTCAGCGACAGCGTGTCGGGATTGCCCGGTCTCTGGCCGTGAACCCCGATATCTGGTTTTTGGACGAACCGTTCTCGGCCCTCGATCCCTTGATCCGCCGTCAGTTGCAGGATGAATTCCTGCGCATTCAGGCGACGCTGCAGAAATCCATCGTCTTCATCACCCACGATATTCAAGAGGCGCTGAAACTGGCCGACCGGATTGCCATCATGCGCGACGGCAAGATAGTCCAGATCGGTACACCCACCGATATCGTACTGCGCCCGGTGGATGATTACGTGCGAGAGTTTTCAAAGGATGTCGCCAAGGGTCAGCATGCCAAGGTCGCATCGGTCATGCGCCAAGACGGAGAGCGGGGACCAGATGACCCTGGCCTGACAACCTCGATGACATTGGACGCTGCATTGGCGCATTGCATGGAGTTATATGAACCGGTGCCCGTCAGGGATGCCGATGGTAACATCGTCGGAACGGTTCATCCGTCCGATCTGGCCGCCGCCCTGCAGGTTGATGAAACATGACTGTAGCGACGGAAGTTTCTGTGCCGCAGGCGCGCCTGAGCATTGGCGCGCGCGCCGCACTGTTCACAGTCATCGTCGGTGCGTTGTGTCTGGCGCTGGAAGGCGTCGCGCCCTGGCTGGTCAAATGGCCCGCAGGCTGGGAACTGCCTGCAACGCAATGGGTAGGCACGTTTCTGGACTGGTTCCTGAACGGGATCAAACCGGTGGCGCGGCTGTTTTCCGATCTCATGGCCTATCCCATGAACTGGGCCAACTTTGTGCTCGGCAATACGCCATGGCCCATCCTGATCGGTCTGGTGACTGCGCTGGGTTGGTATCTGGGCGGCTTGCCGATGGCGGCGCTGGGCTTTGTGGGCCTTAGCTTTGTGTTGGCATCGGGCTATTGGGCCGAAAGTATGAACACCCTAGCGTTAGTGGCCGTTTCCGTGCCAGTTGCGCTGATCATGGGCGGAGCTATCGGTATCCTTGCCAACGAAGTTCCGCGCGTGAAGTCATTTGTGCAGGCCGTGCTGGACGTGATGCAGACCGTGCCGACATTCGCTTATCTGACGCCGCTGCTGCTGCTGTTTGGTTTCGGTCCTGTGGTTGGGCTGATCGCCTCGGCCATCTATGCGGCCCCTCCGATGGCGCGCAACGTGATGTTGGGGCTGGAGCGGGTCGAACCGGAAATCAAAGAGGCTGCCATCATGTCCGGCGGCACGCGGTTTCAACAGCTGTTTCAGGTCGAGATCCCGGCTGCAGCCACGCAGATCATGGTCGGTGTGAACCAGTGCCTAATGGCTGCGCTGTCGATGGTTATCATCGCAGCCGTCATTGGCGGCTTCAACGATATCGGTTGGGAGGTTCTTCTGACCATGCGCAAGGCACAGTTCGGCGAAGCCTTGATGGCCGGTCTGGTGATCGTGGTCTTTGCCGTCGTCATCGACCGGATGAGCGGGACGCTGGCGACCGAACGTAAACGCTATGACCAGCGTGTCGCCTGGGCAGTAATTGGCGTTGCCGTGCTGTTCACCGCTGTCTTCTGGACCAGGCTGCCGAACCCGTCCGAACTGACCATTCTCGACCCGCTGGCCGGGGTGATTGACGGCGGGCTGACGGCGTTTACCCAGGCTAATGGGCCTTGGCTTGACGCGCTCAAGAACAACTCTTTGTTCTATGTGCTGCTGCCGCTTCGGATTGGTTTGGACCAGGCCGTGCTGCCGTTCACATGGGGTTTTCAGTGGACGCCCGTGATGAGCTATGGCCTGTTCGCCGCCGCCGCAGCGATTGCTGTGCTAATGGCATGGCGCGGACATCTGACCGGCGGGCTGGTGATGCTGATCCTGATCGGGATGCTGGAAACCGGCATTGCCAATCTGCCCTGGCCTTTCGTTCTGACTGCCGCCGCCGCGTTGGGTTGGGTGGCAGGGGGCTGGCGATTGGCGGCGCTTTCGGTCGGATTGCTCTGTACCATTCTTGTCTCGGGCCTGTGGGAACGCGCGCTGTTATCGCTGTATCTGAGCGGTGCTGCGGTGTTTTCCTGTGCCGTAGTCGGCGGTGTGATTGGTCTGGCCAGTGCGGTCTGGTTGCCTGTTTGGAAAGTGGTCCGCCCTGTCTGTGACATGTTGCAGACGATCCCACTGTTCGTGTTCCTGATTCCTGTGCTGATGGTGTTTCAGATCGGCGAGTTTTCGGCCTTTCTGGCAATCTGCGCCTATGCCGTTGTTCCGATGATCCGCTACACACGGCACGGGCTGGTCAATACACCGGATGAGATGATGGAGGCCGCCATCTCTAGTGGCGCGACCGAGTGGCAGATCATGCGTGACGTACGCGCGCCTTATGCTGCGCCGACTATCTTACTGGGTCTGAACCAGACCATCCTTTACGCCTTTGCCATGCTGGTGATCGCTGCGCTGATCGGAACCACCGGTCTGGGCCAGTCGATCTACCTTGCGCTGGGCCAGGCGGATGTGGGGTTGGGGATTTCAGCAGGGGCGGCGATGGCTATCCTTGCGCTGATAGCTGACCGCATCGTGCAGGGCTTTGCCGAGGAACGTCGCAAGGCGCTGGGCCTGTAAACATCGGCAGAAAGGCGGAACAACCGCCTCTCTGCCTCATTTGATTTCGGGCAAGGACGTTCCGGCGCCGGTGATTAAACCTGGCGCAAATGATCGGAGACTACCATGGCAGGCTGGCCCCTATTCTTTGCTGCACTGATAGCGTTTCTGGCGACCCATGCGATACCAGCGCGCCCCGCTGTGCGCGATCGTCTGATCACTACGTTCGGACGGCGCGGGTATTTCGTGGCTTATTCCATCTTGTCTCTGCTGGTTCTGGGTTGGTTGATCATCGCTGCAGCGCAAGCCCCGTATGTCGAGGTGATCCCACCCATTTGGATATTCCGCTGGATTCCCGTTCTGATGATGCCCGTTGTGTGCTGGCTCGCGGTTGCGGGCTTGACGATCCAGAACCCGTTTTCATTTGGTGGCTTGGGCCAGCGCCCGTTCGATCCGGAAAAGCCCGGCATTCTGCGCACCACGCGCCACCCGGTTTTGGTGGCGCTGTTGGTGTGGGCTGTCGCTCATCTGCTGGCCAATGGCAGCCTGTCCCACGTGATTTTGTTCGGTTTGTTTGCGGTATTTGCTGCGATGGGGCTGCCGCTGATTGATCGACGCAAGTCCCGTCAGATGGGTGCTGAATGGGGTCGGCTATCGCGCAACACTGCAAGGTTTTCTTTGCGTGCGCCACGCCCTTGGCCGCCTGTTTGGATCGGGTTTGTAGCGCTGGCGGCATTTGCAATCCTGCTTCACCTACACGAACCGGTGATCGGATTGTCTCCGCTGCCATAAGCTGAGTGGTGGTCGGGGCGGGTCGTGCGTGCTATTTGATGTTTCGAATTGTTGCGACAAGGGGATTTGCATGTACCTCGCCTATGTTACGACCACCGACCGCGGTGCAACTGACCGTCTGCTGAGCGCGGCTGCGGATCGCCTTTTGGCGGTAGATGCGCAGTTGGCGGGTGTGGTGCAAACCAACACCGAATGCGCCGACAGCAGCAAATGCGACATGGACGTCCGTGTCCTGCCCGAGGGCGAGACCATCCGGATTTCGCAGTCTTTGGGTACTCAGTCGCGCGGCTGCCGTCTCGACCCTGCTGCACTTGAGCGGGCAGTTGGATATGTGACGGCATCGCTGGCAGAGAATCCCCAATTGCTGATCGTTAACAAGTTCGGCAAGCACGAGGCAGATGGGCGCGGTTTTCGCCCGGTCATCGCTGAAGCACTGGCGCAGGACATTCCGGTTCTTGTCGGGGTGAACGGTTTGAACACGGCCAAATTCGAAGAATTTACGGGCGGCGGTGCCGAGCAGATTGAGCCCGACCTTGAGGCGATCTTGGCCTGGTTTGACCGGGTCACTGCGCAACGTGAAGCTGCCGCCTGACAGAACGGTCATAAGGCGGGGCCATTGGTCCTGCCAATTTCTGCATGGTGCGGTGTGATCAGCCATCCATCACCCGCGCTGGCAAAGCTTGCTGGATGTCTGGAAGAAAATGGTGGGCGACCCTGGAATCGAACCAGGCGTGCGTCTCCGCGAGGGAGTTACAGTCCCCTGCCACACCTTGCGGCCTGTCGCCCACTGTCAGGCGTTGCACCTGACGTGGAGGCGTGATTACTAGCGCTCTAAAGGAGCGTCAACAGGAAAATACTGCTTTGACGCAGGAAACCGAATTCGCGGCCCGGAGGCCAAAGAAATGAAGAAACCCAAGTGGGTCGTCGAAAAAGAACAGGCGCGCAAAGCTGCCGCATCCGAAACTGTTTGGCTGTTTGGTCTGCATGCGGTGCGGGATGCGCTGATGAACCCAAACCGCACAAAATTGCACCTGATTGTGACACGGAATGCGCGGGACAAGCTGGTGGAAGCCATTGAATTTGCAGGTATTGAGCCCGAGATGGTTGATCCACGCAAATTTACCGCTCCGATCGACCCGGGGTCGGTTCATCAGGGCGCGGCCCTTGAGGTTAAGCCTTTGGAATGGGGTGGTCTGGCGGAAAACTGCATCGGGCGCGAACACCCGCGCGTCATTTTGTTAGACCGCGTGACCGACCCCCATAATGTCGGAGCGATTCTACGGTCAGCTGAGGTTCTTGGAGCCAGCGCTGTAGTCGGTATGCGCCATCACGCGGCGCCGGAAACTGGCGCGCTGGCTAAGACCGCCAGCGGTGCACTGGAACGTCAACCCTATCTGCGGGTGCGTAACCTGGCTGATGCCATTGTCGAGTTGCAGGGAATGGGGTTTCTGGTCCTAGGACTGGACGGCGAGGCGGACGACACGATCGAGGCCGCCTTGGGAGGTAACCCGGACCAGCCAGTGGCATTGGTGTTAGGCGCAGAGGGACCGGGCCTGAGGCAAAAAACCAAAGAAACCGTCGACAAGTTGGTCAAAATTGACGCTGTGGGCGGGTTTGGTTCTCTCAATGTCTCAAATGCGGCGGCGATTGCCCTATATGCTTCTAGGCAAAGATAACGACAGGAGAACGCCATTTCCACGCCATCCAAAATTGCGACCTGCTGTTATTGTGGGACCCGGGCAGCGCTTGTTCTAAAAGGCACGCAGCGCCAAGAGCTCAGTTGTTCAAGCTGCGGTGCCCCGTTGCATAACCTCAAGATGATGCCAAAGCGCAAACTGGACGATGCCAAGGCGAACCGTCAAACAGCCAAGCAGGATCGTCCCTACAAAGGCAAAAAGAAGAAGAAAAAAGGCGTTTTCTCACGGGTGCTGGATGAAGCCTGGGATGTGATCGAGGACATTTTCGACTAAAGGCTGGCTTTGCCGGTTCGAATGTTCACAAGCGCGTTAAAAGGGGTTTCAGTTGCGATAATAAATTGCATCTTGATACCCTGAGTTTCTATTTGTGATCCGATGACCATGAACAGACGTTTCCTTTTTAGCGCGATTGCCGCCTGTGTGATTGCTCTTCCTGCGTTTGCGCAGGATCTGCCCGTCTTCTATCGGACGGACGGTGCAGCTATGGCCGGATATGATGCGGTGTCCTATTTCAATGGCGAAACACCTGTTCGGGGTCAGCCTGAATACGCGGTTATGTGGAAAGGCGCTGAATGGCACTTTGCCACAGCTGAGAATCGGGATGCGTTTGAGATGAATCCGCGTGCCTATGCACCTCAGTTCGGCGGGTACTGCGCCTTCGCAATGGCGCAAGGAGAGCTTGTCAGCACCGATCCGACTATTTGGCAGGTGATTGACGGTCGGCTATATCTAACCCACTCGCCAGAAATCGAGCGCATCTGGCAACGCGATACTGCCGCTTATATCCGCGAGGCCGAGGCGCATTGGCCAAGCGTTCTGTATGAATAACAGGGTGGCGGTCGTTTTTTTCTGATCTGTCATCACAAAATTGCGCGCTACCTCTTTTTTTCTCTGAACTCATGCTTAAATGTCACAGTGACCGCGGAACGGAACTGCCGCGGGTCATTTCACTGTCCCTCGTTCCAACAACTGGCGCTCAGGTATTCCTGGGCGCTTTTTTCTTTTGGAAAGGGCGACTAGGGTGCGCAAATGACTGAATATTCCGATGATTTCCTGACCCAGATTCTAAAGCGTACCAAGACCATTGCGGTGGCGGGCGTGTCGATGAATCCGGTGCGACCCAGCTATTATGTGGCGCGGTATTTGTCACTCAGGGGATACAAAGTGATCCCTGTTAACCCCGGCCATGCGGGCAAGATGCTGTTTGGCCAGACAATCCGTACGTCGCTATCCGAGATTTCGGAACCGGTAGACATGGTCGATATCTTTCGCCGATCCGAAGCTGTACCACCCATAGTGGACGAGGCGCTTGAGGCGTTTCCCAATCTGCGCACAATCTGGATGCAGATTGGAATAGAACATGCCACGGCTGCGGCCACAGCGCAGGCGCGCGGGGTGGATGTCGTGATGAACCGCTGTCCGAAGATCGAATATCAGCGTTTGTTTGGCGAATTGCGCATGGGTGGTTTTGCCACCGGAATGATTTCGTCGAAACTCTGAGCGGTTATTCACCGAGATATGGTTGGAGTTCGCCGAATTGTTCCAAACGCCGCTTTTCCAGAACCACTTCGCGCGGAACCCAGTCATAGCGCGTGTCTTGTGGTAAGGGCGTCCAGTACAGCACGCCGCCATAGCGCCAGGGGTCCAGCACAACACCGTCATACATTGTCTCGCCTTTGCGACTGATGATTGCCGTGCTGTGGTCGATCCGGAACGGGTTGTCGGCATTAGCGATGGCGCGGTGCATTTCCAGCGTCTGGAAGTTTTCCTGATCCAGCCGCCGTTCGATATCCTCGGCCCAGTGCCAACACAGTCCTCGCGGCTTCAGGCCCTTGTTGACTTTGGCATTGTGGATCAGTGGCGGGTCGGTGATCTGATATTCCTGAGCCAGTTGATCGGTGTAGGCATAGGCAATGCGCGCGGCGCGGTTGGCCTCTTCAGGGTCGATGTCAGGCCCGAGGTTGCGGATTTCAGACGCCAGGCGCTGAACTTCATCACTGGTGGACGGCGGGGCAATTGCGCAGGACCCCAGAACGGCTAGCGCCAGTCCAAATACCAAAGCTCTGATCATCTGCGCGCCCTTTGACCTGCGAACCTGTCAGGATCAGAATAAAGGATCGACAACACCTGCGTCACCCCTTGGGTCGCGCGGCCTTTTCCGCGATGCCGCTGGTGCCCTGACGCCGGACCAGTTCGGCCAACACATCATCCAGCGCCACATCGCGCGCGGCCAGCATGACCAGCAGGTGATACAGTACATCCGCCGCCTCTGAGGTCAGCTTGGCCTGGTCGCCCTTGACCGCCTCAATGATGGCCTCAACCGCTTCTTCGCCGAATTTCTCGGCACATTTCTCGGGGCCATTGGCCAACAGCTTGGCGGTCCAGCTGCCTTCAGGATCCGTCCCTTTGCGGGCCTCAATCGTTTGGGCCAGGTCGTGCAGAATGCTCATGTCAGCCTCATCGGGATGCCAGCGGCAGCCATGTGTTCCTTGGCCTCGCGGATGGTGAATTCGCCGAAGTGAAAGATCGATGCGGCAAGGACAGCGCTGGCACCGCCTTCGGTGACGCCTTCGACCAGATGATCCAGAGTTCCAACCCCGCCCGAGGCGATCACTGGAACATTCACAGCATCCGAAATGGCGCGTGTCAGCGGCAAGTTGAACCCGGCTTTGGTACCATCGCGATCCATCGAAGTCAGCAGAATCTCACCCGCGCCCTTGGCGACGACAGTTTTGGCGAACTCAACCGCGTCGATGCCGGTGGGCTTGCGTCCGCCATGAGTGAAAATTTCCCACTTGCCGGGGCTGACGGTCTTGGCGTCGATGGCACAGACGATGCACTGGCTGCCGAATTGATCGGCGGCGTGGGCGATCACATCCGGGTTTGCCACTGCCGCCGAGTTGAAGCTGACCTTGTCTGCACCGGCCAGCAACAGAGCGCGCACGTCTTCCTTGGTCCGCACGCCGCCGCCAACGGTCAGGGGTACAAAGCACTGTTCCGCTGTGCGCTGCACCACATCGAACATGGTCCCGCGGTTTTCATGGGTGGCATGGATGTCCAGAAAGCAAATCTCGTCAGCGCCTGCCGCGTCATAGGCCTTGGCGGATTCCACCGGGTCACCCGCATCGCGCAGGCCAACAAAGTTAACACCTTTGACAACGCGGCCATCGGCGACATCCAGACAGGGTATGATACGGGTTTTCAGCATCTCTCGTCCTTTGTTGGCGCACCTCTAACGGCAAAGCCCCGCCGATGCCAGACTTGTGATTGTCACAACTCTGGAACCTGTGAAAACTGTCCCCAATTCATCAGGAGATCAATGAGATGCGTAGACTCTTTTTAGCAACCACTTTCATTTTCGCAGGAGCAGCTGCCGCAATGGCTGACGATATCATCAAGATGAAGACCGACAAATCGGTGACCCAGGCGCTGGACGCGCTTGAGACGGCGATTGGCAACGCTGGTGCAACGGTTTTTGCGCGGGTTGACCACGCGGCCGGGGCCGAAAAGATCGGAACGCCAATACCACCCAATCAGGTGCTGATCTTCGGCAATCCTGCGCTGGGTACGCCTGCAATGCAGATCGACCCGCGTGCCGGACTGTTCCTGCCGCTCAAGGTGCAAGCGTATGAAGATGCCGACGGTCAGGTTTGGCTGCTCTATGAAGATCCAAAAGAGACGATGGATGAGTTCGACGCGGTCGAAAACTCTCCCACCATCGAGAAAATGCGCGGGGCGCTTGCAAAGCTGACTGCGGCTGCAGCGCAGTAAATCAGGACAGGGCGCGAATGGCCTCTGCCAGGTCAATCGCGCCGTCATACAGCGCCCGGCCGGAAATCGCGCCGTTCAATTCCACACCGCAATCACGCAGAGCGATCAGATCATCCAATGAGCTGACGCCGCCTGAAGCGATCACCGGGATCGATACGGCACGGGCCAAGTCCGCGGTGGCCTCAATGTTAGGGCCCTGCATCGCGCCATCGCGGTTGATATCGGTATAGATGATTGCAGCAACGCCGGCATCCTCGAAGCTGCGCGCCAGATCAGTGACCTGCACATTCGTCTCTTCAGCCCAGCCTTTGGTCGCGACCATGCCGTTGCGGGCATCAATGCCAACGGCAACTTTGCCGGGAAAGGCTTTGGCCGCCTTGCGCACCAGATCCGGGTTCTCGACCGCGATTGTGCCCAGAATCACTCGGGCCAGACCTTTGTCGATCCAGGTTTCAATGGTGGCCATGTCGCGGATACCGCCGCCAAGCTGGGCGGGAACGTTGCATTCCTTCAGAATTGCCTCGACTGGGGCGGCGTTGACCGGCTCACCGGCAAAGGCACCGTTCAGGTCAACCAGATGTAGCCATTCGCACCCCGCGTCGACAAAGGCACGGGCCTGGGCGGCGGGGTCTTCATTGAACACGGTCGCTTTGTCCATTTCTCCGCGCAGCAGGCGCACGGCCTGTCCGTCTTTGAGGTCGATGGCAGGATAGAGGATCATGTTGTCAGGCCTTGAATCGCTGTTTTCCCGGCGGGATATCGCACAGGCAGGGCAGGGGATGCAACGCGACGCAAAGTCAATCTTGCCCCACGTCCACCAGCGCGCCAGACTGCTGGTCAAATAGGGAGGATTTTATGAAGAAAACAACTTTTGCAGCAGCCTTGGGGCTGGCATCTCTGATTTCGGGAGCGGCGATGGCCGACCCGGTTGACGGTCTTTGGAAAACCCAGCCCGGAGACACCGGCGGGTATCTGCATGTTTCGATCGCCGAATGCGGCAGCGCGATTTGCGGTACCATCGATACCGCTTTTGACAAAGACGGGAATGAACAGTTGGAATATGAAAACCTCGGCAAGCAGATCATCTGGGATATGGTGCCCGATGGCGACGGCACCTATGGCGGGGGCAAGATCTGGGCTCCGGACAGAGACAAGACCTACAGCTCGAAAATGACCTTGGACAGCCAGAACAAGCTGACCGTCAAAGGTTGTGTTGCGGGTGGATTGGTGTGTCGCGGGCAGGACTGGACACGGGTTCAGTAACCGCTCAGGGCGTCCAGGTCAGGAAATTCCCGATCATGCGCAGGCCCACATCCTGGCTTTTCTCAGGATGGAACTGCATCCCGACCATAGTGTCACGGCCAATTACGGCCGTGACGTCCTGACCGTAATCCACATAGGCCAGACGTTGTGCCGGATCGCTGACCCGGAAATGGTATGAGTGGACGAAATAGGCGTGATCGCCTGACTTGACCCCGGCAAAAACCGGGTGGTCGCTTTCCAACACCAGATCGTTCCAGCCCATATGGGGCACTTTCAGCGATCGGTCTGACGGCGCAATCTGCACCACATCCCCAGCAATCCAGTCCAACCCATCGGTGTCAGTGTACTCATGACCTTTCGAGGCCATCAGCTGCATACCCACGCAGATACCCAGAAATGGGCGGGCTTTCTGCTCGACGGCTTCGACCATCGCGTCATAGATACCCTTGTGCCCGCGCAGCTCGGCCGCGCAGGCAGGGAAAGCGCCGTCGCCGGGCAGCACCAGCCGGTCGGCGCGCGCCACGACATCCGCGTCGGATGTGACCACGACCTCGCCGGCGTCCAGTTCCCGCGCCATGCGCTGAAACGCCTTTTCAGCGGAATGCAGATTGCCGCTTTCATAGTCGATAATGGCGGTGAGCATTTACAACGCGCCCTTGGTCGACGGAATCGCATCTGCTTTGCGCGCATCGGTCTCAACCGCGTCGCGCAATGCGCGCGCGACAGCTTTGAACGCCGCTTCTGCGATGTGGTGGCTGTTGAACCCGTGCAACTGGTCGATATGCAGCGTGATGCCGCCATGAGTGGCCAGCGCCTGAAAGAACTCGCGCACCAGTTCAGTGTCGAAGGTGCCAATCTTGGGTGTCGGCAGGTCTACGTTCCAGATCAGAAACGGTCGCCCTGACAGATCCAGCGCACAGCGCACCTGTGCATCGTCCATCGGCAGGTGACATTCGCCATACCGCCGGATGCCCTTTTTGTCGCCCAAGGCCTGTGTCAACGCTTGCCCCAGTGCGATTCCGGTATCCTCGACCGTGTGGTGGTCGTCGATGTGGTAATCGCCCTTGGCGCGGATCGTCATGTCGATCAGAGAATGGCGCGCTAACTGATCCAGCATGTGGTCAAAGAAACCGACGCCGGTCTGATTGTCATACTGGCCAGTCCCATCCAGATTGACCTCGACCGTGATCTCGGTTTCGGCGGTCTGACGGCTGATCTTTGCGCTGCGCATGGGCGAATTCCTTTTACTACAGGCGTGCTTATAGACGGGGTAGGGCGGGTTGATCCAGACCATCCGTCGCAATCGCCGCAAACTGTTGCAGGGGATTGCGCCCGGGCGCAGCCCATGTCAGCCTGCGGCCAACTCAACCAACAAGGCCCGGCCCATGTCCACCTGTGTTTTCATCCAGATCCGCTGCAAACCCGGCACCACTTACAAGGTGGCTGAAGAGATCGCGTTGCGCGAAATCCACTCGGAGCTCTACTCTACCAGCGGCGAATATGACCTGCTGCTGAAGCTTTACATCCCCGAGGCCGAGGATGTGGGACATTTCATCAATGAAAATCTGCTGGTGATCTCGGGTATAGAACGCTCGCTGACCACAATGACGTTCAAGGCCTTCTAGCCCTGCTCAAACGTTGTCACGCGGAAGATTCGGTCCGGGTCGTGATCGGAGTACTTCGGCGCGGTGTCAAAGACGTTCTTATGCGCCGTCCGCGCGGCCAATGTGAAGGTGGCTTTGTTCGGTTGCGGCATATGAACATATACGCGGGTCATGCTTTTTCAGCAGGCCGCGCCATAAGAAAACAGCGTTGAGTGAGAGGGTTTGTATCTGGAGCGGGCGAGGCGATTCGAACGCCCGACCCTAACCTTGGCAAGGTTATGCTCTACCCCTGAGCTACGCCCGCATCAGATACATATTTGGTCCGGAGACCTCTCAATGGAGCGGGCGAGGCGATTCGAACGCCCGACCCTAACCTTGGCAAGGTTATGCTCTACCCCTGAGCTACGCCCGCGCCGTTGAGTGAGGCGTGAAGTATTAATTCTGGCGGAAAGCTGCAAGGGGAAAAACGCGACTTTTGCAAAAAATCTTCTCGTGCGGAGGAAATCCAGACAGACTTGACCTCGCGTAGCAGCAGCCCGGTTCAACTGGACCGGTCGAGATTCCGCGTTAAGCTTTGCCCAGAGCTTAGGAATATTAATAGACGGAGCCACCCATGCTGACAATTACACCGGTTTATGCGGCATTAGCCGCCTTTTTGTATCTGGCGCTGAGCCTTCGGGTCATTGGCCACCGACAGGGCGAAAAGGTTTCCTACGGGGATGGTGGCAAGGGGCAAATGATCAAGGCGATCCGAACTCATGGCAATTTCGCGGAATACGCGCCGTTTGCGCTGTTATTGATGGCGATGGTTGAATTGCAGGGCGCCAGCGGGTTGCTGTTGAACCTGTTGGGATTGGCCTTGCTGGGTGGTCGCCTGCTTCATGCATATGGGTTTGGCAGGTCTCCGCAGATCGTTATCCTCAGGCAAACCGGAATGCTGCTGACATTTGGTTCAATCTTCGTAGCTGCAATAGCCAATATTGTGCTGGCGGTGTGAGCGCGGTGGGTCGCACACGCCGAAAAAAGCCACCATTTTACCCAAATTCAATTATTAACTAACTGTCAACGTTAACTCAGGTGCTTGATTTTGTGGTATCTGCTGCCACTGCTCAAGAAGGACAGGTGAATAATATGAAACGGTTCTTGTTACTTTCGCGTGTAGTTGCGACCTCATTTCTGCTGCTTGGCGCTGTAAGCTTTTTGGCGGTTGTTGCCGCACCTGATATGGCCATCGCCAAAAATGGTGGCGGCAATGGCAATGGTGGCGGCAATGGCGGTGGTAAAGGCAATGGTAGTGGAAATGGGAACGGCGCGGATAAGTCTGGCGACAAGTCCTCACAGGTGAAAGGTGGCAAGTCCTCGGGCAAAAAGGGGACAGGCAAAGGGTTGCTCGCCAGTCTTGGCCTGAAAAAGCAAAAAACTGCCAAAACGGGCGCTACGTCTCAAAAGAAAAACGGGCTGGTCGCTTCGATTGGTAATCTGGTCAAGGGCAATAAGAAACCTGCCAAGATGACCAAAGTTACCACTGCTGTCGTTGATGAGGAGCCGGTTCACCCCAACAAGCACGGCAAAATTGCATCGGAGCTTAAAGGTCTGAACGCAGCCCATGCCAGCCAAACGGCTCTTATGAATGCGTCCCCGAACAGTATGCCAGGAAAACTGTACTCTTATCAGCAGAGCATTCTTGGTCATACCGATGCGGCGACAGATCTGCAGGATAAGAACGACGAGCTGGAAGACCTGCAGGAACTGACCGCAGAAGAGATCGAAGAGGCCTATGAGCCGACCGAGGACGAGCTTACCGAGGGCATCACCGCTCAGGACAAGTACGACGACGCGGTCGAAGAGGCTGCGCTGGCCGTAGAGGAGGCCGAGACAAACCTGGCCGGATCTTCTGACCCGCAAGAGGCTCTGGATACTCTGACCGGCGGTCGCGAGTTGTCTGACGACGCCCTGAACGAGCTGCACGACCTGCTGGGTCTGCCGGCGCTTGCGGATTATGATGTTTCTAATGATGAAACAGAAAAGGCATTGGTCGAAGATGAGGTTGAAGAAGAAACCGTAGACGGCTGAACCTTAACCCAATGAAATGGAAAAGGCGCGCCCCAGAGGCGCGCCTTATTTTTTTGCTATTCCAGCTCGATCAGCAGGTCCTTGGCGTCAATTTGGCCGCCTGGCTGAACGTGGATGGCTTTGACTACGGCGTCCCTTTCGGCGTGAATGCCAGTTTCCATCTTCATGGCCTCGATGGTCAAAAGCATATCGCCTTCTTTGACCTCTTGTCCCGCAGTAACCGCAACGGTTGCCACGACACCCGGCATCGGTGCGCCGATATGTGCGAGGTTGCCGATTTCCGCTTTGGGTCGGGCCTGCGTGGTTGACGTCACCAGACGGTTTGGCACCCGGATCACACGGGGCTGACCGTTCAGTTCAAAGAACACTTTGACCTCACCATTTTCATCGGTTTCACCGATGGCCTGACAGCGAATTTCCAGAGTCTTGCCGGGATCGATTTCCGCGGCGATCTCTTCGCCGGGCTCCATTCCATAGAAGAATGTGCGCGTGGGCAGGGTGCGGACGGGGCCATAGATCCGGTGGCGACCCATGTAATCAAGGAACACCTTGGGATACATCAGGTATCCGTTCAGATCCTCGTCGTCGACCTCTTTGCCGTCCAGTTGTTTGGATAGCTCGGCGCGCGTTTCCTCCAGATCGACCGGGGGTACGTCTTTGCCGGGGCGGTCAGTGTTGGGGCTTTCGCCCTTAAGCGCCTTGCTGATGATCGCATCAGGGAACCCGCCCGGAGGCTGCCCCAGATTGCCGCGCATCATGTCGATGACCGAATCCGGGAAGGCCACATCCGAGTCCGGGTTTTCGACATCGGCGCGCGTCAGCCCCTGGCTGACCATCATCAGCGCCATATCGCCAACCACTTTTGACGAAGGCGTGACTTTGACGATATCGCCGAACATCTGGTTCACGTCCGCATACATCTGCGCCACTTCATGCCAACGCTCTTCCAGGCCAAGGCTGCGCGCCTGAGCCTTGAGGTTGGTGAACTGGCCACCAGGCATCTCGTGCAGATATACCTCGGATGCGGGGGCCTGCAGGCTGGATTCAAAGGCCGCATACTGGCCTCGGACCACCTCGAAATAGTCGCTGATTTCGCGGATGGCCTTGATGTCCAAACCGGTGTCGCGTTCCGTATGGCGCAGCGCTTCGACCACAGTGCCCAATGTCGCCTGAGAAGTGTTGCCACTGAAGCTGTCCATTGCGCAATCTACTGCGTCCACACCCGCTTCGGAGGCGGCCAGAATGGTGGCGCTGGCGATACCGGCAGTGTCGTGCGTGTGGAAGTGGATTGGCAACCCGACCTCTTCTTTCAGCGCACGGATCAAAATCTTGGCCGAGGCTGGTTTCAGCAGGCCGGCCATGTCTTTCAGGCCCAGAATATGAGCCCCGGCATCGCGCAGCTCTTTCGCCATGCCGACATAGTATTTTAGGTCATATTTGGCACGGTTCGGGTCCAGAATATCGCCAGTATAGCAAACGGTGCCTTCACAGATTTTACCGTTCTCGACCACCGCATCCATCGCGACACGCATATTTTCGACCCAGTTGAGAGAGTCGAAGACGCGGAACACGTCGATATTTTCTGACGCCTGACGAACGAATTCCTGCACCACGTTGTCGGGGTAATTGGTGTATCCAACCCCGTTTGCGCCGCGCAAAAGCATCTGGGTCATCAGGTTCGGCATCACCTCGCGCAGGTCACGCAGACGTTGCCACGGACATTCCTGCAAGAACCGATAAGCCACATCGAATGTGGCGCCGCCCCAGCATTCGACGCTGAACAGCTGCGGCAGGTTGGCCGCATAGCTCGGGGCTATTTTGATCATGTCGATCGACCGCATCCGCGTCGCCAGCAGCGACTGGTGCCCGTCGCGCATCGTGGTGTCGGTGATCAGCAACTGGCGCTGAGCCTTCATCCAATCGGCCACCGCCTGCGGGCCCTTTTGTTCTAGCAGATTGCGGGTGCCCATCTGCGGCTCACTTTTCAGAGCCGGGGCCTTGGCCTCTTTCAGATCGGTACGCGGTTCGGGACGATCCTTGGTTTCAGGATGCCCATTCACGGTGATATCCGCAATATAGGTCAGAACCTTGGTGCCCCTGTCACGGCGTCGTTTAAAGGTGAACAGCTCGGGCGTCGTGTCGATGAACTTGGTGGTGTATTCATTCGACAGGAAGGTCGGGTGTTTCAGCAGGTTGATGACAAAGTCGATATTGGTGCTGACGCCACGAATACGGAACTCGCGCAGCGCTCGGTCCATTCGCGAAATCGCGGCCTGTGGCGTCGGGGCCCAGGCCGTGACCTTGGTCAGCAGCGAGTCGTAGTACCGCGTGATTACACCACCCGCATAGGCCGTGCCGCCATCTAGGCGAATACCCATGCCAGTAGCTGAGCGGTATGCGGTGATGCGACCGTAGTCGGGAATAAAGTTGTTCTGTGGGTCTTCGGTTGTGATCCGGGTCTGAAGGGCATGACCGTTCAGGTGCACATCCGCTTGGCTGGCGGCGCCGGTGGCTTCGGCCAACGATTTGCCCTCGGCGATCAGGATCTGTGCCTGCACAATGTCGATACCTGTGACTTCCTCGGTGACGGTATGTTCCACCTGAACGCGCGGGTTCACCTCGATGAAGTAGAACTTGCTGGTTTCCATATCCATCAGGAACTCGACGGTGCCTGCGCATTCATAATTTACATGGGCGCAAATCTTGCGGCCCAGTTCGCAGATTTCCGCGCGTTGTTCTTCGCTGAGATACGGGGCAGGCGCGCGTTCCACGACTTTCTGATTACGGCGCTGGACCGAGCAGTCGCGCTCATACAGGTGGTAAATTTCGCCATGTTTGTCGCCCAGAATCTGCACCTCGACATGGCGGGCGCGGATAATCATCTTTTCCAAATAGCCCTCGCCATTGCCAAAGGCAGCCTCGGCTTCGCGGCGGCCTTCCAGGACTTTTTCTTCCAGTTCGTCCTCGGATTCGATTGGGCGCATGCCGCGGCCACCTCCGCCCCAGGATGCTTTGAGCATCAGGGGATATCCGATCTCTTTGGCTTGTGACCGGATCGCGTCCATATCGTCACCCAGCACTTCGGTCGCAGGGATTACCGGAACTCCGGCGGCGATGGCCACGCGGCGGGCGCTGGCCTTGTCGCCCAAGGCGCGCATGGTTTCGGCCTTTGGTCCGATGAAGGTGATCCCGTTCTGGACGCAGGCATCCACGAAATCTGGGTTTTCCGACAACAAGCCATAGCCCGGGTGGATGGCATCCGCACCACATTCCTTGGCCACGCGAATGATCTCGTCAATGCTGAGGTAAGCGGCAACCGGCCCCATCCCCTCGCCGATGCGATAGGCCTCGTCCGCCTTGAAACGGTGCAAGCCAAGCTTGTCCTCTTCCGCATATACGGCGACTGTGCGTTTGCCCATCTCATTCGCTGCGCGCATCACGCGAATAGCAATCTCGCCGCGGTTGGCGATCAGGATCTTGTCGAAATGTGTCATATCAGGTCCCGGTCCTGTTTGTTTGGCGAACTTCTAGGCGAACAATACGCGCAGGTATATCGGTGATTTGGGTAGAACCGGCATGTTAACGCTCGCAAACGCCTCCTGTTGGTGAATGCTTGATAGCCTTGCTGCGCTGCGGCATCAAGACTGGTGAATTGCGGCGTGATTTGGCGTGTTCATTATGAACTTTTTGGCCACGGTCGGCAGGTGCTTTGCCAAGTTTCGACTAGCAGGCAAGTTGCGCGCATGGTCGTGCCGGGTGCCGAGCCGATTGACTTCAAGCACGTTGGGAATGAAAGGCCTGACCGCGCCCGGTTTTCGTGGATGTGCAGCCCTGAGAGGTTTCGGGCAGATCGTTTGCGTGCTGCTTGCCTCAAATCATTGCGTTACTTCTTTATCCGATCCTCTGAAAGATCACCGACCGTTTAAGAGTCTAGGGATTGTGCCGCTCAAAGGCGATAGGGCTGGCTAGGACGGTTGGCAAGATCGCGATGTGGCCAAGATCTTGGAGAAAGCTAACAAGTATAGAAGTGGCTACCTTGCCCGCGCAATCAGGCGCCGGGTAAGTGAAGTTTTTGCTAAGTATTAGCAAGAGCTTCACGCCGCCGCGACTGGGCCTGAAGTCCGAACCTTTTGGCCGTTGCTATCAGCGGACCCGGTTTCGGTTGGCGTTCCCTTGGCGACTTGCACCTGATTGCGCCCTTTGTCTTTTGCCATATACAGCGCGTCATCGGCGGCGCGCATCAAATCTTGCGGCATGGTGCCGTGCGCCGGGTAATGCGATACACCAACCGAAATCGTTATTCGCGGCAGCGACTTGTCACCGTATCGGACCGAAACCGCTTCGACCGACTGCCGTAATTTCTCGGCACGGCTCACCGCGTCATCCGGGGTGTTGTCCGGCAAGATCAGCATGAATTCCTCACCACCAATACGGCAGGCAACCTCGTCCCGGTCACAGCCCTGTTCCAAGGCGGCTCCGACTGCGCGCAGCACCATGTCGCCTGCATCATGGCCATGAGTGTCGTTGAACTTCTTGAAATGATCGACATCAACGGCGATCAGGCTCAGCGGTACACCGGTCTGTTGACTGCGTGAAATAGACTTGCGCAGGGTTTCCGTCATATGACGACGGTTGAACAGTCCGGTCAAAGGATCACGCACGGACTGGTCGTGCAGCTGATCGCGCATCCTCACATTTGCAATGGCCATGCTGATCTGTTCAGCGCAGAGCTGCGCCAGTTTCCTGCTGACGTGAAACTCTTCTTCGCAGTTTTCATGTGCCCGAAGATGCAACAATCCAACCGTCTCGCCATGAGCCAGAATCGGAAAACAGAAATATTGGCGCCCGTCATGCGGTTCCGCATGTTCGCAGATGAAATCAATCTCGGAGGCGCCGAATTCATAGGTACGCCCCCGGCGCAGACCCCAGCACCCCTCGGGGTGGATATGTGCCTTATGGGTGCCGCCGTTCCAACTGGCACAGCCATCAAGCACATCGCGCGAGTTCGAGTAGACGTAAACGCTGCCCTCTGCTTCGGGCAGGATATGGGTCATAAAGCGCGAAACCATATCGAACAGTTCATCCAGCGAACGGCTGGATTGCAGCCATTCGTTCAGCTCCCCTAGCAGCCGCACCTCACGCGCCAGGCGGAGCTGGTCTGCCATCAGATCACGCTCTTTCTCGGATTGTTTGTGCAAAGAGCGCAGTTGCGCCCGGTTGGTCCTGTAGGTCACCAATGACACCATCGCCAGCGCCAACAGGGCCACACCGCTTAGAACGATCAGCGAAATTCTCAGCCGGGTTATGAAGGTCGCCCGCAAATCCGAGATATCGGTAAAAAACTCTATCGCACCGATGAAGCGACCGTTTTTTGTAACCGGCATAAAGACTTTGACTATGTGATGCGCACTGGAGTTCTGAATGTTGCCTGTGTGCAAGTCCAAGCCGTCAATCTCGGATAGGGGCACAACCTCTTGTAAATAGTACACCATTCCCCGGGCAACATCGGCGCGAAAGAACGCGCTGTCTTCGCGCAGACCGACCTCACCTTGACGAGTGGACCAGACCACGCGTCCACTCGTGTCGAACAACCTGAACCGGTAGACATCCGATGCTTCGGGCATCGAGGTCAGAAACTCTGCGTCATGCCCGTCTATATGGCCGGTTCGCAGCGTTGTTTCGGGGTCTTCAAGATGCAAAACAACGCGGCGTTTCCACAATTCTGACTGTTTGAGGATATCTGTCCGCAGCATCCGTTCCACCAAGGGCGCAGGAAGCCTATAGACACCCCAGCCCGCTCCAATGGCGAGGCTGATCAGCAATAGGGTGATCCCGGTCCATTTGAGTCGATGATTGATCGTCCCCCGCTCAGCCAATGCCATATCCATATGCTCCCAAACCTTTGGGCCAAGCATCTGACCTAAGGCTTTACAGAGAGTTAATGGCATCAGTCGAACACCGCTTCATTTGGTTGGAATTGAACGCAAGGAAAATCTTAAAAGCTTGTGAACAAGCCGTGAACAAAGCCTTTCCCTTTGCGCCCATCCGGCGTAGTTTGAGAGTATGAGCAGTTTTGACGAAATGGACGCCTTCGAGGGCGCATTGCTGTCGGCGCGGGCGATGCCTGCGGTGGCTGTCGACTATTTGAACGACCTCAACCCGGCACAGCGCGAAGCGGTCGAGCGGCTGGACGGTCCGGTTTTGATGCTGGCAGGTGCCGGCACGGGCAAGACCAAGGCACTGACCGCGCGGATCACCCATCTACTCAGATCACATCGGGTACGCGAGAACGAGATTTTGGCCGTGACCTTCACCAACAAGGCCGCGCGCGAGATGAAAGAACGGGTCGGGCGCATGTTGGGCCGACCTGCCGAAGGGATGCCGTGGCTGGGAACGTTCCACGCGATCTGCGTCAAACTGTTGCGCCGCCATGCCGAACTGGCGGGCCTCAAGTCGAATTTTACTATTTTGGATACTGATGACCAAAAGCGCTTGCTCAAGCAACTGACTCAGGCAGCCAATATCGACGACAAACGCTGGCCTGCGCGGATGCTGGCCGGGATCATTGATGACTGGAAAAACCGCGCGCTGACGCCAGATAGGGTGCCTGCTGCGGATGCCGGAGCTTATAATAACAAAGGCATTGAGCTTTATGCCCAATACCAGACCCGCCTGCGTGAGCTGAATGCGGTGGATTTCGGCGACCTGCTGTTGCACATGGTCACGATCTTTCAAACCCATCCGGATGTTCTGGAGCAATACCAGCGCTGGTTCCGCTACATCCTCGTGGACGAGTATCAGGATACCAACGTCGCTCAGTACCTGTGGCTGCGGCTGCTGGCCGGGGGGCACAAGAATATCTGTTGCGTCGGCGATGATGATCAGTCGATCTATGGCTGGCGCGGGGCCGAGGTGGGCAACATCCTGCGGTTCGAGAAGGACTTTCCCGGCGCCTTCGTGGTGCGGTTGGAGCAGAACTATCGCTCGACCCCGCATATTCTGGCGGCGGCGTCGAAGGTGATCCGAGGCAATGAAAGCCGGTTGGGCAAAGAGCTTTGGACGGCTGCAACGAGTGGAGAAAAAGTCAGCCTGATCGGTCATTGGGATGGCGAGGAGGAAGCTCGCTGGATTGGAGAGACGATCGAGGACCTCGCCAACGGTAGTTCACCTTTTGCTAAACGAAGGCAAAACTCTCGATCAGAACAAATGATGAAAGAGGTGGAGCGTCTCGACGAATTGGGCGCACTACGAGAGCTTAATAGTAGAGAGCAAGTTCTTGATCAGTTGAAGGAGCATAAGAGCTACTTTGCGGAAGAAGGCTTTTGGGCGGAAGAAAGTAACCAAGACCTCGTCTGGGAGTTAACAATGAGGCAACAAGAGGGGCTTTCCTTGGAAGCTCCTTTCCAAAGATTTGATCTCGACGAAATCGCCATCCTCGTGCGCGCGTCGCACCAGATGCGCGCGTTCGAGGATCGGTTTCTGACCATCGGGATGCCTTACAAGGTGATCGGCGGGCCCCGATTCTATGAGCGAATGGAGATTCGCGATGCCATGGCCTATTTCCGGCTGGTGGTCAGCCCTGAGGATGATCTGGCGTTCGAGCGGATCGTGAACACGCCCAAACGCGGCCTTGGTGACAAGGCGCAGCAGACTATTCAAGTGGTGGCGCGTGAAAACGGGGTGTCCCTGGTCGAAGGCGCGCGGATCGTGGTCGAGCAGGGGTTGATCAAGGGCAAGGGCGGCAAGGCGCTGCGCGAGTTGATCGACGGGCTGGCTCGGTGGAATGCGATGACACGCGGACCACGTATCGAAGTGGATGATGACACCGTCATTGATGACGGGGTGTCTCCGATCCGCTATGGCGCGCCCGAGCACACGCATATCGAACTGGCGCAGATCGTGCTGGATGAATCCGGCTATACCGCCCATTGGCAGAATGAGAAAACGCCCGAGGCGCCGGGGCGGCTGGAAAACCTCAAGGAACTGGTCAACCAGCTGGACAATTTCGAGAACCTGCAAGGGTTCTTGGAACATGTCAGCCTGGTCATGGACAATGAAAAGGAAACGGATGGGGCAAAGGTCTCGATCATGACTCTGCATGCGGCCAAGGGGCTGGAGTTTCCCGCCGTGTTTCTACCAGGTTGGGAGGACGGGTTGTTCCCGTCGCAGCGGTCGATGGACGAGACCGGAATCAAGGGGCTCGAAGAGGAACGGCGCCTGGCCTATGTGGGCATCACCCGTGCCGAAGAGGTCTGTACGATTTCCTTTGCCGCCAACCGCCGGGTGTTCGGGCAATGGCAGAATTCGATGCCATCACGGTTTATTGACGAACTGCCCGAGGAGCATGTCGAGGTTCTGACGCCTCCGGGACTCTATGGCGGGGGGCAGCCCTCGGCCGGGATCGAAACCCGTGCGGCTGAGGCAAATGTCTATAACTCACCCGGCTGGAAACGGCTGCAGGCGCGGCAGGGACAATATGGCATGTCGCAACCGCGCGAAACCCGCAACACGGTGATCGACGCAACCGCAGTGGCAAGTTTCACGCTGGGCGAACGGGTGTTTCACAAGAAATTCGGCTATGGCGCTGTGGAGGGCATCGAGGGCGACAAGGTTGAGGTCGCGTTCGACAAGGCGGGCACCAAGAAGGTTGTTGCCCAGTATCTTTTTCCGAAGGACGACGTTCCGTTTTAACCAAAAGGAATGCGCCTGACGGCGCATGCTCAATGTTTTGAAAGGCGCCTGGGTGGGCGCCTTTTTCTTTGGGAGAAACGAAAAACGGCGGTTCCCAGGGAGGAGGAAGGAAACCGCCGTTCTTTTCAACACCAAGGCAGGGAGGAGGAGAGCCCCGATGTATCCGAACCCGGGTTTGATCCCGGTATGAGGAAGACGCGGCGACGTCAGGGAGGAGGAGAGACGTCGCCGCGTACTTTCAACATCAGGGCAGGGAGGAGGAGAGCCCCGATGTATCTGCTTCCGGCGTTCAGGGCCGGTATAAAAGGCGGCAACGTCAGGGAGGAGGAGAGACGTTGCCGCAGATTACAGACCCAAGGGAGGAGTAGGGTCTGATCTCTGTATTGCTGTGCGCTTAACGCGCGAATTGTTCTTCTGCGGCCTGCATTGCCAGCCGACGGATCATTGAGCGGTGCAGGCCCAGGTCGGCCAACTCGCGATCGGACAGCTCGGACAGTTCGTTAACCGTCTGGCGGTAGGCCCGATAGCGTGCAAACCGGGTTTTTGCGGTTTCGATCATCGAAGCCAGGCCGAATGCCGGAGCGCTTCTCAGAGCGGTTTGTTGTGTTGCTACACCCATCTGCGTAACCCGTTTCGTATGTTGGTGCCGAAGTGTTTCGGCGTTTGCTTGAGGATGAAAATAAGCAAATGCTGCGATCGCACAATAGCTGACGTCGTCAATGCTGCTATGCAGCAAATGCATGGATATCAAAGAGTTGAATGTTGGCAATCGAATATGCCTTAAAAATATGGGTTTGAGTTGCGCCAAGGGTGTCGCTCCTAACCCGGTTCCACTGAAAACCATAGGATCGTGACGTAAGGTCCGATTGCTTCGGTACGGTTATCGAAGCAGCCGAACGGCTGGGCTCGTGCGTATATGGGAAATCGTGGGTTCAGGTGGCTTTTAGTAACTTGGGAGTGCGTGGGAACCGAGCCACCTTTGTTGATTCGTAGTTTGGAATGGAGGATTTGCTGGCTCTATCTACGGGGAATCGACGAAAGTAAAAAAATGTTGGGAATTCATGGGACGCTCAGAATTGCTCTGATTTATCTATATATGGTTACTATAAGGTAGTTGTATCCTAATTATGGTGTATAAATTGAGTTTCCATTCATTTTCTTATCGATTACATTGTGAGTTGGGGCATGAGTGTGAGAAATTTTCTATTGATTTCCATGAATTCCCATGTCATCCCTTAGTTATCCGATGAGGACGAGGCACATGGGGCGCTAAACGACCCCGAACCAATAAAATCAGGTTTCATACAGGCTTCTCGCTTTCATCAATCAAGAGATCCGGCGCGCGGGCGAGCAGACATCCCCCCAGGTGGCGCGCGCAGCTGGACATCCCGCAAAGCGGGTCAATGCGGCGGGTTGATCAGTGGCAGCAGATCAACCCGCCGTTTTAATTCTGGGGGGAGTGAGAATTTCAAGTGGGGCGCAAGCGAAAGGGACAGTCGTCTTGGCGCGCAGGTTTAGAGGTGAAAGCCACCATAAGGTGGACACGAAGGGCAGGGTATCAATCCCGGCCTCGTTTCGCCGTGTGCTTGAAGCTTCTGATCCCAACTGGAAGCCCGGTGACAATCCCGAACTTGTAATTGTTTATGGCGATCACCGGCGCAAATTCCTTGAATGCTATACTATGCAGGCGATTGACGAGGTTGACGCCAAGATCGATGCGCTTCCGCGCGGTTCGATGCAGCGGAAAACCCTGCAGCGTATGTTCCACGGGCAATCCTTTCCGACCAATGTGGACGAGACCGGGCGTCTGGTCCTGCCTGCCAAGCTGCGCAGCAAGATTGACCTAGAGGGCGAAGCCTTCTTTATTGCTGCCGGCGACACGTTCCAGATCTGGAAGCCTGAAACCTATGAGTCTGATGAATTGGCGGCGGCCGAAGAATGGCTGGATGATCAGCCCGAAGATTTTGACCCTCTGGTGTTCCTAGATGGCGTCGGGGACGCGTGACGGCATGGCCGGTGCGCAACCCTCTTCTGACAAACCACATATTCCGGTATTATTGCGCCCTTTGCTGGCTGCGGTCTCTCCGGTGTCGGGTGTTTGGTTGGACGGAACCTTTGGTGCCGGGGGATATACCCGTGGCCTGCTCGAGGCAGGCGCGGACAAGGTCGTCGGCGTTGATCGTGATCCGCTGGCCTTTGAAATGGCTGCGGACTGGGCCAAGGGCTATGGCGATCGGCTGGTGATGCAGCCCGGCGTCTTTTCGCGTCTGGACGAATACGCGCAGGACTTGGACGGGGTGGTGCTGGACCTTGGGGTTTCCTCCATGCAGCTGGATTTGGCCGAGCGTGGCTTTTCCTTTATGAAGGACGGCCCGCTGGACATGCGCATGAGCCAGGACGGCGAAAGCGCGGCTGATCTGGTCAACACCGCAAGCGAAGCGCAACTCGCCGACATCCTGTTTCACTATGGTGAAGAACGCGCCAGCAGGCGAATTGCCAGGTCTATAGTCAAGGCGCGGGCGGAAGAGCCGATCACAACCACTTTGCGGTTGGTGGGGCTTATCGAATCCTGTCTGCCCAGGCCCAAACCCGGTCAATCGCATCCCGCGACACGCAGCTTTCAGGGGCTGCGCATCGCGGTGAATGCAGAATATGAAGAATTGTTCCAGGGCCTGATGGCCGCTGAGCGCGCGCTGAAACCTGGCGGGCAGCTGGCTGTTGTGACGTTTCATTCGATCGAAGACCGCATGGTCAAGCGGTTCTTTCAGTCGCGGGCGGGCAAAACAGGCCGGGCAAATCGCTATGCGCCCGAAATTACGCAGGACCAGCCGCAATTTACGCTCAAAACCCGTAAGGCAGTGGGGCCGGACGAGCAGGAATTACAAGAAAACCCGCGTTCGCGCTCAGCCAAGCTGCGTGTTGCTGTGCGCACTGAGGCTCCGGCGGGGGAAATTGAAGCCCGCGCCATTGGGATGCCGCAACTAGGGGGAAGGGCAAAATGAAGAGTGTATTGTATGTGTTGACTGCCTTGGCCGTGTTCGGGGTGGCCCTTTGGGCGTATCAAGAGAACTACCGCACCCAGCAAGTTGTGAAAGAAACGCAAACACTGCAACGAGAGATCGGCGTGGCGCAGGTCCGACTGGCCGTTCTGAATGCGGAATGGGCTTATTTGAACCGTCCTGATCGTCTTCGAGAGCTGGCGGATCTGAATTTTGAACGTCTCGGCCTGCTGCCCTTGCGAGCAGAGCAGTTTGGGCGCGCGGATCAGGTTGCCTATGCCGAGGATCCAGATCTTCCGATTGTCGATCCCATCGAATTGCAGGCGATAACCAACATTAAGGCGTTGGGAGAGGTGCAGTTCCCATGACGCGCACGCCCCTCCGCCCTCTGGCCCGTGTCCTGGATGCGCGTGCACGCGGTGAAAATCCCAAGGTTATCGAGCGCGAAAACATCCAGAAGCGCCATGAAGATATGAAGGACAGGGCCCGTGCTCGGGCCGAGGGCCGTTTGCTGGTGCTGGGACTTTTCTTCTTTTGCGCCTTCTCGGTGGTTGGTGTTCGGATGGGGATGCTTGCGACATCCGAGGCGCAAGAACCCTTGGCCAACGCCCCCGGTGCCACAATCGCGATGCAGCGCGCCAATATTGTTGACCGCGAAGGGCGCATTCTGGCCACCAACCTGGACACCTATTCCGTCTATGCCCAGCCGCCGTTGATGATCGATCCGATTGCCGCCGCGGATCAACTGGTGGCAATCTTCCCGGATTTGGAAAAAGACCGTCTGATCAAGGATTTCACCGGCAACCGCAAGTTCCTGTGGATCAAAAAGCGCATCTCGCCCGAGCAGAAGCAAGCCGTGCATGACATCGGTGATCCAGGTATTCTGTTCGGCCCGCGCGAAATGCGCCTTTACCCGAATGGCAAGCTGGCAGCACATATCCTTGGCGGGTCAGGTTTTGGGCGTGAAGGCGTCAGTGCTGCCGAGGTGATCGGCGTGGCCGGGATTGAAAAGCAATTCGACGATTATCTGCGGGACCCTGCCAACGGAAACAAGCCGCTGCAACTCTCGCTGGATCTGACTGTACAGGCCGCTGTCGAACAGGTGCTTTTTGGTGGCATGAAGATCATGAACGCCAAAGGCGCCTCAGCCGTTTTGATGGATGCGCATACGGGCGAGGTCATCTCGGCGGCGTCGCTGCCATCCTTTGATCCCAATGATCGCCCGCGCCCCCCGACGTCGGGGTTCGATCCATCGGACAGTCCTCTGTTCAACCGCTATGTGCAGGGCGTTTACGAGCTGGGATCTGTGTTCAAGATATTCACCGCCGCGCAGGCAATTCAGCTTGGTCTGGTGAACTCTGAAACGATCATCGACACCTCGGGTCCGATGAAAATCGGGCGTTTTCCGATTGGTGAGTTCAACGGCAAGAATTACGGCAAGATCAGCGTGGCGGATGTGATCGTCCACAGCTCGAACCGGGGTACTGGGCGTCTGGCGCTGCAAATTGGCGCGCAGCGGCAACAGGAATTCCTGCGTTCGCTGGGCATGTTCGAACCGACCCCGTTCGAGATTGTCGAAGCAAAAGGTGGCGAGCCGCTCAAGCCCAAGAAATGGGGTGAGCTGAGCACAGTGACCATTTCTTATGGCCATGGCTTGTCGACCAGCCCGATGCATCTGGCGGCGGGATATGCGGCGATTGCCAATGGCGGGTATTATGTCAGCCCAACGATTCTGCGCAGGAGCGGGTCACAATATGGCCCGCGCGTGATGTCTCTGGGCGCTGCGACGCAGGCGCAGAAGATGCTGCGCAAGGTTGTCACCGACGGCACAGCGAGCTTTGGCGATGTCGCCGGCTATGACGTGGCAGGTAAAACCGGTACGGCAGACAAACCGAAGCCGCGCGGTGGGTACTATGATGACAAAGTCATCGCCACTTTTGCGACGATCTTCCCGGCCTATGATCCGAAGTACGTACTTATCGTCACTCTGGATGAACCTTCCATCGTGGCCTATGGCGAAAAACGCCGTACAGCAGGGTGGACAGCCGTACCTGTGGCTGCGGAGCTGATCGGGCGTGTCGCGCCCTTGTTGGGATTGCGCCCCCGGCTTGAGCCTGAGGCGCGCGCTGCTATAACGCTGACCTCGAATTAGGCGTCCGGCGAAAGGTGGGTCATGGGCACTAGGACTAAGAAACTCAGCCAACTGGCCCTGACCGCACGTGCGGGTGCAAACCCTGAGATTACCGGGTTGGCCGTTGATAGCCGCGAGGTCAAAGACGGTTATCTGTTTGCGGCACTTCCGGGAACGCGCGTCCATGGCGCAGAGTTCATTCAATATGCTCTGCGCATGGGGGCCGCCGCAATCCTCACCGATGCCGAAGGGGCCGAGGTCGCAGCGGGCGTGCTTGCGGGGTCGGATGCCGCGCTGGTGGTGGTTGAAGACCCAAGGCAGGCGCTGGCAGGATGCGCAGCACTGTGGTTCGGAAAGCAGCCTCAAACCATCGTGGCTGTGACGGGGACCAATGGTAAGACCTCTGTCGCGACCTTTGTCCGCCAAATCTGGATGGAACTGGGTCATGCGGCCGTCAACCTGGGCACAACCGGGGTCGAGGGCGCATGGACTGCCCCTCTGGCGCATACAACGCCCGAACCGATCACCCTGCATCGGTGTTTGGCCGAGGCGGCTGAGAACGGTGTGACACATGCCGCGATGGAGGCATCCTCGCATGGTCTCGAGCAGCGCCGCCTCGACGGGGTACAGTTGGCGGCAGCGGGTTTCTCGAATTTCACCCAGGATCATCTGGATTATCACGAAACCTTCGAGGCGTATTTTGCCGCCAAAGCAGGACTTTTCGACCGCGTGTTGCCTCAGGACGGCACGGTTGTGGTCAACATGAGCGATCCAAAGGGTGGGCAGGTTCGTCGTATCGCTGAAACCCGCGGGCAAAATGTGCTGACCGTTGGATTGGGTGATGCAGATCTGTGTCTGCTCAATCAGCGCTTTGATGCAACCGGGCAAGATCTGCGGTTTTCGTGGCAGGATAAGGTGTATCAGACCCGATTGAACCTGATCGGTGGGTTCCAGGCTGAAAACATCCTGCTGGCATGTGGGCTGGTGATCGCTGGCGGCGAAGATCCCACGCGTGTTTTCGAGACCCTGCCGCATCTGACGACGGTCCGGGGACGGATGCAACTGGCTGCGACGCGTGAAAACGGGGCTGCTGTGTTTGTCGATTACGCCCATACGCCAGATGCTGTGGCCACGGCACTCAAGGCTTTGCGCCCTCATGTTATGGGCCGGCTGATTGCCGTCATCGGTGCCGGCGGAGATCGTGATGCGACCAAGCGCCCGCTGATGGGCAAGGCTGCGGCCAATAACGCTGATGTGGTATTTGTCACCGACGACAATCCCCGCACCGAAGACCCAGCTACCATTCGTACTGCGGTGATGCTGGGCGCGCCCGAGGCAACCGAAGTGGGTGATCGTGCCGAAGCCATCCTGCGCGGCATAGATGCCCTGCAACCGGGTGATGCGCTGCTGATCGCCGGTAAAGGGCACGAGACAGGCCAGATTGTGGGCGATCAGGTTTTACCTTTCGACGACGTAGAACAGGCCAGCATCAGCGTGGCCGCCCTCGACGGGAGGGTGGCATGACGCTCTGGACTGCGGCCGAGGCCGCTGCGGCCACGGGTGGGCGTGCCACTGCTGATTGGCAGATCAATGGCGTATCCATCGACACCCGGACACTGCAGTCCGGCGACTTGTTTGTTGCTCTCAAAGCGGCACGCGACGGCCACGATTTTGTGGCGCAAGCGCTTGAGAAGGGCGCAGGCGCTGCGCTGGTCTCGCAGATACCCGAAGGCGTTTCCCCGGACGCGCCGTTACTGATCGTAGAGGACGTGCAGACCGGGCTTGAGGCGCTGGGACAGGCGGCTCGTGCCCGGACAGAGGCGCGCGTGGTCGGTGTAACCGGCAGCGTCGGCAAGACATCGACCAAAGAAATGCTGGTCAACATCTTGGAAATGCATGGAAAAACACATGCCAGCGTTGCCAGCTACAACAACCATTGGGGGGTGCCGCTGACGCTGGCGCGGATGCCGCGCGATACCGAATTCGCTGTGGTCGAGATCGGGATGAATCATCCCGGAGAGATTGCTCCGCTGGCGCGTCAGGCCCGCCCGCATGTGGCCTTGGTTACCACCGTCGCGGCAGTCCATCTGGAAGCATTCGAGTCGGTTGCAGGTATTGCGAAAGAGAAAGCCGCGATATTCGAAGGGTTGGTCCCGGGCGGTGCGGCCATCGTGAATGCGGATATCGAACACGCCGACATCCTGCGCCAATACGCAGATGAGGCCGGAGCAGGGATCGTCGATTTTGGGCGCGCTGCGTCAGATTACGTGCTGACCGATGTTGTGCAGAAACCGGACTCGGTCCATGCGACGGCCAGGGTCGACGGAAAAGCCATCTCCTTTGATGTGCAATCAGCAGGCACTCATTTTGCCATGAATGCACTTGGGGCATTGGCGACCTGCATTGAACTTGGTGTCGACCTGAACGAAGCCATCGCAGGCTTGGGCAACTGGTTGCCGGTAAAAGGTCGCGGCGTTCGCGAGCAGATTTCACTGCCGGATGGTGGTCAGGTCGAATTGCTGGACGACAGCTATAACGCCAATCCAACTTCGATGGAGGCTGCCTTGGAAGTTTTGGCCGCCTCACAGGGCAGGCGCCGGATCGCATTTCTGGGTGATATGAAAGAGCTGGGCGCGCAAGAGATCCCCATGCATGCTGCGATGGCGAATGTCGCGGCTATGACGCAGATGGATCAGGTTCACTGCATTGGCCCGCTTATGAAAGCGCTTTACGATGCGTTGCCAGCGGAAAAGCGCGGACTTTGGTTTGAGACCAGCGTTGAGATGGCTGAACGGCTGCCAGAGCTGATCTGCGCAGGCGACACTGTTCTTGCCAAAGGATCACTCAGCATGGCGCTGGCGCGAATTGTTGACGGTTTGCGGGAAATGGGGCAAGGGGACGCGCTTGAGCCATGATCGCCGCACGGGAAAGGTATTGATATGCTCTATTGGTTGACCGGCCTGTCGGACGGAGGGGATTTTTTCAATCTCTTCCGGTACATCACGTTCCGGGCGGGCGGTGCCTTTATGACAGCGCTGATTTTCGGGTTTATCTTTGGCAAACCGCTGATCAATGTTCTGCGCCGCAAGCAGGGCAAAGGGCAACCGATCCGGGATGATGGCCCCGAGGGGCACTTTTCCAAGGCGGGTACGCCGACCATGGGCGGCTTGCTGATCGTGGGCGCGCTTGTCACATCGACACTGGTTTGGGCACGGTGGGACAACCCCTATGTCTGGATGGTCTTATTCGTAACGTTGGCCTATGCCGCCATTGGGTTTGCAGATGACTATGCCAAGGTCTCCAAGCAAAACACCAAAGGTGTTTCTGGAAAAATGCGGTTAGGACTTGGTGTGATTATCGCGGTTCTGGCGTCTATTTGGGCCACGATGCACCACCCTGAGGCGCTGCAGAATCAGCTTGCGGTGCCGGTATTCAAAGACACGCTGCTCAATCTGGGGATATTCTACATTCCCTTCGCGATTGTCGTGATCGTTGGGTCCGCAAATGCGGTGAACCTGACTGACGGGCTGGACGGGCTGGCGATCATGCCCGCAATGATCGCCGCATCGACCCTGGGGATTATCGCCTATGCAGTGGGCCGGGTCGACTTTACCGAGTATCTCGATGTGCATTACGTGCCCGGAACCGGCGAGATCTTTATTTTCACCTCGGCCCTGTTCGGCGCTGGCCTTGGGTTTCTATGGTACAACGCGCCGCCTGCTGCCGTGTTCATGGGCGATACTGGATCGCTTGCCTTGGGCGGCGCTTTGGGAGCGATTGCGGTGGCCACCAAACACGAATTGGTGTTGGCTGTCGTCGGAGGTCTGTTCGTGGTCGAAGCGCTGAGCGTGATCATCCAAGTGCTGTATTTCAAGCGCACTGGTCGTCGCGTGTTCCTGATGGCCCCGATCCATCATCACTATGAGAAAAAGGGGTGGGCAGAACCCACCATCGTTATCCGGTTCTGGATCATCTCTCTGATCTTGGCGATGATTGGGCTTGCGACGCTGAAGGTCCGGTAGGCTCCCGCCAGGTTCGGAGGACAGCCGGCCCGCCGCCTCCTGTTGGGCCGGGCTCGCGCTGCGCACGAACCTGCTGTCGATCTTGCCAATGGCAGGTTCATCTGTGCAGTGTGTCGGCGCATTTGAAGTCGAAAGAAGGTGGGAAATATGATCCCGGTCAAAGGGTTTTCAGGACAGAAAGTTGCGGTTCTGGGGCTGGGTCGGTCTGGCCTGACCACGGCGCGCGCCTTGCGGGCCGGTAATGCCGAACCCGTCTGCTGGGATGATAATCCGGCTGCACGCGCGGCGGCCGAAGCCGAAGGGTTCACATGCTGCGATCTAGGCCGTCACGGGGCGTTTGATGAGGTTGCCTGTCTGATTGTCTCGCCCGGGATACCGCCTCTCTACCCATCGCCGAACCCTGTGGTGGCGGCGGCGCTTGAGGCCGGGGTGCCCGTGGATAACGATATCGGTTTGTTTTTCCGCTCGTTCGCTGGGCCGGAATGGGACAATCTCGATACTCCGCCCCGCGTGGTTGCGGTGACCGGGTCGAACGGGAAATCAACCACCGCCGCCCTTATCCATCATATCCTTATCGAAGCCGGCCGTGAGGCACAGCTGGCGGGGAATATTGGCCGAGGCGTTTTGGACATTGATCCAGGGGGCAATGGCTCGGTCGTGGTGTTGGAGTTTTCGAGCTATCAGACAGAGCTTGCGCGGTCGCTGACACCTGATGTGGCCGTTTTCACCAATCTGTCACCGGATCATCTGGATCGTCACGGTGGCTTGGGGGGCTATTTTGCCGCCAAGCGCCGTCTGTTTGCCGAAGGTGGCCCTGACCGTGCCGTGATCGGAGTGGATGAGGACGAAGGCGCCTTTCTGGCCGGTCAGCTGGCCGAAGCGCCAACGGATGACCGGGTGATCCGTATCTCGGTTGCCCGCAAGTTGACCGGACCCGGATGGCAGGTATTTGCGCGCAAAGGGTTCCTGTCGGAGTATCGCAAGGGGCGACAGGCAGGGTCGATTGACCTGCGCGAGATCAAAGGTCTGCCCGGTGCACACAATCACCAGAATGCCTGTGCCGCCTACGCCGCGTGCCGCGCGTTGGGGTTGGCCCCTCGGATCATTCAGGATGCGTTGCACAGCTATCCGGGCCTGCCGCATCGCAGTCAGATCATCGCCGAAGCGGATGGGGTCACCTATGTGAACGATTCAAAGGCGACCAATGTCGACAGCGCAGTAAAGGCGTTGAACGCGTTCAAGAAGGTCCGCTGGATCTGTGGCGGGCTTGAGAAAGAGGGCGGGTTGTCTGCACTCAACTCAGCCAGTGAACATGTGCTCAAGGCTTATGTGATCGGGCGCGAAGCTGCCGGATTTGCAATGCAGTTACAGGCAGATACCGTGGTTTGCACCACAATGGCAGAAGCCGTTGAACAGGCAATGAACGACGCGCAGTCGGGCGAGACGATTTTGCTGGCCCCTGCCGCAGCCAGCTTTGATCAATATGACAATTTCGAACAACGCGGTGAGGATTTTGCCGAACAGGTTCGCAAACGGCTTTAGGACACGCCATTTGCAATAGATCGCCGGTTGGGCCAAGCTGAGATGCTATCAGCTTGACGCGCCATATTTTTTGGTTTTGCTACCCGTCAAATTCAACACGAGGTTATGACTATGCCATATCGTAAGTTTTCCCTGATCCTGCCTGCCATTCTGATTGCGGGTGCCTGCACCAACACTGGCGCAAACTACCAACCGATCATCGATGGTCCGGTTGGCCCGAATTACAACGTTGATCTGCAGCAGTGCCAACAGCTTGCGGCATCGCAGGCATCTGTTGATGGCACCACGGCCGGGAATGCAGCCATCGGCGCCGTTGGCGCAGCCGCAGTGACCGGGATCGTACAGGACAGCAGCGATAATCTGGGCCGTGCTGCAGTTGCAGGTGCGTTGGTTGGCGCCGGTGCGGATGTGATCAACAAGAACCAGAACAAAGAAGTGTTGGTGCGTAACTGCATGCGTGGCCGTGGGTACAACGTCGTCGGCTAGTGCCGCGCAAATACCGTGTCGGCTAACCCCGACTGGCGATTGCAGTTCCAGCGGCATGGCCTGAGGACCATGCCCATTGGAAATTGTACCCGCCCAGCCAACCGGTGACATCCACCGCTTCACCTATCGCATAGAGGCCGGGGACATCCCTGGCCTCCATCGTTTTTGACGACAGATCATCGGTGTCGATGCCGCCCAGCGTGACCTCGGCGGTGCGATAGCCTTCGGTCCCGGAAGGGGTCAGATGCCAGTTCGACAGGGCCTCGACCAGGTCCGAAAGGGCAGTGTCCGATTGGTCGGCCAGATTGCCATGCATGGGAATGTGTTGGCTCAGGAAATCGACCAATCGCGCGGGTAACTGCCGGGAAAGTTCAGTAGTCAGGGCTTTGCGTCCGCTGTTTTGGCGCTGATCTCGCAGCAGGTCGAACAGTGGCATATCCTGGATGAGGTTGACCCGGATCGCCTCACCCTCGCGCCAGTATGAGGATAGTTGCAGCGCAGCTGGTCCGCTGAGGCCGCGATGGGTGAAAAGCAAAGCCTCGTCAAAGCTGGTCCGGTCGTTCGACAGCCGCGTCGGCAGCGAGACACCGGACAGGTCCTTGAACCTGCCATCGGAAAAGGTGAACGGCACCAGAGCCGCGCGTGTCTCGGTCATCCGCAATCCAAACTGGTGCGCGATGTCATAAGCCAGACCCGTCGCCCCCATTTTAGGGATCGACTTGCCGCCTGTGGCCAGTACCAGATTGGTGCAGGTCAGGGCATGACGCTGCCCCTCGCGCTCAACCGTCAGCGCGAAACCAGTGTCGGTTTTGCGCAGGTCCTTCATCTCGGTCCTTACCCACAGCTCGGCCCCGGCGCGCTCTATTTCATCCAGCAACATTTGGATGATCTGTTTCGAGGAACCGTCGCAGAACAGCTGTCCCAGTGTTTTCTCGTGCCAAGCGATGTCATGACGCCCGACCATTTCAATGAAATCCCACTGCGTGTAGCGTGCCAATGCGGACTTACAGAAATGCGGGTTCTGAGACAGGAAGTTGCCTGACCCTGCATACATATTGGTGAAATTGCACCGCCCGCCGCCCGATATGCGGATTTTCTCACCCGGCGCCTTCGCGTGATCGATCACCAGAACGCGCCCAACGCAATGGGCGGCACACATCAAGCCAGCAGCACCGGCACCCAGGATGATCGTATCATAAGTCATGCGCGGGGGATGGCGTGGAATGGCTGGGATGGCAAGGGGGAGACGTGAAAACGCGCTGCAAACGTCCGTCCGTGACTGTGGCTCCGTCCTCTGATTGGTTTGGGAAAATGGAATGAAATTGGCAGTTGGAACATTTGTGATATTGGCCGGAATACCATGTGCCAGAATACGCCCGACAAAAAAGCTCAATATGACGCTCTGCACAGGAGGGCGGTTCAGTGATCACGCGCATTTCCCAAGTCACAGTTCAACTGGGAAAAAAGGCTGAATTGGTCGAATCCAGGGGGATAAAGCACAACGATCTTGTTCCCTAGGTGATCCGAACGCCCGGGACGGGAAGCCCTGAAGCGGATCACTGGCTTGAAGGCGCCAATTTCCCCCTGTTGCGGCGTCATTCCACTAGCCCAAACGCTAAAACCCCTGTAGACTCGCACGTAGACCCCGAAAACGGGGCGTTGACGAGGCAGATAGTGGCGGTATCTCATGACTGAGATGGTGTATGGCGCGGTCCAAGACCAGCGCGGAGAACCGATTCTACCGAAGTGGTGGCGGACGATTGATCGTTGGACGATGTCCTGCGTACTGATCCTGTTTGTCATCGGGCTGTTGCTGGGGTTGGCCTCATCGCCGCCGCTGGCTGGTCGCAACGGGTTCGATCCGTTCCATTATGTCGAACGCCAGGCGTTGTTCGGCGGATTGGCGCTTGTTGCGATGCTGCTGACTTCGATGATGTCGCCCACACTGGTTCGACGTCTGGCGGTGTTGGGGTTTCTTGCTGCTTTTGTCGCGCTGGTCTTCCTTCCCGTCTTTGGCACAGATTTTGGCAAAGGTGCGGTGCGTTGGTATTCGCTTGGCTTTGCCTCGCTGCAGCCGTCTGAATTTCTGAAACCCGGGTTTATCGTTGTGGCGGCCTGGTTGCTGGCCGCGTCACAACAGATCAACGGCCCGCCCGGTCGGCTATGGTCTTTTGCGCTGTGCATGGCGATTGTCGCCATGTTGGTTATGCAGCCCGATTTTGGTCAGGCCTGCCTGATCCTGTTTGGCTGGGGCGTGATGTATTTCGTTGCCGGTGCGCCGATGTTGTTGCTGGTTGGTATGGCGGGGTTTGTCGTGCTTGGCGGTATGTTCGCCTATTCCAACTCGGAACATTTCGCCCGACGCATTGACGGGTTCCTGAACCAAGAGGTCGATCCGACCACTCAGCTGGGCTATGCCACCAATGCGATCCGCGAGGGCGGGCTTTTCGGTGTCGGCGTGGGTGAAGGGCAGGTGAAATGGTCGCTGCCTGATGCCCATACGGATTTCATCATCGCTGTCGCGGCCGAGGAATATGGCCTGATCCTGGTGCTGATCATCATCGCACTGTATTCGCTGATCGTTGTGCGGTCACTGCTGCGCCTGATGCGCGAACGTGACATGTTCATCCGTCTGGCTGGCACCGGTCTGGCTTGCATGTTCGGGGTTCAGGCGATGATCAACATGGGCGTCGCCGTGCGCCTTTTGCCCGCCAAAGGCATGACCTTGCCATTCGTCAGCTATGGCGGCTCGTCCCTGATTGCAGGTGGTATTGCAATCGGCATGCTTCTGGCGTTTACCCGCACCCGCCCTCAGGGCGAACTTGGTGATATTCTACGCGGACGAGGCTGATGGGCAAACCCTACCTTCTGATTGCGGCTGGCGGGACCGGGGGCCACATGTTCCCGGCTCAGGCGCTAGCCGAGGCGATGCTGCACAGGGGCTGGCGTGTGCGCTTGTCCACCGATACGCGCGGCGCACGATATACGGGTGGCTTTCCGCATTCGACTGAAATTGTCGAGGCGTCCTCGGCAACCTTCGCTCGTGGCGGACTGCCCGCCAAACTGATGGTCGGTCCCAAGATCGCAGGTGGTGTCGCCGGTATGGCGTTTCAGATGCTGCGCGACCGACCGGACGTAGTGGTCGGCTTTGGCGGTTACCCCTCGATCCCAGCGCTGGGTGCTGCGACGATGTTGAAGATCCCGCGCATGATCCATGAACAGAACGGCGTTTTGGGCCGCGTGAATCAGCTGTTTGCGACCCGCGTGGCGCAGGTGGCTTGTGGTGTCTGGCCGACTGATCTGCCGGACGGTGCAAAGGGCATACATACCGGCAACCCGGTTCGGGCCGCCGTGCTGGACCGGGCTGCGGCGGGCTATATCCCACCGGGCGATTACCCGATGTCGATCCTGGTGATGGGTGGCTCGCAAGGTGCGCGCATCCTAAGTCAGATTGTGCCCGAAGCGATTGCCGCGCTGCCTGATGAGATGCGCCGACATATTCGTGTCGCGCATCAGGCCCGCGACGAAGACGGCGCCCGTGTTTCCGCGTTTTATGACGACCACGGTATCCGTGCCGAAGTGAAACCGTTCTTTCAGGATGTGCCCCGTCGTATGTCCGATGCGCAGCTGGTGATATCACGCTCAGGCGCGTCAAGTGTGGCGGATATATCCGTCATCGGGCGGCCCTCGATCCTGATCCCGTATGCCGCCGCAGCGGGCGATCATCAGACCGCCAATGCACGCGGGCTGGTTCAGGCCGGAGGGGCAATCATGATCCCCGAGAACCTGCTTGACGTTCCTTCGCTGACACAGCAAATCACCGCAGTTCTGACAAACCCCGAAGCCGCGCAAAAGATGGCCCATGCCGCCTTATCGACCGGCGCACCGGACGCGACCGAGCGCTTGGTCGCCCAGGTCGAACAGTTGGCGCAGAAGGAGACCGCATGACCCCAGCAACCAAACTGCCGCAGGATGTCGGGCCGATCCATTTCGTGGGTATCGGCGGGATCGGGATGTCGGGCATTGCCGAGGTGCTTTTGAATCTGGGCTACCGGGTGCAGGGCTCGGACCTGAAAGCGTCGAAAATCACCGACCGTTTGGCGGGGCTGGGGGCCGAAATCTTCATTGGTCAAAGCGCCGAAAACCTTGAGAACGCCGCCGTAGTTGTGGTGTCGACTGCGATCAAACCGGGCAACCCGGAGCTGGACGGCGCCCGTGAGCGCGGCCTGCCAGTGGTGCGTCGGGCCGATATGCTGGCCGAGTTGATGCGCCTGAAATCCAACATTGCCATTGCCGGAACCCACGGCAAGACCACCACCACCACGATGATGGCTGAACTGATGGTGGCAGGGGAATTTGACCCGACCGTGATCAATGGCGGTATCATTCACGCTTATGGCTCAAATGCGCGGATGGGGCAGGGCGAATGGATGGTGGTCGAGGCGGACGAATCCGACGGCTCGTTCAACCGGCTGCCTGCGACCATTGCCATCGTCACCAATATCGACCCCGAGCATATGGAGCATTGGGGCGATTTCGACCAGCTGCGCGACGGGTTCTACGAATTTGTCTCGAACCTGCCGTTTTACGGGCTTGCCGTCTGCTGCACCGACCACGCCGAAGTGCAAACACTGGTGGGTCGCATCACAGACCGGCGCGTGCGGACTTATGGTTTCAACGCGCAGGCGGATGTGCGGGCCGAGAACCTGACCTATAAGGGCGGCGTCGCACATTTCGACATTCACCTGCAATACGAAGACAAGAGGATCGAGGGTTGCACCCTGCCGATGCCCGGCGACCACAACGTCTCGAACGCATTGTCGGCCGTCGCTGTTGCCCGCCACCTGGGCATGAAAGCCGCCGAAATCCGCGAAGCGTTGGCTCATTTCGGTGGCGTCAATCGTCGCTTTACCAAAGTGGGTGAGGTCGATGGCGTCACGATCATCGACGATTACGGTCACCACCCGGTTGAAATCGCAGCGGTTCTGAAAGCCGCACGCCAGGCCACCGAAGGCCGAGTGATAGCGGTCCATCAACCCCACAGGTATTCGCGTTTGTCTAATCTGTTCGATGATTTCTGTACCTGTTTCAATGACGCCGACGTTGTTGCCATCGCCGATATTTTCGCTGCCGGAGAGGACCCGATCGAAGGGGCGTCCCGCGATGACCTGGTTCAGGGGCTGATCCGGCATGGGCATCGACATGCCCGCGCATTGATGGACGAATCCGATCTTGAACGCCTGGTTCGTGAACAGGCCCGCCCCGGAGACATGGTTGTCTGCCTTGGTGCCGGTACGATCAGCGCCTGGGCCAATGGCCTGCCTTCGCGCTTGCAGAAATAACAGGCGATGTGACGTAATGGACTCTTTTGTGGTGCAACCCTAAAGAGTGATCGTGCAACCGCAGAAAAAGCGGTCTCGGAGGCAAGATTTGGCGTATTCGGTATTATTTGCAGGGTTGTGGGTCATAGCATCGACTATCGTGGCCATGCTACCGATGCGCCTGCAATTTCCACCGGGGATTGTGTTGGTTATCGTTGCGCCGGCGCTGATTGTCTGGCTGGGTTACGATTTCGGCTGGTTCTTTTCGGTCCTGGGCTTTGCGGCTTTTGCATCCATGTTCCGAAACCCAATTCGCCACTATTGGCAACGTTGGACAGGCCGAGGGGACGACGAATGAATTGGTCCATTGCCCTTGCCGCCCTGTGGGGAGTTGTTGCGAATGTCCTGGCGATGATCCCCAGCAAGGATAATCACTGGACCCGCGCCTATTTCTTGATTGCTGCGGGTATTCCTATCGTTGGCTATGTCACGCTGCAGAACGGTCCGTGGATCGGGTTGATTGTTCTGGTTGCTGGGATCTCGGTACTGCGTTGGCCCGTGATTTATCTGGGCCGGTGGTTGCGTCGGATCCTGGGTGCCGCGCAATAGCGGATACAGCTTGCTTTGGCGGTTCGAATCCGCGAATTAGCGGCCATGACTTCTGTTCCCTCGCCACGCGGCAAGCTCACCCAGAACCGCCCGCTGAATGATCTGACCTGGTTGCGGGTCGGAGGACCGGCGGATTACCTCTTTCAACCCGCCGACCAGGAAGACCTGCAGCAGTTTCTGCGCGACTTGCCTGACGATATCACGGTTTTCCCGATGGGCGTCGGCTCAAACCTGATCGTCCGGGACGGTGGGCTGCGCGCCGTAGTGATCCGGTTGGGCCGGGGATTTAATGGCATCTCGATTGAGGGCAACATTGTCACCGCAGGCGCGGCAGCGCTGGATGCGCATGTGGCGCGCAAGGCAGCTGATGCGGGCGTGGACCTGACGTTTTTGCGAACCATTCCGGGGTCGATTGGCGGCGCTGTGCGGATGAATGCGGGATGTTATGGCAGCTATACGGCGGATGTTCTGTGCAAGGCGACGATCATTACGCGGCAAGGGCAGGTCGTCGATCTGACGCCCGAAGAACTGAATTTTCGCTATCGTCAGTCGGATCTGCCTGAGGGTGCGGTGCTGATCTCGGCCACGTTCGAAGGCCCCCTAGATGATCCTGATGAACTGCATGCCCGCATGGACTCGCAGTTGAAAAAGCGGGATGAGACCCAGCCGACCAAAGATCGCAGCGCGGGCTCGACCTTTCGCAATCCGGCGGGATTTTCCTCAACCGGTCGCGCGGATGATGTGCATGACCTCAAGGCCTGGAAGGTGATCGACGACGCGGGAATGCGGGGCGTGATGCGGGGCGGGGCGCAGATGAGCCCCAAGCATTCCAATTTTCTGATCAACACCGGCTCTGCCACCGCTGCCGACCTCGAAGGGTTGGGCGAAGATGTGCGAAAAAAGGTTTACGAAACAAGCGGCATCACGCTAGAGTGGGAAATCATGCGGGTCGGTGATCCGCTGACAGATTAAAGCTCCGACCGTCAGACCCAAAACAGGCAAAATAGGGCGACGGATCAAAGGCATAAAGCAGGACGGACCACCACATAAGGTCCGCAGGATTTGAGGCGCACGACGTGGGTAGTTCGAGCAGGACAAACCCCAAAGTGGCGGTATTGATGGGTGGACCCTCGGCGGAACGTGAGGTGTCTCTCAGCTCTGGGCGCGAATGCGCGGCCGCCCTAAGGGGAGAAGGCTTTGAAGTGGTCGAACTGGACGCGGGTCCGGACCTCTATGTGCGCCTTTTGGATATCAAGCCGGATGTGGTCTTCAACGCTCTGCATGGTCGCTGGGGCGAGGATGGCTGCGTGCAGGGTCTGCTGGAGTGGTTGCGTATTCCCTATACTCATTCCGGTGTGCTGGCATCGGCGTTGGCCATGGACAAGCAGCGCAGCAAAGCGGCGTTCCGTATCGCGGGTCTGCCAGTCGCCGAAAGTGTGATCGAGGCCAAATCCGAAGTTGCCGCGCGTCACACGATGGAACCGCCCTATGTGGTCAAGCCCAACAACGAGGGTTCCAGCGTCGGCATTTATCTGGTGCATGAAGGCGCCAACACTCCACCGAAACTGGCAGACGACATGCCCGAACTGGTAATGGTCGAACAATATGTGGCTGGCCGCGAGTTGACCGTCACAGTCATGGGCGACCGCGCTTTGACCGTGACAGAAATCATGACGGATGGCTGGTACGATTACGATGCCAAGTACAAGCCGGGTGGGTCGTGGCATGTGCTGCCTGCTGAAATCCCGCAGGACATTTTTGACCTTTGTATGGGCTTTGCCAAACAGGCGCATGATCTGTTGGGTTGCAAAGGCGTCAGCCGCACAGATTTTCGGTGGGATGACAGCAAGGGCGCAGAGGGCTTGTTCCTTCTGGAAACCAACACCCAGCCGGGAATGACGCCGACGTCACTGGCTCCGGAACAGGGCGCGCATTGCGGGATAACCTTCGGCCAGTTTTGCGCATGGATGGTGGAGGACGCATCATGCGACCGCTGACAGCCACCCGTGCGCCGGTTATCCATCGGTCAAAGCCACTTGCCGGTCCGGATGCCGATTTCGCTTCGGGGGGCCGCAACAATGTAGAACCCAAGTTCCGCCTGCGGCGACTTTGGGGGCGTAAGTCATCGGCGTTTGATCCGGCGCCGTCCCGCCTAAGCTATCGGTTGCAGCGCTGGATGTTGACGCCTGGTGTTCGCCGTGGCCTGAAATACGGGCTGCCGGTCTTCGCTGTGTGTGCTGCGCTTGGCGGGTATTTCAGCTCTCAGGACCGGCGCGAAGCGATTGTGGCTCATGTCCATGATGTGAAAATCTCGATCCAGCAGCGACCAGAATTCATGGTCAACCTGATGGCGATTGATGGGGCGGGAACCAACCTTTCGGAAGACATTCGTGAAGTGGTGCCGCTGGACTTCCCAATCAGTTCCTGGGACCTGGATGTCGAACAGATGCGCGAAACGATCACAGGATTGGATCCGGTTAAATCAGCCTCTGTGCGCATCCGTCCAGGAGGTATCCTGCAGGTGGATGTTGTCGAACGGCAGCCCGCCATTGTCTGGCGTACCCGCCGAGGGGTCGAATTGCTGGATGAAACCGGCGCGCATGTTGAAATCATCGCATCGCGGCAGGATCACTCCAATTTGCCACTGATCGCGGGTGAGGGCGCGGATTCCTATGTACCCGAAGCGCTGCAACTGACGGCCACAGCCAGCAGTCTGGGCAATCGGGTGCGCGGTCTGGTGCGAATTGGCGAACGTCGCTGGGATCTGGTTCTGGATCGCGGTCAGCGCATCATGTTGCCGACGGAACGGCCAGTGCGCGCATTGGAACGCGTGTTGGCCGTGAACGAGGTTCAGGATCTTCTGGAACGCGATGTGGCCGTGGTGGATATGCGCCTGGGTCAGCGACCGACAATCCGAATGACCAAAGCCGCCAGCGAAGACTGGTGGAATACAAAAGTAGATGTGAGTAGCGGGCAGTAACGACAATGATGACCGATCTTTATCAGTCCCAACGGGCCATGCGGCAAATGCGCAGGCAGGCGATGCAACGCGGCGTTGTCGCTATTCTAGATGTCGGGAGCTCTAAGATTTCCTGCCTTGTGCTGCGGTTCGACGGCGCCGGGCGTTTGCACGAGGACAGTGGCATCGGGTCTCTGGCCGGACAATCCGGGTTTCGGGTGATCGGTGCCGCGACCACGCGGTCCCGTGGTGTGCAATTTGGCGAAGTCACTGCGATGCAGGAGACCGAGCGCGCCATTCGAACCGCGCTTCAGGCCGCGCAGAAAATGGCAGATATCCGTGTCGACCATGTGATCGCCTGTTTCTCGGGGGCAAACCCGCGGTCCTATGGTTTGGATGCCCAGGTGGATCTGGAAGGTCAGCTGGTAACCGAGGCCGAAGTTGGCCGTGTTCTCAATGCCTGTGACGTTCCCGACTATGGTGCGGGCCGCGAAGTCCTACATGCTCAGCCGGTGAATTTTGCGCTGGATAACCGATCGGGCTTGATCGACCCAAGGGGTCAGATGGGGCAATCGCTGGCCGTCGATATGCACATGCTGACCGTGGACGCGGTTGCAATCCAGAATATCGTGCGCTGTATCAAGCGTTGCGATCTCGAATTGGCCGGTATCGCGAATTCGGCCTATGTCTCGGGTATTTCGGCGCTGGTTGAGGATGAACAGGAACTGGGTGCCGCCTGTATCGACATGGGCGGTGGCACCACGAGCGTGTCAATATTCATGAAGAAACACATGATCTATGCCGATTGCGTGCGCATGGGTGGGGATCATGTGACCAGTGACATCTCGATGGGGCTGGGCGTTCCGGCGTCTGTTGCCGAACGGATCAAGACATTCAATGGCGGCGTTCACGCGACCGGCGCGGATGACCGCGACCTGATCGACATTGGCGGTGATACCGGCGATTGGGAACATGACCGCCGTACCGTCAGCCGGGCAGAGTTGATAGGTATCATGCGTCCACGTGTCGAAGAAATCCTGGAGGAAGTGCGTGTACGGCTGGATGCGGCTGGCTTTGAGCACATGCCCAGCCAGCAGATCGTCCTGACCGGAGGCGGCAGCCAAATCATGGGGCTGGACGGGTTGGCCTCTCGTATTCTGGGGCAGCGTGTTCGCCTTGGTCGCCCGCTGCGGGTCCATGGGTTGCCGCAATCGGCCACAGGGCCGGGGTTCTCTTCGGTTGTGGGGCTAAGCCTGTTTGCAGCCAACCCACAGGATGAATGGTGGGATTTTGAAATCCCCGTAGACACCTATTCCGCACGCCCGTTCAAGCGCGCTGTGCGGTGGTTCCGTGACAACTGGTAAAGCCGCGATCGCGGCGCTGGTCATGGCTGTGCCGTCAGCGATAGAGGCTCAGACCCGTATCACACCCGAAGCCTTCCTGGGGGCCGTTCAAGGAAAGACCGTAAAGTTTCACGTCTATGACAGCGGTATGCTGGTCGGCACCGAAGAGTTCCTGAGCCCGACTCTCTCGGTCTGGCGTATGGAGGGCAAGGGTTGTGTGTACGGGAAAATTACAACTCCTAATGGGCAGATTTGCTTTCTGTACGACGATGACGAGGATGGTCTGCCAGTTTGCTGGTGGCCGTTTTTGTATGAAGACCAGTTGATGGTGCGAATGGTCGGTTTCTCTAGGACAGAAATTCAAGAGGTCAGGGACATTTCTGAGAAGGGTCTTAACTGCCCAAGTGCCCCAATTAGCTAAAGAAATATCTTGCAGGGGCTGTCAAAATCCCACAAGATATCCTCAGGGCCCGTCAGAGGCCTTGCGAGAGGGCTTGAGCAGTTTTCCGCAGACAGAATGTGAATGAATTGCAAGTGACGCGCCCGTCAACAGTGGCGCGAGCGTCGCATGTTTTGTGGTGCTTTGAGATAATTCCGCAACATCTGGCAATCTTTGCCAAATACTGTTTCCAGGTGCCTTATTTCCTCCATATTTTGTGGATTTTCGCGATTTTTGGCGTGACGTTTGCCGTTTGGATCGGTAGGATTGTTAGTGGATAGGTAAGAAAAACACCGCGTTGGCGGGTTATATAAACAGGCGGACAGAAGCATGACATTGAATCTTTCGATGCCCGGGCACGACGAGCTGAAGCCTCGGATTACAGTTTTTGGCGTTGGCGGAGCGGGCGGTAACGCCGTCAACAACATGATTGAAAAACAGTTGGACGGTGTCGATTTTGTCGTTGCCAACACCGATGCCCAGGCGCTGCAGCAAAGCCAGTCTTCGTCACGAGTTCAACTGGGCGTGAAAGTCACCGAAGGTCTGGGTGCGGGCGCGCGTCCGACAGTGGGTGCGGCAGCGGCCGAAGAAAGCATCGAGCAGATTGTAGACCATCTGGCAGGCGCGCATATGTGCTTCATCACGGCCGGTATGGGCGGTGGCACCGGCACGGGTGCCGCACCGATCATCGCGCAGGCAGCGCGTGAATTGGGTGTTTTGACCGTCGGTGTTGTGACCAAGCCTTTCCAGTTCGAAGGCGCTAAGCGGATGCGTCAGGCCGAAGACGGTGTTGAAGCCTTGCAGCGCGTTGTCGACACGCTGATCATCATTCCAAACCAGAACCTGTTCCGTCTGGCCAACGAAAAGACCACGTTTACCGAGGCGTTTTCGATGGCGGATGACGTTCTGTATCAGGGTGTCAAAGGCGTGACCGACCTGATGGTGCGTCCGGGCCTGATCAACCTCGACTTCGCGGATGTTCGCGCCGTTATGGACGAGATGGGCAAGGCGATGATGGGCACGGGCGAAGCCACCGGCGAAGATCGCGCCGTACAGGCCGCCGAGAAGGCCATCGCCAACCCGCTGTTGGACGAAATCAGCCTCAAGGGCGCCAAGGGCGTTCTGATCAACATCACCGGCAGCCACGACCTGACCCTGTTCGAACTGGACGAAGCCGCAAACCGTATCCGTGAGGAAGTGGACCCAGAGGCGAATATCATCGTCGGCTCCACGCTGGATACCGCAATGGAAGGCGGCATGCGCGTTTCGGTTGTGGCAACAGGTATCGACGCCAGCGAAAAGCAGGATGATGTGCCTGTCGCGCGTCGTTCGATGTCGGCACCGCTGACCCGTTCGGTTTCTGCAGAGGAAGCGGCCCTGGAAGAAATGTCAGTGGCGGCAAGCGCCGAACCTGAACCTCAGCCCGAACCAACGCGTGAACCTTCGCTGTTTGAGGCAACTGAAGAGCCGATGGAACCGCAGTTCCAACCGCGCGCAGAACAGGATGATGACGGCCTGCCACCCCCGGCTTATCAGCCGCGCGTGGCCGAATTCGAGCCGACTCCCGAGCCGGTCGAATACGCCCCAGAAAGCTTTGTCGCACCTCAGCCGCAAGCACCCGCAGGATCGCCATCACCCGAAGCTCTGAGGCGCTTGCAGGCAGCCGTCCAGAATGTACCTCCGGCTGAAAGAGGTCATCCTGCGCCTCGGCCACAGGAGGTCTCCGATAATCATGGGGATGCCGACCGCCCGCGATTTGGTTTTAACCGCCTGATTGATCGCATGACCGGCCACGCAGCCGATACTCCGGCGCAGCAACCGGCCCGCCAGCAGCCGGTATTGCGCCAATCTGACGCTACGGCACCTGCACATGTCGAGGACGACCCGGAGCAGGATCGGATCGAAATACCGGCCTTCCTTCGCCGTCAAGCCAACTGATCGCGGTAACAATATACTAAAGAGGGGCTGCCATTTGGCGGCCCTTTCTTATTTTAAAACAGTGCATTATCCCTATGTGAGCAGGGTTTTGCCGACCTGTCACATTCATGTTTCATTCGGTTGCAAAGAGTGAGTTGAGCCTTTTGACCTGCTTCCTTAGTTGAATGCCAACACGGCCATCACAGGTCGGACGCCACTCACCGAGGTCACACTTGCAACATACGCTCAAATCTCCGATCACGTTTACAGGCCTCGGGCTGCACAGCGGTAAGCCTGCGACGATGATCCTGAAGCCGGCTGCTGCTGGCCACGGCATCTGGTTCAAACGGACGGATATCGAGCTGGGCAATGCGTTGATCCCTGCAATCTACGATGTGGTCGATCGTACCCCGCTTTGTACCCGACTGGTCAATGAAGCGGGCGTTACGGTTTCCACCGTCGAGCATATCATGGCAGCTTTGGCTGGATGCGGTGTCCACAATGCGCTGATCGAGATTGATGGCCCCGAGGTGCCGATCATGGACGGGTCTTCGATTGAATTCGTTCGTGGCATCATGTTGAAAGGCGTGCGTCGTCAGGCAAGCCCGGTCCTGGCCTATGAGGTTCTTAAACCTGTGACCGCAACCCGTGAGGGTGCCAGTGCTTCGATTGCGCCTGCGGACGGTTTGATTATCGATTTTCATATCGATTTTGAAGACAGCGCCATTGGTCGTCAGACTAAGACGCTGGATATGTGCAATGGCTCTTTTGCACGCGAGCTTAGTGATTGCCGGACATTCTGCCGTCGTACCGACGTCGAAGCAATGCGCGAGAACGGCTTGGCTCTTGGCGGCACGCTTGAAAATGCTGTGGTCGTTCAGGGCGACGAAGTTCTGACCCCGGGTGGCCTTCGCCACGCAGACGAGGCAGTGCGTCACAAGATGCTAGATGCTCTGGGTGATTTGTATTTGGCGGGTGGACCGATTCTGGGTCATTTCACCGGCGACAAGTCTGGTCATGCGATGACAAACACGCTGCTGCGCAAGCTGTTTGAAACGCCCGGTGCTGTGCGTCCGATCCTGTGTACCCCCGAACAGGCCGCGCGTCTGCCCGGACAGGGTCTGGTCTGGGACGAAATCCCCGAAGTCGCCTGATTGGTTCCACTCTGCTGACAAATCCGCCAAAGGGCCTACTAAGGCGTTTTGCACTGGAATTTTATGTGCTAGACCAAGGCCCAAACCGGGGTATTCCCATTAAGCAAGACGACAAGGATTGGCGGAATGATAGGCACCAAAGCGGCGGTCAGATTCGCAGGGGCGGTACTTCTGACAGCAGTTTTGACAGCGTGCAACAGCGGGGGCGCTGACCGCAATCAGAACCTAGAAGGGTTCACCCCCGAACAGATTTTCACGCGTGGGGAATTTGAGCTGTCGGAGAATCGTTCCGACGATGCGGCGTGGTACTTCTCCGAGGTTGAACGTCTTTACCCTTACTCTGACTGGGCAAAGCGCGCGCTGATCATGCAGGCGTTTTCGTACCATGCAGATGAGAATTACGAAGAAAGCCGTGCAGCAGCACAGCGCTATATAGATTTCTATCCAACCGACGAAGATGCGGCCTATGCCCAATATCTGTTGGCACTCAGCTATTACGACCAGATTGACGAGGTGGGCCGCGATCAGGGCCTGACGTTCCAGGCGCTTCAGTCATTGCGCACGGTGATCGAGGTCTATCCGGACAGCGAATATGCCACCTCCGCCGTGCTGAAATTCGATCTGGCCTTTGACCATCTGGCTGGCAAAGAAATGGAGATCGGACGTTATTATCTGCGTCAGGATCACTATACTGCCGCGATCAACCGGTTCCGCGTTGTGGTAGAGGATTTTCAGACAACTTCGCACACCGCCGAAGCGCTCTATCGCCTGATCGAGGCATATCTCTCGCTGGGTCTGGTGGATGAGGCGCAATCGGCCGGTGCAATTCTGGGTTACAACTACCAATCCTCGGAATGGTATGACGCTGGCTATAAGCTGCTGACCTCTCGCGGGCTGAAACTCAAAAGCCGCGGCAACAACTGGCTCAGCACGATTTATCGCCAGACCGTCAAAGGTCAGTGGTTGTAATCGTCATGGCAAAAGGCGTGGGACGCTGAGACCCGATGCTGCGCGCCCTTGATATCCGCGATATGCTGATCATCGACCGGTTGGAACTGACGTTCCAGCCGGGATTGAACGCGTTGACCGGCGAGACCGGCGCGGGCAAGTCGATCCTACTGGATTCGCTTGGGTTCGTTCTGGGCTGGCGCGGGCGGGCAGAGCTGGTGCGTCAGGGGGCCGCTCAGGGCGAAGTTGTGGCCGAGTTCGAGCTGCACGAAAAACACCCCGCACATGCGATTTTGGCCGAAGCCGGATTGCCCGGAGGCGAAGAGCTGATCCTGCGCCGCGTGAACACAGCCGAGGGCCGGAAAACCGCATGGGTCAATGACCGGCGTTGCTCGGGCGAGGTGCTGCGGGCCTTGTCGGAAACCCTGGTGGAACTGCATGGCCAGCACGATGATCGCGGCCTGCTGAACCCACGTGGCCACCGCGCGATGCTGGATGATTTTGCCGGGGCAGGGGGGCAACTGGCCACTGTGCGCTCTGCATGGTCCGAGATGTCGCGTGCGCGCAAGCTTTTGTCTGAGGTCGAATCTGCCTTGGCTGCCATGCGGGCAGAGGAAGAATTTCTGCGCCATGCGGTCACTGAGCTTGATAAGCTTGATCCGCAGCCCGGCGAGGATGCCGAACTGGATGCAAGGCGCCGCATGATGCAGGGGGCAGAGCGGATTCGCGATGACGTCGCCCGTGCCTATGACTTGCTTGGCAGTGATGGGGCCGAGGGCGCGATGTCTGATGCTCTGCGCTGGCTGGAAGGCGTGTCCGATAATGCAGGCGGGCAGTTGGAAGAGCCTGTTGCCGCACTGGGGCGTGCACTTGTCGAATTGGGCGAGGCGCAAGATGGCGTTAATGCCAGTCTTCAGGCGCTGGACTTCAATCCAGCTGAATTGGAGGCAGTCGAGGAACGGCTTTTCGCCATTCGTGCGTTGGCCCGCAAGCATGACGTTGCCCCGGACGACTTGGGCGGGTTCGCGGAGACCTTGCGTGAGCGGCTGAACCGTTTGGATGCTGGTGACGCTGATCTGGCCGACAGGCGCGTTGCGGTTGAGACTGCGCAGGCAGTTTATCACAAGGCTGCGGAGGCACTCAGCAGCCTGCGCCAACGGGCAGCGGGTGAACTTGACAGCGCTGTGATGGCCGAGCTTGCACCGCTGAAAATGGAACGCGCTGTGTTCCAGACCGAGATCACCCCGTCCGATCCCGGCCCCGAAGGTGCGGATGCTGTGGCGTTCACCGTTGCCACCAACCCCGGTGCACCGTCTGGACCGTTAAACAAAATCGCCTCGGGCGGTGAACTGAGCCGCTTCTTGCTGGCGCTCAAGGTCTGTCTGACCGGCGATGACAGCGTGCGCACGATGATCTTTGATGAGATCGACAGGGGTGTTGGCGGCGCGACTGCGGACGCCGTCGGCAGGCGTCTGGCATCGCTGGCACAGGGCGGGCAGGTATTGGTCGTGACGCATTCCCCGCAGGTCGCCGCACGTGCCGCCTATCACTGGCGTGTTCAGAAACATGTGACCGATGGGCAAACTCTGTCGACCGTGGTGCCTTTGGCCCAGGCCGACCGGGTGGACGAGATCGCCAGGATGGTCGCCGGTGACACGATCACGGACGAAGCGCGTGCCGCTGCCCGTGCTCTTCTGGACGCATAGGCCCTCACAGACGCGCGATCCGGCTTTTATCCGTGCCCTCCGTGGCTTAGTAAGGGGTGTATCCTGATCCCCTGAGGGCAAATGACCCAGTCAACCCGCACCGTTCTGCGCAACCAGCTCAATCAGGCTCTGGCCGCGATGAAGGACGCGTGGCGGGTGATGCGCAGGCGCGGGCCCAGCCAAATTCAGTTCTGGTTCATCGCGCTGGCGATTGGGATTGCCGCAGGCTTTATGGCATTGGGATTTCGTAAGGCAATTCAGGCATTGCAGGCCTATGTCTACGACACCGGGGATATCTCGTTACTGCACAGCCATGTGGAAAAGCTGCCGTGGTTCCTGATCCTGATCACACCGATCATCGGCGGTCTTATCGTTGGCATCATCCTGCACCGGTATACCGATGACGGGCGCGTGCGTTCAGTTGCCGATGTAATCGAAGGCGCTGCCCTCACCGATGGTCGGGTCGAAGGCAAGGCGGGTATCGCGTCTTTTTTCTCCTCGCTGATTACGCTGAGCACAGGTGGATCTACGGGTCGAGAAGGGCCGGTTGTGCATATGGCAGGCGTGATCTCGACCTGGGTCAGTAATCGTATCCATGCCGACGGAATTACCGGGCGTGATTTGCTGGGATGTGCGGTGGCGGCGGCAGTTTCGGCCAGTTTCAACTCACCCATTGCCGGTGCTTTGTTCGCGCTTGAGGTGGTGCTGCGCCATTTCGCGGTGCATGCTTTTGCGCCCATCGTTATCGCTTCGGTCGCCGGGACGGTGATTAACCGGCTGGAATACGGCGACGTGACCGAATTCACGCTGGATACGCCCGGATCCCTGCAATTCTATGTCGAGCTGCCCGCGTTTCTGATCCTTGGGTTGATCTGCGGGTTGGTGGCCTTGCTTCTGATGCGGTCGATCTTCTTTGCAGAAGATATTGGCAATCACATTCAAAGCCGGCTGTCCTTGCCCGGATGGCTGCGTCCTGCTGTATCAGGCGCAATGTTGGGACTGATCGCGATCTGGTTTCCCCACATCATCGGCGTTGGATACGAAACCACGATCCGGGCCCTGGCCGGAGATTTGGTTCTGACAACCGCCATCCTGTTCGCAATCATCAAAACTGTGGCTGTTGCGATCACGATGGGGGGACGTATGGGTGGCGGTGTGTTTTCACCCTCGCTGATGATAGGTGCGTTAACCGGGTTGGCATTCGGGTTGATTGCAACGGGTTTGCTGCCCGATGTATCGGGTACCCATACCCTCTACGCATTTGCCGGGATGGGCGCGGTGGCCGCTGCCGTGCTTGGTGCCCCGATTTCGACCACGATGATTGTCTTTGAACTGACCGGAGATTGGCAGATCGGTCTGGCGGTGATGGTGTCGGTTTCAATGTCCACGGCGCTGGCTTCGCGCCTCGTGGATCGATCCTTCTTCCTGACCCAACTGGAACGGCGCAATGTGCATCTGGCCGCGGGGCCACAGGCCTATCTTCTGGCGATGTTGCGCGCAGGCGCAGTGATGCGACCGCTTGGCGATGCACGTTCAATCACCCGGGAAGAAGCACAGGTTTTGATTGATCAGGGTCTTTTTGTTCAAGCAAGCGCTACGCTTGAGGCGGCGATGCCGTTCTTCGACCGAGACGAAATCCTCTGCATACCGGTGGTGGTGAGCGGTGATGACGGAGCTGAGACGCCAGTCGGTACGCTCTACCATATTGATGCGCTAAAGGCCTATAACCGCGCGTTGGCAGCCACGGCTGCAGAAGAACATTCATAACAGAGGCCCCTGTAACATTGGTCTTTGTCCATCTTGTTCCTTGATACAGGCGAGGCATTGAAGCGATACGATCTTTGGATCTGCACCTGCCGGGCGTGGCCAGTCGAAATCCAGAGGCTCATGTGTTCGATCTGACAAGCTGTGCAGAACTGAGCTTTCTGGCTGAAAAGCATCAGGCCTTGGAGTGCTGGTGAAGGACTAACTTTACCTCACTGACGCTCTGGAATTTGTGGAACGACGCGCAACTTTGAGCCGTCGACAGCTTCCCAGTATCTTTTGGAGCCAGCGGGTCATGCAATATTGGCCGTAACATCGAGAAATTCTGATCTATTGCGGACTTTTGTCGGTATCTGGTCAAAGAACGGCAGTGCGGCGCAGCCCAATTCCGCTGCGGCTGCGCCAATGTCTGATTTTGGAAGTTAGATTCAATTTCCGCAGAATCCGATTTGCACACTCTTTGTCTGTCATCGCGCTCTGAGGGCAACAATCCGAGCGAGTGATGAACTTTGCGCCAACACCGCTCCTTACGATCTGTTGGCATTCGCCGCTGGAAGGAGGCCATCCGGGCGTAACAGCAGCAGCAAGATGACTGAGGCCAGAACCATTGCGTCCCGGTATGGGGCCAGACTGTCTGCCAGGAAAGCCTGTAGCAGAACCTCCAGCCCGCCGACGATGAACCCTCCAAGGACAGCGCCGCCCAAGCTGCCCAAACCCCCAAGTACGGTCGCAATGAAGGCCTTGAGAACGGGGAAAAATCCCATCAGTGGATCCACTGACCCGCGTTGTGCCGTCCAGATGACAGCGGCAATACCCGCAAGTAGCCCTGACAGGGCAAAAGCCACAGCAACGACCCGGTTGGCCTTGATACCCAGCAGTTTGAGCATCTCGATATCTTCGGCAGCGGCGCGCATGGCCATGCCAATCGTTGTGCGCCGCAACACGAATGTCAGGCCTGCAAGGGCTGAAAATGTTACGATGATTGATACGGTCGGGATAATGCCAAATGTCGTCTGGCCGATATGATACGTGCCAGACCATGACGCTGGAAAAGAGATCGGGACGGGTCTGGCGGAAATTCCGTTCTGGAACAGAACTTTGAGGATCTCGGACACCGCGAAAGATGTGATCAAAAGTGCAACGACATCCGCGCCGCGCATGGCGCGAAACGCTGTACGCTCCATTGCCATGGCCATGAACACAGAAGCGCCAAGCCCGACAACAAGAGCGGCGATCGGCGGCAGGCCAAAGCTCATGGCTAGAAAGATGCCATAGCCCCCGAACGTCATGATTTCGCCATGCGCGAAATTGATCAATCGCACAATAGAGAACACAATCGCCAGCCCCAGGGCCAGCATCGCATAAATTCCCCCAAGGCTAAGCGCGTTGATCATTTGTTGAAGAAGAACTTCCATCGCTCAAGCCGCCAGATATGCGGATTGCAAGACCGCGTCATTTGCTAGTTCCGACGGTGCACCGGCAGCGGCAACAGCGCCATTCGCCAGCACGACAGCATGATCGGCAATGTCCAGGGCAAGAGCCGCGTTTTGCTCGACCAGAAGCACTGAAATACCGTCGGCTTTCAATTCTTCTACGATGTCGAAAATCTGATCCACGACCTGCGGCGCAAGGCCAAGCGACGGTTCGTCCAGCAACAACAAGCGCGGTCCGCTCATCAAGGCACGTCCCACCGCCAGCATCTGTTGTTCGCCCCCCGACAAAAGCCCCGCCATCTGACGGCGGCGTTCGCCCAGGATCGGGAAACGCTCTTTCATCTCGGCCAAACGTTTGGCGCTGAGCGTCTCGTCGCCCAGAATTGATCCGGCCAGCACAAGATTTTCTTCGACCGTCAGCTGCGCAAACACGCGGCGTCCTTCCGGTGAGATGGCCACACCCGCCCGCACAATGGCGTCGGGTGTGGCCCCTGTCATATCCTTGCCAAAAAGGGAAACAGCGCCCGATACCACGGGCAAAGCACCTGCGATGGCCATGACCGTCGTTGTCTTGCCTGCGCCATTGGCCCCTAAAAGCGCCGTTATGCCGCCTTTGGGGACGATCAGGTCAATGCCCTGAACCGCGCGGATTGGGCCATAGCGGACGTGCAAGCCTTGGATATCGAGTGCTGTTTCCATTGGGTTCAGACCTTACGGCTGTGGCAGGATTGCGGGATCAGCTGAGGTGCGCAGGACAAACTCTTTTTCGCCTGCATCGGTAATCCGTGCGACCACAACATCACGCAGAGGCATCCGGTCGGTCCCCGCGAAAGTGAAGTTGGACATGATACCCTCACCATTCTCAATGCCGGCCATTGCGGCAGTCACGGCAGCAGGGTCTGTCGTGCCAGCCGCTGCGACGGCATCCTCGATCATATGCGCAATATCGCAGCCATTGACGTAGTAATTGTTGTCAGGCGTGATCCCCTTTGCAGCAGAGAACCGAGCGATGAAATCGGCATAGGCAGAGCCTTCGTCTGGGAAGCCACCAGATGTATGCGCTACGCCTGTGACGACATCACCAAGGCCGCGTACGGTTGGTGAATCGAGTACGTCACCTCCCATCACCTGGGTATCAACCCCGGCACCGCGCAGCGCACGGATGAAGGCCGGAAAATCAGGCTCCCACGCCCATGTGACGATCACGTCCGGAGTGGTATCCGCATTCTTGATGGTCGTCACGATGGCAGAAAAGTCCGGCTGGTTCAGCGAATAGTTGCTTTCCCCGACAACGGCACCACCAAGCGATGTGAAGGCCTCGCCAAAGTACTCGGGCCCACCCAATGTGTAGGCACTGTCTGGGGATTTCACGAGCCAGACACGTTCGAACCCTTGCTCGCGTGCGTGGCCTGCCAGTACGGCGGCCTGTTGGTTGTCCGCAGGGTAACTGCCAAAGACATGTTCACCGACTTGCGTCAGAACCGGGGCTGTTCCGGCAAAGGTCATTGTTGGGATGCTGTCAGCCGCTGTGATCTGGGCCGCGGCGATTGTCGGATCGGCATCGGCTGACGCCACGATGAACTGCGCGCCGTCATCGATCATTTCCTGTACGACTTTAACGCCTTCGGCGATGTCAGACCGGGTGTCGCGCACGATCAGCTCAACCGGTGTTGTGCCGTTCAGGCCCCCCTTGGCGTTCATTTCGTCAATGCAGAACTGGAACCCGGCATAGGCGGGTCCATCATAGGGGGCCAGATAGCCCGATTGCGCGGACATTACGCCGATTTTATAACTCTCAGCCATCGCTGTTCCAGCCAGGCCGGTGATAACTGCTGTTGAAAGAAGAAGGGCATTACGTATCATTTTATTGCTACCTCTGTTGGTTGACTTCGGTTGGTTTCGCTAATTTCTGCTTTTTGGGCTGTGCGCCCTTTGCCGATGTAAGCCTCGATGACTTTGGGATTTGCGCGCACGTCTTCAGGCGTGCCTTGCGCGATGACGCCACCTTGGTGCATCACCACGATCCAGTCCGACAGGCGGTTCACGAACCTCAGGTCATGATCGATCAGAAGGACACCGATGCCGCGTGTTTTGCCGACCTTAATCAGCCGATCAGCCAGGTCATCTGTTTCGCTGGGATTCATGCCAGCGGCCGGTTCATCCAGTAAAAGAATCTTCGGGTCTTGTGCCAAAGCGCGGGCGATTTCCAGGCGCTTGCGGGCACCATATGGCAGGCCGTCGGCGCGATACCCGGCGACTTCCCCAAGATCAAAGGCATCCAGTTCACGCAGCGTGATAGCCGCGGCAGTCTTGCGGTCGTGACCTGCGGCCAAAGCGGCAACAAGAACATTTTCGTAGGCTGTCAGACCGCTGAACAGGCGCAAGTTTTGGAAGCTACGCGAGACACCAAAGCCTGGCACTTTGTGATGCGAGACACGGGTCAAATCAACCTCGCCCATATGCGCAGAACCGGTGTCCGCCTGATAGGCGCGTGTCAGCAAGTTAACAAGCGTGGACTTGCCAGCACCGTTGGGGCCAATCAGGCCAGTGATGCGCCCAGTCGGAGCTTCGAAACTGACGTCTCTTACGGCTTTGACGCCTGCGAAACTTTTTGACAGGTTTGATGCTTTCAGCGTGGCTGGGACGACGGACTCGGGCGTGCGCGCAGGAGTTACTCGGGGCTTCAGGCGCCCGAGCAGATTTGCATCGGCGCCAGGGCCAAGTTCAAAGCCTCCGACCAGACCCTGAGGTCGCGCCCAGATCACCAGCAGGATGGCAAGCCCCAGGACAATCGTCGTCAGGCCAAAGACCTCGGGCAAGGTGACGCCAAGCACAGTTGAGCCGCCTTCGAACTGGCGCACAGTGTCCTGCAGCAGCGTCACCGCGATCACCCCGACCACTGCGCCGCCAACCGATGACATTCCACCGACAATCATCATGACCACTTGCGCAAAGACGAGCCCAAGGTAGAAGGATGCGGGTGAAAATGCCCCCAGCATATGCCCATAAAGTGCACCCGCGACTGTCGCCATGGTACCAGAGGCACACCAAGCAATGAATCTTGTGCGTCGGGCATTGATGCCAAGTGCTGTTGCGGCATCCTCATCGTCACGGGCCGCGCGGGAAAACAGACCCAAACGGCTTTCGCGATACCAACGGGCCAGCAGGATTGCACCCGTGGCCGCGCCGAGGGCCAGAACCAGGTCTGTCACCCTTGGCACACCGTAAAACGTCTGGCTGCCGCGTGTGATCTCGCGTGCGGCGATGGCCACGCCATGGGCGATGATCAGCAGGCCAAGCGTGGCAATCGTGGCAGACGCACCCACAAGCCGAGCGATGGCGCTTCCGGTTAGGGCTGCAAAGGCAAGTCCCGCAAGGGCGACCACCGGCAGCGACACCCAGATCGTTACTTCATGGCCTGCCAGAAATGACGGAAGATCCGGCAGGGCAGAACGTTGAAGAGCAGCAGGCATGGTGAGAATGCCTGACAGATAAGCGCCTAGCGCCAAAAACGCGCCATGCCCGAAAGACACAATGCCCGTGTTGCCGCAATAAACCGCAAGGGCCACTACAGCGACCACATTGACACACATCTGTACAGCAATCCGCTCGCCAGTGCGTCCAAAAATCAACGTCAGCCCAAGCACCACAGCCAGCAGCACAGCAACCGCCGCCGCCGTCCGGAGCAAGTTGGACGCCCGCAAGCGTCCGGGATGTGTATGAAGGGGGACGATGCTCATGAGGGAATGTCCCCTACTGCTGTAAGGATTGCGTCTGCCAGCAGATCCGCCCACAGCCCGACTTGCGATTGTTCGCGGATTTGATCGTTTCGAATTTCAATCAGGCAATGCACGAGCTCACGGGGTTCTGCATGCGCTGGAATAAACCAATCGCCCTCAGTTTCGATCTGATAGGGCTTGTTCAACGCAAAGGCCATGTCAGGGCGGCGCTGCGCGATATGTGCCATCAATGCTTTGGCAGCACCGCCTGTTCCGCGGCTTAAAAAGCCTGCCTGCCAAGGCCGGTCCTTGCCATCGAGATGCGGTGTAAAGGAATGGATCGAAAACGCGGCACGACGCGGACGGTTGGCAAAGAGCCGATTCAACTCTGCATCCATAGGTCGAAAGATTTCATCGACACGCATGGCCCGGCTCAATTCGGTGATCGCGCTGTTACCCGGCACCTCAACCTGGTCGCTGATCGCAGGGACCGCCAAGGGGCTGTCAGGGGGACGGTTACAGTCAAATACCAGCCGTGAGTAATTTTGGACGACGAGAGGCGCGTTCAACTGTTCAGCCAACTGGCGCGCTACATCCTGAGCACCAATGTCCCAGCCGCGGTGGCTTTCAATGACGTCGCGGGAGACTCCCAAATCTCCAAGCATCTCGGGGACTGCATTGCCTGCATGCTCACACAGCAGCACGATCTCCGACGTGCTATCTGCATTAACGACGTCAATCGGCGCAGGATCGTTCGGCCCCAATAAGGTATGAGTACACAAATTCATGCAGCTTGGACCGCACGGTGTGTGCATCGTCTTATCATACCGAGCAGATCCTTGGGGTCGTGCGGGTCGGCAACCAGATCCAGCATTTCGCTTGGGGCGCCGTCAGTCGCTTTTTGGTGCAGCCAGCGCGTGGCCGAGAAATCCTCGACCACAAAGCCAACACCATCAAAAACCGTGATCTGATCTTCGGAGGTTCGTCCCTTTTTAGAACCGGTTAGAACCTGCCACAGTTCGTTGACCGCGTGATCCGGGTCGAGTTGCTGGATATCGCCCTTGATGCGCGTCTGTTTTGGGTACTCTACAGAAATGTCATTGCGCATCAGAATATCCCGTTGCCGATACTCGCAGCGGTTTTAGCTGATTTGGGGGCCAGTATACGCGTCACCATCGCCGATGTTGCCACCGTGCGAAGCGCCGTCAGAAGGGTCATTTCAGAAAAGGGCTGTGGATAGACGGTATCAACAGAGGCCAGCACACCAACGGCGGTTAGGGTTTGCAGGCCGACCTTGGTGTTCGATCGGTGCCCGTTCGCGGACTTGAAGGTGTGATCCACACCATCAGAGGTTGGCATCAGTTCAATCACACCCGCCTTAGAATGGGACGCAACGCGCGGTGTTTTGTCAAATACCGGCCAGCGTTTGAAATCGGCTTCGATCATATTGGCCAATCCTGCAAGGCAGTCCCGTAGGCCATGCTTATGGACCAGGGCCCGCATGTTTTCGACGCTGACAAATGGAACCAATGCTCTGTCAGAGGGCGCGCTCATCAGTATGTTCCTTCATACGCGGCGCATTTTTGTGCTGTGTCCATGTCTTTTACCGCGTCGATTTCTGCAGCCTTATGGGCGGCGTAGACGCTCGCGAAATCTGGTCCGAACCAACCGGTGACTGTCGTATCCGCCTGAAACGCCTCAAGGGCGGCCTCAAGCGTTTCGGGCAGGCGCACAAAACCACGCGCCGTGAGATCGTCCGCTGACAGAAGTGACAGGTCTTCCTCGGTCGGCGCAGGCGCTTTCAGCCCATCTTCGATCCCCTGAACACCAGCATGTACAACAGCGGCCAAAGCCAGGTAAGGCGACGCCGCTGCATCCGCCGCGCGGTACTCAATGTTGAATTGTCTGGCGATTGAAGCGGGGTCCTTTGCCGTCACAGGGCAGACCCTTAACGAGGCCTCGCGGTCTCGGAACCCGAGATTGTTATACGCAGCCGACCACCGGTGCGGAGTAAGGCGTTCGTATGACACGACAGACGGTGCCGTCAGCGCTAAAATGTTAGGCAGGTATTTTAGCACGCCAGCAGCGAACCCATCAGTAAGTCTGGACATCCCGCAGGGGCCGCTTGCATCAAATGTGACCGGCTCGCCGGCATCGTCGACAAAGCTCATGTGGATATGAACGCCATTGCCGACGCTCGCCACATCGCGGATTGGCGTAAAGGTTGCAGCCTCACCCAGGTGACGCGCTGCCGAGCGAGTAAGCTCGCGCAGGATTACTGCCGCATCTGCCGAGCGCACACCTTTGGCAGGGCCGATAACGACCTCGTATTGATTGGGGCCGAATTCCTTCATGATACTGTCTGGCTCGAGCCCGTTTTCGGCGAGTGTCGCCATCAGCACTTCGCAAAGCTTCCGCTGAATCTCGAACCCTTCGCGTCCGTATCCCTGGTTTTCCACCGCCGGTGGGCTTTTCAGTTGAAACTCGTGCTCGAACGCCGAGATCAGATGAACGCCCGCCACATCATGCAGGCGCTTCAGCGCGGATTTGAGGATAGCGCGCGTACAAAAGGCCCAAGGATCCCCGTCAAGCGTGACGACATCGCCCATCAGGAAATGCTCGGTCACATCTCCAAATGTCGCCCGGGCCTCTGCGTTTGCATCGGGAATCAAAAGCAAATCACCTAGTGCGCCGAACGGGCTGTCAGCGATTATGTCGAAACAGGTGATCTGCACATTGGTAGGGGTCCAGCCGACCCCCCGCACCAGCCGTTTTTCCAACTGATCAGCGGGAAAGGCTTTGCCGCGCACCTTTCCGGCAACATCGGATATGGCAGCAAAAATTAGCGGCAGGGTCATTTTTCATTTTCCTCTTGAGTAAAGCGCAAAGCATCCCAGGCCTTGATGCGGTCTCGGGTCTGTTCCCAGTTGTCCTCGGCAATCCGCGTCACGATGGCCTCGGTCACCGAGAGTGCCGCCGAGTAAGTATCCCACAAGGTGCCGCTATCAATTGGCACCGGCATGACCTCATGGGCGTGTTTGGCAATCGGTGAAATCCATTTGTCCGTCATCAGGATCACACGGGCATTCCGATCGCGTGAGGCAACAAGCGACAGCTGCTCCAGCGCCGGTTGGTAACGGCGAAAATCAACAGCATAAAGGATATCCCCGGGCCGCATCCGCAACAAATATTCTGGCCAGCCTTCAGGCGTATCAGGCAGATGAAACACATCCTTGCGGATCTGACGCAGGTGGAACGAAAGATGCTTGGCGATCGTATCGCTGATCCGGCCACCCAGCACGTAAACGCTGCGTTTCGGGTCGGTCAGAAGGGTGCAGATCTGGTTAAACTGATCTTCGGTGATAGCATCAGCCGCCATGGCCATCTGGCTGGCCGATTTGGAAATAAAGTCCTTCAGATATCCCCCATGAACGGGCCGTTCCGCCTGGTGGAGTTGAACCGGCGAGCGGTGCCCTTCTTTCAATTCCGCGATAAGATCACGTTGGAAATCCTGATATCCATCAAGTCCAATCTTGGTAACAAACCGTGAGATTGAAGGCGGTGACACCTCGGCGTGTTTTGCCAGCTCCTGGATCGAGGAAAGGCCAGCAAATGGGTAATCCGACAGGATAGCTGCAGCAAGTTTGCGCTCTCCGCTGGTTAGCATATCGGCTGCGTTTTCGATGCGGTCTCTGATCAACATGCGCTATATGGTGGTGGAAAAATATTTTCTGTCAATCTAAATTGAGTTGACTTTGGAATTTTATTTTCTTTTAGTGTGGACGTCATGATCGCCCTCATTCATAAAATTAGACCTCTTGGGCAAACATTTGAAAGCAGAGACAGGCATGGAATTGACCCGCGATCTTCCACTAGAACATGACCAATCGGGATTGCTATTTATTGACGTGCAGAACTTTGCAGCCCACAGGGATGGTGCCGAATTCGAAGGGCTGACAAATGCCGATTTTGACGCAAAGTTTGGCTGGTTTTTTGAGCAGCTGAAATCCCGTATCGTACCTAATATGCAAGCCTTGCAAAAGGGATTTCGCGCGGCGGGAATCGAGGTTCTTTATACAACGATTGAAAGTCTGACCAAAGACGGGCGCGACAGATCTCTGGATTACAAAATCACGGGCTTCAACGTGCCCAAAGGATCCTGGGACGGCAAGGTGATCGACGAACTGGCACCAGCCGATGATGAGATCGTGTTTCCAAAATCTTCGTCTTCAGTCTTTGTCTCGACCCACATAGATTACGTGCTGCGCAATCTCGGCATTAAGCAATTGGTGCTGGCAGGGATCGTGACCGATCAATGCGTCGAAAGCGCAATTCGCGATGCCTGTGATCTGGGCTATCTGGTCACCCAAGTGACGGATGCCTGCATGACCTACACGCAAGAGCGTCACGACAATTCCCTGAAAACGATCAAAGGCTACTGCCGGCAGGTGACGACAGCCGAATTGCTTGACGAAATCGGTCGTGGCTAGGTCGGTGAGGCGTCCAGCCGATCCGTTTGACGGCGCGTCTCAGGCGTTACCCACACCCGTTTTCTCGCCAAATTCCGATTTTTCCCTGCGCGTCAGTCCAACCTGTCATCATCCAAAAAATCGCTCAGAAATAATTGGCGAGGCACACTCAAAACAGCATGTGAGATCAGAGACAAACCCACACTTTTCGGTAAAACGTCCAAGCATTATCTGCCCTCACCACATGTTTTCCTTGATGCAGCGAATGCCAGTTTCAGAGTGACATAGTAAAAAGGCTACATAAGTGGTCACGGATTTGCCGATACACAAAGTAAATGCCAGTTTGAAACCATTTTTTTGATCGGTATCGGGGCCTTGGGAACAGCGGTAGGGCCACGAGCGTTGTAATTGCGGCTCCAAGTGGTTACATAGGGAACACTAAAGTTCTGGTTTTCTGCAGCCCAGGCGTATCGCCTGCTAGAGTGAACTAAGTTCTTCCACCATGAAAATTCAGCTGTCACGTCCTCTACTTGGATTTGATGTTTGGGAAAGTTGCCGATGTTATCGCGCACGACCACATCGCTTGTGATGTTAGTTGATCCGTTTGTGGTGATCAGACGCACCGATGGCTTGCCAATAAACCACAACGCAACCGTTGATCAAATGAGCTTCCGATAGGCAAGAACTGCGCCTATCGACCATCGCGTCCTGGGATTGGCCCGGGCGCAAGATCAAGATTGCGCAGAAAGACATAAAACAGCGAGGCGGCGCTTTCTCCGCCAGAGGATCCAAAATGACATTTCCAGAATGGACGAAACCAGGCATCTACGGTGCTTTGTGTGGTGCGGTTGCGGTCTCAATCCTTGGCTTTACCTGGGGCGGATGGACAACCAGCGGCAGCGCTCAAGAGTTGGCGAAAGACCATGCTAGCGAAGAAGTAACGCTTGCGATGGTGCCGGTCTGCCTGAATAGGTCAACCGCTGACCCCAAGCGCGAAGAAATAATCGAAACACTGCAAGAGGCCTCTGGCTTTAACCGCCGCAAGGCCATGATGGATACAGGTTGGGCAACACTGCCGGGGTCAGATTCGCCAAGCCGCGACCTCGCAGATGCCTGTATCGCGGGGCTTGAGCTGGATGGATCATAAGGCAAAGGCAATGCCGCAACTCTTTCGGACGACTTGGCGCGCAAATCTGTCACTAGGCATTCAGATGAGTGCGGTGCTGATTGGGTTTACACTCTGTGCTTTGCTTTTATTTTCGATGCCTGCATTCGCTCAATCTACATCGCAATCGGTGCCAGAAAATGCCACTGCAACGAGTTACGGTGACGGTTGGAAATGCAACGCCGGGTATAGGTTGAGTGGCGACGTCTGCGCAGCTGTCGTAGTGCCAGAAAATGCCTATCCGACCAACCGTACCTATGGTTTAGGTTGGGAATGTCTTCATGGTTTTCGCGAGAACGATGAAGCGACCTGTGTTGCGGTGATTGTACCCGATGGCGGATTCCTTGATTCATCAGGTGAACGCTGGCATTGCTCTCGCGGTTTTCTCAAAATCGACGATACGTGCCAAGAAATTGTCGTACCCGCAAACGCTTATCTGGCTGATACGACCTATGGACCCGCGTGGGAATGCAAACGTGGGTTCGAAGCATTGGACGACCGTTGCGTCGCCATTGTGGTCCCGGCTAACGCGTATTTGAATTCATCAGGATACGGCCAACCCTGGACATGTGAACGTGGATATTTTGTAAAGGATGGCACGTGCGCGGCCGTCGTGATCCCTGAACATGCCTACTTGGACGATGCAACGTACGGCACGGGATGGAAGTGCGAGCGGGGATACGCGACCTCAGGTGTGAATTGCGAAACAATAGAGCTTCCTGCGAATGCCCATCTTGACAGGTCCGGAAACCGTTGGAACTGCAACAAGAATTTCAAGTCATCTAAAGGTCTGTGCGTTCTCGATAACTGAGCGCGCGGCGCGACTATTTCGACTTTGGTATCCGATGGTGACGACCGTGTTGCCTTGGGTGTCGACCACACAAAGGAAACATCATGAAAACCGACTTTAACGTGGCAAACACGATCCGTCGTCCTGTTAGCGGGGCGCAGGCGCCGCCATTTACCAGCGACGAACCCATAAGATCAACTTCTGCCACTCAGATCATCTTGCCGCCAACTGCGATTGTCTATTGCCAAGGTAACTTTGCCAAGGCGGATGGCAAAACTGCAAATGGCCTCGTTCGCCATTCAGAGGCCTATAGGATCCTGTCTGTCATAGATAGCGATCACGACGGCAAAGACAGCGGGTTGGTTCTTGACGATACTGTAAACCACATTCCGGTCTTCAGAAGTCTGGACGCTGCTGTTGTCCATGAAGCTGTAATCCCGGATACCCTCATTTACGGGATGGCACCATCTACGGGCAGGCTCTCATCGACAGATCGTGACGTTGTTCTCGACGCGATATCACTTGGTATGAACATCGTCAGTGGATTGCATGAGTATCTGGGCGATGATCCAGAAATCGCCTCTTTTGCGGCCGAACGCAAAGTCACCATCCGAGATATTCGCAAACCTAAACCCAGCAAGGATATGCGCCTGTTCGATGGGAGTATTTCTGGTGTGAAAGCACTGCGCATAGCGGTTCTTGGGACCGACTGCGCCATCGGAAAGCGGACAACAGCGACTGTTTTAGCCCGTGCCTTGAACACAAGAGGCATCAAGACTGTTCTTGTTGGTACGGGCCAGACAGGTTTGATGCAGGGTGCAAAATATGGGGTGGCAATGGATGCCGTACCACCGCAGTTCTGTTGCGGCGAACTTGAAGGCGCGATCGTCGACGCTTCCGAGTCTGAACGACCCGATGTCATATTGATCGAAGGTCAAGGGGCGTTGAGCCATCCGGCATTCTGCACATCCGCCTTTATCCTGCGGGGCAGCCAGCCGGACGCCGTAATCCTCCAGCACGCTCCAAAGCGCGCGCATCGCTGTGACTTTCCCAATATGCCGATGCCCAAGCCTGCAAGTGAGATTGCCCTAATCGAAGCATTTGCTGACACAAAGGTCATTGGTGTCACGCTCAATCATGAGGGGATGTCCGAGGCCGAGGTAACCGACACGATCGCCGCACAGTCACAAATACTCGGGCTGCCTGTAACGGATGTACTCAGCCGGCCGGCTTCGCATTTGCTTGCAATGGTTGTTGCCGCTTACCCTGGGTTACGTCACTCCACACCCGTGGCTGCGATATGAGTACCCCTCGCATTGAGGTGCATCTGAGCAAGATACGTCACAATGCGAAGACTGTTGTCGAGCGCCTCAAGACACGCGGCATCGGTGTCACCGGTGTGACCAAGGCAGTGTGCGGGCATCCAGCCATCGCTCAGGCTATGCTCGACGGCGGCGCTGTGGGGCTTGCGGAAGCGCGGCTTAGTAACGTGCGAAGGTTACGCAACGCGGGCATGACATGCCCGATCACATTGATCCGTACACCAACGCTGAGCCAGGTCGATCAGGTCATCCAATACTGTGAGGCGAGCTACAATACAGAAATCCTCGTGATTACCGCTCTGGCCGCCGCCGCGATCCGGAAAGACTGCATTCACGGCATTATCCTGATGGTTGAGATGGGCGATCTGCGCGAAGGGATCATGCCAAAAGACCTCGGCTCAGTTGCACAGCAAGTGGTGGACATGCCCGGCGTTACGCTGAAAGGCATCGGAGCGAACTTTGCATGTCTGGGGGGGATTGCCCCGAATGCTGCAGATATGGAGGCCCTATCTGACCTGGCGAATGAAACAGAGGGGCAGTGTGGTCCCTTCCTTCACACTGTATCTGGCGGAAACTCGGCCAACCTTCCTTGGGCCCTCGGCGGACACCCAGTTTGTCGCATCAATGATCTAAGGCTGGGGGAAGCAATACTTCTGGGCGTTGATCCGGTTTCCGGAGATCAGATAGGCGGGATGTATACGGATGCCTTCACGCTTGTCGCTGAGGTAATTGAAACAGGGTCCAAACCTGCATCTCACCCTCAGAGCATCTGCGATCCGGTATTCAAAAGACTTCACCTCGTCCCGAAAAGCGGACAGAGCACACAAATAATTCTGGCCGTTGGTCAGCAAGATACGGACATTTTGGGGCTTTCGATGCCCCCTGGATACAGGCTTATTGGTGCAACAAGCGATCATCTTGTCGTTGGCACTTACCATTCGACGCATAGCGTAGGATCGGAAATGAAGTTCCAAATGAACTATAGTGCGTTGATGAATGCTATGTCCGCTCCTGACGTTAAGACAAAGTTGCTCCGTGGCAGTCATTCACGACACGCGCATGTCTCTCAAGGATCAGGCAATCACCTGGCATCGATTTGAACACTCAACTGATAAATGCACCGTTGAAAACGGTTAGGAGAATAACCATTGGCAAAGCTGACAAAAAAAACTGTCTTCAATGCACACGTTCCCAAGGCGGAAACACCGATGGACAAAACAACGCGGATCGTTAGAGAAATGGTCAACGAAGAAGCAGAGCAAAGACAAATCAAGAATGCCCGGCTCCGCAAAACTCGGCTCGAAAGGGATGCGAATACACTATCTGAAGCCTGTCCGCCGAAGCCCGTCAAAAAGCGGTGACAGGATTGTCGCCCCTTCTTTTTGCGCGACTGGAATGATCGAAACACGAACAAAGCGGCTAGCGAGCATTGTTTTTCCCATGCATCAATCGCACCCATACTCATTTTACGGATACTGCCATGACAATCTCAGATGAGAGCTCAGAAAAAATTCACTATATCTGCCAGACATATGTGGAAAATAAGCCCGGTCGCGGAGGGCAAGGAAACTTGAAAATTGGTAAGCAATTTGAATATTCCACGGCGGCAGAGGCACAAAACAGAGCAGAAAGGGAAGCGCTATCCGACGATTGCGCTGGCGCTGATGCCTACATGGTCAGTGAGGACCCGAACAGTGGCGAGGTCGGGGCGCCAAGCTTCATCATTAGGCTTGGAAATGTTCCGGAATTTGATGAGTTTTAGATCTTGAGCAGGCTTCAGTTTAACTCTCTAAACTCACCTTGTTTGCGGCATTAGATCGACCAAAAACAAATCTATTTGGTGCCAGAAAAACAGACCATTTTGGGCGTGGGTTTTGCCAAGAAACTGCGCCATGAATACCGGAAAAAAGCAGTTTTTAGTGTAGGTGCAGCGAGAAATCCCAAGGTGCAGGTCGGGCTCGTTTGATACTTTCGTGGTATCCAGCGTAAAGGATCGTTCACTTACTTCGATCCAGATTTTGACGTGAAGGCCAAAGCGATCTGGCCTTTCATATTGTGCAACAACTCGATTGAGTAGAGGTATTGCGCATCTGGGACATGCGTCAGATTTGTTCGACCTTCACGGAATCAAGCGGGTAGAAGGCGACATGGCCTTTGATGTCTAAGGCAGAATGGATCGGGTCTTCATAGCTCCAAGCAGCGTTTTCAGTGACCGAGGATTTGTTGACGATCGAAAAATGCGTGGCTTGGCCCTTGTGTTTGCACTGCGTGACCTTGTCGGTAACATCCAGAAATGCCATCGCGATATCGGTACGAGGGAAATAGATGACCGGATCAAGATTGCCCTCGAGCAATTCCAGAGCATTTGTGGTTTCACCCAGAATGGCGCCTCCTGAACGGACGCTCCATTTGCCTGGTGTCTTGCGAATGGTGATCTCGGTCATCTTTGCTCTTTCCTCTGGTCCGGTTTCCCGCTTGTCCACTGCCCGGTATATGTAACGATGCGGTGTCAGATCGGTGCGGTTGCGGCATCCAACCACAGTTGGGCGTCATCTCCCAGCCTTGGTCGAACTTTTTCGGCAACTTCGCGGTGATATGCGTTCAGCCAGTCGCGTTCGACTGCCGTCAGCATATCGGTCAGAACCAAGCGTCGGTCGATAGGGACATAGGTCAATGTGCGCCATTCCAACATGGGACGTTCCGCGTCACCACTGGGCAGGGTAGGGGCAGATTGCACCACCAAAAGGTTTTCAATCCTGATTCCAAACGCACCTTCGCGGTAGTAACCCGGCTCATTCGACAAGATCATGCCCGGCAGCAAGGGCTCATGGCTGGCTTTGGACAGACGCTGAGGGCCCTCATGCACACTCAGATAGGCACCGACGCCGTGCCCGACACCGTGATTAAAGTCCTGACCCGCTGCCCATAGGGGAATACGCGCCACGGATTCGATATCACGTCCAGCCAACCCGGCAGGCCAGCGCAGCATAGACATGGCGATCATGCCTTTCAGCACGCGAGTAAAGCAGGCTTTTTCTTCTTCACCCACATTGCCGATAGCAATGGTCCGGGTAATATCAGTCGTGCCATCCAAATATTGTCCGCCGCTGTCCAGCACCAGGATATGACCGTCTTGCAGCAGGCTGTCGGTTTCCTCGGTCACCCGGTAATGCATGATCGCGCCATTGGGTCCTGTCCCTGCAATCGTATCGAACGAGATATCCTGCAGGGCATTATCCTTGCGCCGGTTCTCCTCAAGCCGAGTGACCACCTGCGTTTCCGTAACATCGCCAGCGGCTTGCGCATCCAGCCAGAACAGCGTTTCGATCACAGCGACAGCATCGCGCAGATGTGCCTCGGCACTGCCTGCGATTTCGGCAGGGTTCTTGCAGGCTTTGGGCAGCGCACAAGGGTCGCCGCCATCGACCATCTGCCCCTCTAGCACATCGGCCACCGCCTGTGGCAGCGTACCAAGATCAACCTGAACCTTCCCGTCAAGCGCTGCGACAGCCGTCAAAAACGTGTCCGGCGCATGAACTGTGACTGAATCGGCCATCGCCAAGTTCAGCTTTTGGTGCGCCATGAACAGATCCACGCGGCCATCCGCATGCAGTATAGCAAACCCATGCGCCACCGGGTTGTACCCGATATCGGAGCCCCGAATGTTCAACAACCACATGATCGAGTCGGGCAGGGTAATCACCGCTGCGCTACAGCCCGCGTCCTGCAGGGACTGCGCCAGACGCGCAATTTTGCTGTCTGCGCTTTCGCCCGCGAATTCGATCGGGTGCAGCTTTACCGGGTTCATTGGTGGATCGGGTTGATCCCGCCAAACCCGGTCCACCAGATTGTCGCTGCGCACCAGTGTAATATCTCGGCCTTCAAGGTCGGTCTGCGTTTTCGCGATCTGACCCGCCGAATGTAGCCACGGATCAAAGCCAACCCGACCACCCTGCGGGAGTTGTTCCTTTAGCCACGCGGCAAGGCTGACCTCGGGCCATGGAACAGGTGTGTAATCGGCGGCGACCTGCGCTTTGACCTGCGTGCGATATCGTCCGTCAATGAAGACGCCGGCCTTATCTGCCAAAACCACGCAGAACCCGGCCGAACCTGTGAACCCGGTCAGCCAGGCAAGCCGTTCGTCGCGCGGGGCCACATATTCGCCTTGATACACATCCGCGCGCGGGACCAAGAAACCGTCCAACCCGTCGCGTGCCAATTCGGTCCGCAGATCGGCCAGCCGGGGCGGGCCCTGTTCCGGCCGTGCGGTCACGGCGAAGGACTGAAACATGTCATACCTCTATCAGTTGGAGCGCGCGACGCCATGTCATGGAAAAGGCGATTCAGCCTACTCTCTTCATTCCCATCACCCGCGCTCGTGCGCGCGGATCACTGTCAAACAGAGCGGCCAGTTGCTCGGTCATGGCTCCGGCCAGTTGCTCGACATCCGTGATGGTCACGGCGCGGTCGTAATACCGGGTCACGTCATGGCCGATGCCGATGGCAAGCAATTCCACCATCTTGCGCTTTTCGACCATTCCGATCACATCGCGCAGGTGCTTTTCCAGATAGTTTGCTGGGTTCACGCTGAGCGTTGAATCATCGACCGGCGCCCCGTCCGAGATTACCATCAAAATCTTGCGCTGCTCGCGCCGTGCCGTCATCCGGCGATGCGCCCATTCCAGCGCCTCGCCGTCGATATTTTCCTTCAGTAGCCCTTCTTTCATCATCAGCCCCAGATTGGGCCGGGCGCGTCGCCACGGGGCATCCGCGCCTTTGTAGATGATATGGCGTAGATCGTTCAGACGACCGGGCTGCTGTGGGCGGCCATCGTTCAGCCAGGCTTCGCGCGCCAGCCCGCCTTTCCACGCTCGCGTGGTAAAGCCCAGAATCTCGACCTTGACGTTGCAGCGTTCCAGCGTGCGTGCCAGAACATCCGCGCAGATCGCCGCGATCGAAATAGGTCGCCCGCGCATCGAGCCCGAATTATCCAACAGCAGCGTCACCACCGTATCGCGGAACTCAGTGTCCTTCTCGACCTTAAAGCTCAGCGGTGTGGTTGGGCTTGCAACAACACGCGCCAGACGGCCCGCGTCCAGAATGCCTTCTTCGCGGTCGAACTCCCAGCTGCGGTTCTGTTGCGCCTGCAACCGGCGCTGCAATTTGTTGGCCAAACGGCTGACGGCACCTTTCAGCGGTTCTAGCTGTTGATCCAGATAGGCCCGAAGGCGTTCCAGCTCAGCGGGCTCCGCCAGATCCTCGGCGGCGATCTCTTCGTCATGGGTGCTCAGGTAGACCTTATAGTCGGGATCAGCATCGGATGCAGGCGGAGGGGCAGGCGGCTCCAGCGGGGCCTCGCCCTCGGGCATCTCGGCCTCTTCTCCCATTTCATCCTCGGCCATCTCATCCATGGAGACTTGGGCCTGAGACTGATCCTGCTGTTCTTCCTGTGACTGCTCAGGGGTCGCATCCGCGTCCTGTTCGTCCTGATCATCCTGACCGGTGCTGTCGGGGTCGGGCTGTTCTTCGGCGTCGTCTTCGGCCTGATCTTCCTGATCTTCGTCCAGCTCATCCGGGTCATCGCCCAGCTGATCGCCATAGCCCAGATCCTTGATCATCTGGCGTGCAAACTTGGCGAATTCGGCCTGGTCCGAAAGCACCTCGTCAAGGTTCTCCAGTACGCCCCCTGCCTGATCTTCGATAAACCCGCGCCACAGGTTCATGACATTGTCAGCCGCAGGCGGCAGGTCGCGACCAGTGGCCAGATGCCGGATCAGATAGCCGGCGGCCACCGAAAGAGGCGCGTCAGCTGGCTGTTTGCATTGATCATACCCACGCCGGATCGCTTCGTGCCCGATCTTGACGTCGATGTTGGACGCAGTGCCTGGCATGTCCCGCGCACCCATCGCTTCGCACCGGGCAACCTCCATCGCCTCGTACAGATCGCGGGCCATGTCACCTGGAGGCGCATAGCGATTATGAGTAGCATCATCGTGATAGCGTCGCTGCAAAGCCAAAGCATCCGCGGTCCCGCGCGCCAACAGAACCTCTTCCCGCGTCATGCGCCGCGAGACCTGAGGCAACCGCATCGACTCACCCGACAGGCCCGACGGGTCGACCGTATAGCTCACCGTAAGTTCCGGATCGTCGGCCATCACTTTGGTGGCTTCGGCCAGAGCTTTCTTGAACGGATCAGCGGGGTTGTCTTTGGGTTTGCTCATCGGTGGCAGGTCCGGTCTTGTTCTACTCGGGCAACCTAGAGCCAATCATAGGTCTTGACCATAGGGTCGGCCTTGTTTTCCGGGTAATCAGCGGCACGCCCGAATTGCAAAAACGCCAGACCTGTAGAAAAGAGGCAACGCCCGGCTTCTGCGTGGCCTGTGATTCTAACTGGGGGTGACTTTTCCGTCAGTACAATGCAAAACGAACGGTACACGAACGCGTGATATAGTTATTTGTTTGGGACGGTTTAATGGGACTCAGAAGACAATTTCGAAAATTGTTCGGGATCAAAAGACAGACCATAGAATTACAGCCCTCGGGCTGGTTAGCCGAGAATGTTTTCTGTCAGTCACCCTCAACGCCGCTAAGTGAGATAGTTCACGTTTTCGATCCCAAATACAAAGATCCTGACCCAATCAACCTAGTTCATATCGTCAATTTCTTTTCTGTCGACGGAGCGATGAATGATGTCCAGCGCGCTACGTTGGATAGCATGGTGACTGCCAAATCAGATCCGTTGGCTGGTGAAGGTGAAACAACTTTGGTGCAGGTTCCGGTGCATGGGGACGAAGATCTGATTCAAGCCCATTACGGCCTGCAAGTTGCGACAAAACTGGAACGCACGGTTCTGGATGTCGGAACGTTTCGAATTCCTCGGCCTTTGCCACTTTTGTTTGATGTTCTGGAAAAGGGTGCATCCGTTGCTAAACCCGGAGATTTTGTAATCTACACTAATGCAGATATTTGTCTTCAGCCCTATTTTTATGGCGCGGTACGTCAGCTTATTGCGGGTGGTTTCGATGCCATCACGATCAATCGTCGGACATTTGGCGATGCGCATGGGTTTTCCCATGACCCCCTGTCTATGGGCGAGGTTGGTATGCAGCATCCGGGTTTCGACTGCTTTGTTTTTTCCAAAGAAGTTTTCGATCAATTTGTTCGCACAGATTCCTGCCTCGGGATGTCTGGGGTCATACAGCCAATGCTATTCAATCTCGCTGCGCACTCGAAACGAATGCTGATGCTCAAGAATGTCAGTCTGACGTTTCATTTCGGCGATGATCGGCCGTGGAAAACCCAGGACTTTGATGATTATGCCATGCATAACTTCACAGAGGCGGCGGATAGTTTAACCAAATTGGCGGAAGACGTCAGTAAACGCGGTCATCTTCGCGAGTTCTGTGACAATCACATTGGAATCTGGAAACTTGACGACGATGGATTGTTGGCTCCAGATGCGGCTCAAGAAGTTGCACAGGCACATTTGGCCAATAATGCATAAAAGCTAACTTTCATAGCTTTTGATGATGTGGCCCTGCAAGAGCTTCCGAAAGCCTGTGCCACGCACAAGCCCCCGGAAATTCCGTATATTTTGTTATCCCAAGCTGGTGCTTGCAGCGCTTTCCGGGAGTTCCTCGTCAAAACACCGCTGATAGAACTCGGCTACTGTCTGGCGCTCCAGCTCGTCGCATTTGTTCAGAAAGGATAGGCGGAAAGCATAGCCGACATTGCGGAAGATCTCGGCGTTTTGGGCCCAGTTGATCACGGTCCGGGGACTCATCACGGTCGAAAGATCACCGTTCATGAATGCTGTCCGAGTCAGATCGGCAACGGTGACCATCTGAGCGACGATCTTGCGGCCCTCGGCAGTGTTGTAATGCGGCGCTTTGGACAGAACGATCATCGTTTCTGCGTCATGGCTAAGGTAGTTCAGCGTCGCGACCAGAGACCAACGGTCCATCTGGGCTTGGTTGATCTGTTGTGTGCCGTGATACAGGCCGGTCGTGTCACCCAGGCCAACAGTATTGGCGGTGGCAAACAGGCGGAAATATTTGTGCGGGGTCAGAATCTCGTTCTGGTCCAGCAGAGTCAGGCTGCCATTGGTTTCCAGAACGCGCTGGATCACAAACATCACGTCTGCGCGCCCGGCATCGTATTCGTCAAAGACGATAGCAACAGGGTTACGCAGAGCCCAGGGCAGAATTCCTTCGTGGAAATCCGTGACCTGTTTGCCATCACGCAGCTTGATCGCATCCTTGCCGATGAGGTCGATCCGGCTGATATGGCTGTCCAGATTGACGCGCACGGCCGGCCAGTTCAGTCGCGCAGCGACCTGCTCGATATGGGTCGATTTACCGGTGCCGTGATAACCCTGAATCATCACGCGGCGGTTATGGGTAAACCCTGCGAGGATTGCCAGCGTCGTATCTGGGTCGAACTTATATGTGGGGTCGATCTCGGGAACCCGTTCTGTCTGTTCGTAAAAGCGTTTGACCTGCATGTCAGAATTGATGCCGAACACATCTCGGACCGAAATCTCTTCTGTTGGTTTTGCGTTTGCGTCAATCGGCCAATCCATGCCTGTCGTCCTTATCCTTATACCGCGGCCCCCGCGCGGGCTTCTGAACCCGTGTGTGGTGCAACATATTGCAGATAAGGGCAAGGGAAAGCGGCCCCCTTGGAAAGGTGAGCAGGTTTTTCTTTCAAACTGGCCCTATTGACGCGCGGGCGATCCTTGGTCGCGACGCGTACCAGGTGCAGGTCAAGCCGCGTTTGTCAACAAAGGCACTGCGGCCTGTTCGGACGCACATGCCGATCCATGTGTCGGAAATGCTGTATGCAGGTAAGTATTCAATAATCCAAATGTTGAAAATGACCTTATCAGACATATGAAAAATGGTCTCATGGGGCTTTTTGCAAGTTGCTCAAGTACACAGCAGATTTCTTTGCTAGTCGCGAGCCAGAACTGTCAGTTGGCAATACCAGACGTCGAGATGGCAGTTTCTGGATTCAGCGTCATCCTAAGGACGTGTAGAAACTAGGCAGGGCAACACTTTCGGCGAACGGGAAAGTGACCTCGGGCAAATGCCACAAGAAATCGTCACAACTTGCGGCTCGTCACGTGCAGATATTGAAATGTGTTGTGGAGGTGGTACACTATTTTGGACTTAGTTTAAGTAAAAGGTTGCCATGGCTTTAGTAATTACCGGTCCAACGAGGATTTTCTTTCCTCCGAACACGGACACATTTTCTGTGGACTACAACTCCAGCAAGCCAGCATCTTGGTTTGTATCTGTAACAGATGACGGACTTCTTTCCCCTTCAGATTACTCGGTTACGATTTCCAGTGCTGGTTTACTAACAGTGGACCTGCAGCCGGGGGTTATTGTTCCCCCAAATACAACTCTGAGTTTGATCGTCAGAGCCTCCAGCGGGCCTGGAAATGGCAACAATGCCTCGATTGGGGTAACCGTTAGGTTGCCCGCTGGAACGGTGCCGTGTTTCGTGAAAGGGACATTGATTGAAACTGAAAGTGGCTGTCGCGCTGTTGAGGAACTCGCTGTTGGTGACAAAGTGCGTGCTTCCAGTGGTGAACTGCTACGCATCGAGTGGATCGGAGAGAAGACCCTGCAGGCAGAAGCTTTGAAGCGAAACCCCCAGTTACGTCCGGTTTGCATTCAGAAAGGTGCATTCGGAAAAGGACTGCCTGACCGAGATTTGTACGTTTCTCCACAACATAGGATTGTCGTGGAGGGTTGGCGCGCAGAGTTGCTGTTTGGAGAGCCAAAAGTTTTCGCCGCGGCAGTTCATCTCGTTAACGATCATACAATTCGCCAAGTAAATACTTATGATCCCGTTACATACTACCATATTGCTTGCTGTCGCCACGCGATACTGTTGTCGAATGGTTTGCCAACTGAAAGTTTGTTTTTAGGTGAAATGGCGGTGATGTCCTTCGATCGGGAAGATGCCGAGGAACTCCGTGAGCTATTTCCCGAACTGCGAAACGCGGCACCCGCTTTTGAGCAAACGCGCGTACGTTGCCTAAAACGCCCCGAAGCTGCTGCGTTACGCGATACGTTCGCGCACTGAACCCACTACCTAAAATTCCGGCTGTCCTTGATCTGATCCCACGCCCAGACAACCTCTTGCAACTGCTCTTCCTGAGAACGGTCGCCGCCGTTCATATCGGGGTGCAACACCTTGATCAGCTTTTTATAGGTCTTTCGGATTTCGGCCTTGGACCAGCTGTCATTGGCTTCCAGAATCTCGATAGCGCGACGTTCGGTTGGGGGCAGGCGGCGGCCGCCTCCGCCTGTAGTGCGCCCTTTGTTCTGGGTACTGTTCGCGCCCAGCACCTGGTGCGGGTCTTCGATTCCCAAACGGGCCCAGGCACGTGCCTCGGGATCGCCCATGGGTTTGGTTTCACGCTCCCAGACTTTGTCCTTAGACTGTTGAGCATTCATTTCGGCCTCGGTCGTGCCGTCGAAGAAATTCCATTTCTGGTTATACTCGCGCACATGCTGCTGGCAGAACCAGAAGAAATCATCCAAAACATCCGGTGCTTTCGGGGCCCGAAATTTACCAGGCTCTTCACAGCCCTCATGGTCACAGATTCGCACCGAAGTTTCAGACGCGCCAGACATACCACGCCGTCCACGCGGGTTTTTTTTCTTCGCGCTGGAGACGGACATATCGAATCCAAATGGGTCTGATTTCGTCATGCTATGATCCTTAAGAACGCATCTTCTCGACTCGGAGGCAGCAGTTTAGTCTAAGCAGCCGAAAGTAGAAGAGGGGGGCGGTAATATTTTTGCCGCTGAGCGTAAAAATGACCGTGACCGAAGAAATGCGAAGCCGCCTGCAATCGGCGTTTGATCCACATGAGCTTGAAATCGTTGACGACAGCGAAAGCCACCGCGGGCATGCCGGATTCCAAGAAGGTGGTGAAAGCCATTTCAACATCCGAATCCGCGCGGCTGCATTCGAGGGGCAATCTCGCGTTGCCCGCCACCGCGCAGTGCACAAAGCGCTTGGAGATATCGTGCCGCGGATCCATGCTTTGGCATTGGATATCGGTGTTTAGGCAGGCTTTTGTAACGCGGCCCGGAACGGTCGCACCCCTGCAGCGAAGACAATTCGCGGGTTTTGCCGTGATCGTTCAGAGATTGGCACAGGGTCGCGGGTTGGATAGGTGAAAGCCGGTCGGTAATTTTTCGGTGTTTTGGTGATTTCGACCGGTTTCTTGCAGTGATGGCAACAAATCAGGAAATTCAGTCTGAATGTGAAAACATTCCATGCATAACAGTTGCTCGAACGCGGGCCCTAATCTACCCTCCATTGACGGGATGTTTTTCAGGTATTTGGTTTTGAGAGTTCTTTTTGTGCAGGCTGGATTTGGGCCTGGGGGGGCAGAGAAAGTAATCGCCATGGTTTCAGGGCATTTTGCCCGGCGCAGTTGTGCTGTTCACGTTACCGGTTTTCAGATGCCGACCGATGGTCCCTATTTCCCGATGCATCTCGATGTTGAACTCAGCGTTGCAGAAAAGGCGACGGGACAGGCGTCACGTATTACGCATATCCGCTCTGTCATAAAGAAATTCCGACCGGACGTTGTAATCTCATTCCTGACCAAGGTGAATGTTCAGACTCTTCTGGCCAGCGTTGGAACCGGGATTCCCGTTATCATTTCTGAACGCAACAATCCGCTGCGACAGGACGCACATCCCCTTTGGGCACCGCTTCAGGGGATTGCGGGGATAAAGGCAGCAAAGGTTGTCGGGCTGACACATCGCGGATTGGCGGATCTTCCCTTCACTTTGCGCAAGAAGGGGATGGTTATTCCGAACCCGATCCTCCCCTTTGAGCGAGTTGAATCCTCTGGCACGAGGCGGGGTGTGCAACTGGTCGCAGTTGGCCGCCTCGTTAGGCAAAAGGGGTTCGACATGCTGCTGCAGGCGATGCAGCGCATTCATTCCCAAGCTCCAGATACCAGGCTGATTATCTATGGTGAGGGCAGCGAGCGGGAAAATCTGCAGAAACTGCGCGATGATCTGGGGCTACAGTCGGTTGCTCGGCTGCCGGGCAATACGATCGAGGTCGGGGAATGGGCGCAGCGTGCGGACATTCTGGTAGCGACCTCGCGGTTCGAAGGGTTTCACAATGTCGTCGCTGAGGCGGCGGTCAGCGGGATACCGGTCGTGTCTTTCGATTGCGACTACGGTCCGTCAGAGTTTATTCAAAACGGACGGAACGGATATCTGGTTCCCGTCAACGATGTCAGTGGTTTGGAACAGGCAGTGCTGAAGCTGATCCATGAACCCGACCTCAGGGCGCAGATGTCCAAGGTGTCACCTACGCTAAAGGCCGATCTGTCCCCAGATCAGGTCTTTGCCCAATGGGACACGCTAATTCGCGACGTCACGAGCTGAGATTCAAAACGCTACTCCTGACAGCCGTTTTTTTTGACAGGCCCGGTTAGGGCAATCAGGTTTTTTGACCTTCAGTCTCTGCAGTTTCGTCTTCCGATTTTTCTGTTTCAGCACCTTTCAGCGACAAAGGCGGCTCTTTGGCCTGTTCTGCAATGGGGGCCGGGGCCTGAACGGTATCGGGACCAGGAACAGGTTGAGCAAGAGCAACGCCATCCTTCGTTTCGGTCGGGCCAGGTGTCGGGGCAACAGGCACATCAATTTCACGGCGAAATATCAGCACATTGCGCCAGTTCACGGTGCTGCCGGTCAGGCCGGAGCGTTCCTCGCTGGGCAACAACTCGGCGCGTTGATATTCCCAGCCATCCTGCCCCATCTGGTTTAGCACTTGTTCAATAGAAGCAGCGAAACGTCTCTCGGCTGACTTTTCACCCTTGGTCTTGGCAGACTTTTGGGGGGAAGGGACAACTTTGTATTCGTAGCGGGGCATCGGAATTCCTACCTGTAAGTTCCGGGTAATCTAGCAGGTTGATCACAATGGGAAAGTCATCATAGCGCGGCGGGCGAATTCCGGCACATCTGCTGGTGCGGGCCTGGTGCCACAAATGACAAGCGGCGGGACTTTGCGCAAAGGCTAAAGTCCCGCCGCCGAAATCAGTAAAATCGAAAGATCTACGATCCCAGTTTCTTGGCAATCAGCTCGTTGACGGCCTTGGGATTGGCCTTGCCACCAGTCGCCTTCATCACTTGACCAACGAACCAGCCGGCCAGTTTCGGGTTTACCTTGGCCTTCTCGACCTGTGCCGGATTGGCGGCGATGATCTCGTCCAAAGCGGCCTCGATCGCGCCCGTGTCCGTCACCTGCTTCATGCCGCGGTCTTCGACGATCTGCGCCGGATCTCCGCCTTCGGTATAGACGATTTCGAACAGGTCCTTGGCGATCTTGCCCGAGATCGCGTCCGAGGAAATCAGGTCGATGATGCCGCCAAGCTGTGCAGGTGAAACCGGCGAGTCGGTGATCTCGTGATCTTCCTTTTTCAGGCGGCCAAACAGTTCGTTAATGACCCAGTTTGCAGCCAGTTTGCCATTGCGACCCTGCGCGACCTCTTCGAAATAGGCAGCCGATTCAACATCAGCTGTCAGCACCGATGCGTCATAGTCCGTCAGTCCGAACGTGCTGATAAAACGCGCTTTTTTATCGTCAGGCAGCTCGGGCAGGTTGGCGGCGATGTCGTCAACCCAGGCCTGCTCGATCTCTAGCGGCAGCAGGTCAGGGTCAGGGAAGTAGCGATAGTCATGCGCTTCTTCCTTGGACCGCATCGAACGCGTCTCGCCCTTGTCCGGGTCATACAGGCGGGTTTCCTGATCGACCTTGCCACCACCTTCGACGATGGCGATCTGGCGGCGGGCCTCGACCTCAATGGCTTGCTGGATGAAGCGCATCGAGTTCATGTTCTTGATCTCACAACGGGTGCCCAGATGCGAGAAATCCTGTGTTTCCTGATACTTTTCATAGGCCCCCGGCAAACAGATCGAGACGTTCACGTCTGCCCGCAAATTGCCGTTCTGCATGTTGCCATCACAGGTGCCCAGATAGCGCAGGATCTGACGCAACTTGGCGATATAGGCGGCGGCCTCTTCCGGGCCGCGAATGTCGGGGCGGCTGACGATCTCCATCAGGCAAACACCGGTTCGGTTCAGGTCGACGAAGGACATATGCGGGTCCATGTCGTGGATCGACTTGCCCGCGTCCTGTTCCATGTGGATGCGTTCGATCCGCACCATGCGCGCGGTGCCGTCGCCCATCTCGACCAAAACTTCACCTTCGCCGACAATAGGCTGATAAAGCTGGGAAATCTGATAACCCTGCGGAAGGTCGGGGTAGAAATAATTCTTGCGGTCAAAAGCCGATTTCAGGTTGATATCGGCTTTCAGGCCCAACCCAGTGCGCACGGCCTGTTCGACGCAATATTCGTTGATCACCGGCAGCATCCCCGGCATTGCCGCGTCCACAAAGGCCACGTTCGAGTTCGGCTCGGCCCCGAATTGGGTCGACGCGCCAGAGAACAGCTTGGCATTGGACGAGACCTGCGCATGCACCTCCATCCCGATTACCAGTTCCCAATCGTGCTTGGCCCCGGCAATGGTTTTGGGCTTAGGCATTTCGTATGTCAGGTCGAGCATGGCGCGCCTCATTTCCGCAGAAGTCTAAGCCTGCGTATTAGGCCCGGCGCGCCAAAGGGGCAAGGGGGAATCAGTGTCCGGACAGGTGCAACCCTGTCGGAGTAAAGGTCACATCCATGCCGCTGCGCAGTTCCTCGCGAAACAGGTCGCCGATTGCCCGCAACGCATCGCGGTGCCCGCGGGCTGCAAACCGTTCGGGCGAGTTGATGCGGACCGAGTTATTGAACCCTTGTGCCGCATGGGCCCAGATCAGCGGATGCAGTTCGGTCAGGTGATCACGGATCAGCCAGTTGGCCGCGTCGTGGATCTGAGCGCGCACCGCGTCGGCCTTTTCATTCCCCCCAAGGCCGTTCTGGATGGTTATCGCACAATAGGCAGCCAGCATATTGACCATCTGCTGGTCGGGGCGGTTGCGCAGTATATCGTGCAAACCCTGCAGGAAGTATTCGATATCCAGCCGTGCGCAGGCTTCGTCGTCTAGGGCGATGGCATCAAACTGGACCCAAGTGTAGCCACCGGCGCCCCAAAGGTCATGGGTACGGGCTGCATTGCGCAGGGCCTGAACCTCAAGCTCTTCATAGCTGCCGAACCAGCGTGGCAGCAGATGAGTGCCCATTGCACGCATATGGCGTTGGTTATGCGGGTCCAACGTAATCAACTGTTCATACTGATCAGCCACGCGCAGATTGGACTTGCGCTGACCTGCCAGCAGAGCACAGCCAACAGCCGCAACCAGCGCATTGTTGGGCGCGGCTTCGCGGCATTTTGGCAGGATATCGGCCGCGCGGTCGAAATGGGCGGTGCAGCGAGACCGGTGCAAGGGGGGAAGAACTGCGTTTGTCGCAGTGCCGCGCCACGCCCAGGCCAGGTCAATATGCGCCATAGCCACAACAAGGGCGATCATCGGATCATCCTCATGCGCCCGCATTTCATCCTCTAGCTCAGAAATTCCGCCAAGAAGATCATAGTCTGACAATGCCCGATAATCGGACAGAGCGTGTTCGACCGCCAGCACTACATCGGACCGAGCGCCGAATGCCAGCAAATCCGCGATTGGCATCCCATCGGGCGCAGTTTCGCGCGCTTCATCGGCGGCACGCATCTTTGCAGAAAGGTCTGCCCACCGATCCTGGCGGGCCAGATCGCGGCCAAGTTCGATGACGTCCTGACCGATCAGTTCATTGGCCGAGACATTTGCGACGGGGATATTTACCGAACCCTGATCTGGCAAAGCAGCGGCCAGCACTGCATCGGCGGCGTCGAAATCTGACGCAACTTTCAAGGATGGATGTGGAACGCGGGCCTTTTGGGCCATCAGAAACCGGAACATGCTTACACTCGAAACAAAAAAAATCGTAACCTAGCTTTAAAGACTGGCCTCTATTTGGCTCAAATTCAAGCTACAACCGTCTTATTGTCGCTTTGTTCCGGTCAATGCGCCCTGAGGCTCGGGATCGTTTCAAAATGGGCCGAAATGATGCCGTTCAACCTTTAGACCAGCCTCTTTCAGGCGGGACTCGAGTTCCTTATGCGGAGGGGTCGACTCATCGGGCAGGCGAATCCGCTTTTCCGAGGTCAGCACCAGCGACATGCGCACCGAGAAATCCCAGCGTGTATCCAGACGCACATGGTCGATTTCGCTCAATCTTACGCCAGCCTCGCGCTGCCCCGAGAACCACCGCAGCCCATCCTGATCCAGCCGGAGCCCCGAACGGGTGTTTTGTGCAAAGTCCCATAATGCGGGCAGGGTGAACAGGGCCAGCAGGCCAATCAGCCACCAGACGGCATCAAAGGCGATGAACAACACCGCCAGCGCGGAATAGACCGACAGCAGAATGGCGATGACCTGCGGTGACCTGTTATGCCGTGTATAGGAATAGGGGGTCATGCGTTCAGGATGCGCGTCACCATTTCGGTCGTGTCCCGTGAAAGGTCTGGCGTTTCGGCGATGCGGGTCAGCTGGTTGCGGATAAGGGCTTGGCGATCTGCGTCATACCGCTTCCACGTCTGGAATGCCGAACACATCCGCGCCGTGGTCTGCGGATTGACCGGATCCAGTTTGATCAGCCAGTCCGCCAGCAGAGAATAACCAGCTCCATCAGCACGGTGGAAACCGGCGTGATTCGTCGCCAATGCCCCTAGAACAGCCCGGAAACGGTTCGGGTTCTTCCAGTTGAAATCCGGATGCCCGGTCAGGTGGCTTACGATATCTGCAGTCTCTGCCGGGGCTGACATCGCCACCTGCAGGCCGAACCATTTGTCCATCACCAGCCGGTCATCTTGCCACCGGTCATAAAACGCGTTCAGTTCCTGTTCCCCTTTGCCCGCACGCAACAGGCAGGACAAAGCCGAAAGCTGAAGGGTCATGTTATCGGCGCGCTGATAATCCTCGGCCGCTTTTGCACCCCCGTCCAGCCGTGAGGTCAACGCCAGTGCGGCCCCACCCAGAGCCCGCTGGCCGGCTTGTTCTGCGTCCGGGCTAAAGGCGGCTTCGATGCTGGTTTCGCTGTGCAGGCGGGGCAGCAGATCCTGAACGTGCTGGGCCGTTACCTGCCGCAGCGTTTCAACAGCGGTCCAAATGGCCACCGGGTCGGGCGTGACACCCTGTTCATGCATCATCGCAGCAAGTTCAGATTGGGACGGCAACCCCAGCATCAAGGCACGATAAGACGGGTCAAGATCGCTGTCGCGCAATACGGCGAGGATGCCATCGAGGTAATCCGTTTCCGGTGCCGCATCCGTCAAGATCATCTTGATCAGCGTGTCTTCGGCTAAAGATCGCCCCGCCTGCCAGCGGTTGAACGGGTCGCTGTCATGAGCCAGCAAAAAGGCCCGCTCAGCGCTGCTCTGGTCATGTTCCAGAATCACAGGGGCCGAGAAATCGCGCAGGATTGAGGCCGTGGGTTTGGGCGGATTGGCACCGGACACGCGTTCCGGTCCTTCGCAACCCTGCAAGCGCCAGCCTTCTACTGTGTATACGAAAGCAAAGCTTTGGGTTTCCTGCGTGAACTCCAGAATGGTTGTGGGCATGGTTTCATCCCCGTTCGCGCCGATCAGCCCGACCGCAACGGGGATAACCTGCGGCAGTTTTTCTGACTGTCCGGGGGTCGGGTCGGTGCGCTGTCTCAGCGTCAAGGTGTAGATGCCATCAGTCCATTCTTCGGTCACCGATACGCGCGGGGTGCCAGACTGGCTGTACCAGCGTTTGAACTGGGTCAGGTCGCGACCTGTGGTGTCTTCAAACACCTTGATCCAGTCCTCGATGGTGCAGGCCTGACCGTCATGCCGATCAAAATACAGCTCCAGCGCCTGCGCATAGGCCTCGTCACCTACCAGACGTTTCAGCATGCCGATCACCTCGGCGCCTTTTTCGTAGACCGTCGCGGTGTAGAAGTTGTTGATCTCCTGAAAGCTCTCTGGCCTTACCGGATGTGAAAGCGGGCCGTTATCCTCGGCGAATTGGCGCGCCCGCAGGTCGATGGCATCGTGGATACGTTTGACCGGGGCCGAGCGCATGTCCGAGGTGAACTGCGCATCGCGGTACACCGTCAGACCTTCTTTCAAGCACAGCTGAAACCAGTCGCGGCAGGTGATGCGGTTGCCAGTCCAGTTGTGGAAATACTCATGCGCGATGATCGCCTCGATCCGTTCGAAATTCATATCGGTGGATGTCTCAGGGCTGGCCAGCACGGCGGACGAGTTGAAAATGTTCAGACCCTTGTTTTCCATCGCCCCCATGTTGAAATCATCGACGGCGACGATGTTAAAGACATCCAGGTCATATTCGCGGCCATAGACGTCCTCGTCCCATTTCATCGACTTCTTCAGCGCCTCCATACCGAAGGCGCATTTTCCCTCATCGCCCGGGCGCACCCACAGGTTCAGTTCAACCTCGCGGCCCGATTTGGTTGTGAACTGACCGGGATGTGTAATCAGGTCGCCTGCGACAAGGGCGAACAGATAGGCGGGTTTGGGCCAGGGGTCATTCCATTCGGCCCAGCCATCCCCCTTGCCGGTCGGGTTGCCGTTCGACAGCAGAACCGGCAACGCGCCGTTAATGCGTACGGTGAAGATCGACATCACGTCGGGCCGGTCGGGATAGAAGGTGATCTTGCGAAACCCCTCGGCCTCGCATTGGGTGCAATACATGCCGTTCGACATGTAGAGCCCCTCAAGCGCAGTGTTGTTGCCTGGGTCGATTTCGACTTCGGCTTCCCAGACAAATGCCGCGTCGGGGACAACCGCTGTCAGGCCGGTCTCTGTGACGTCTGGAGTGATCTCAACCCCGTCAACAGTAGCACGGATCAGTTTCAGTTGCTCACCATGCAGGAAAAACTGACGGTCTAAGGCATCAGGATTGGGCCGGAAGGCGATGCGCGAAGTCACTCGGGTCGCATTTGGGGCCAGATCAAAGGTCAGATGTACGCTGTCCACCAGATAACCAAACGGTGTGTAGTCTTTCAGATAGATCGTCGTGGGGGCTGCGTCGCGCATCGGTGGCCTCGAATGGGTTGGTATCAGGCGCGACGTTATGGGTTGCTGCGATGGGCTGCAAGCGGTGCAAGTAAGCTTGCTCAATAGGCGATAAGCATCTGTCGATGTCGAAGTGGCCTGACGACCAAAGACCCAAACTGACCAAGACATGTTGCCTATCGGAAATATCCGCCCTAATTGGGGCCTGTATACAACGGCGTACATACGAGGGAATGTGGCATGAGCAGCAGACAGATGCGGAGCGGACTCAAGGTCGACGGGATTCTGACCGAATTCATAGAAGGGCATGCTCTGTTTGGAACAGGCGTTGCGGCTGACACCTTCTGGAACGGGCTTGCGCAAATGGTTCACGAGTTGGGTCCAAAGAACCGTACACTTTTGGCAAAGCGGGCCGATATCCAAGCGCGCATCGATGCCTGGCATCTGGAAAACAATGGCCAGCCGCATAATGCTGTCGCCTATCAGGATTTCCTGCGCGAGATCGGCTACTTGGTGGCTGAAGGCGGGGATTTTCAGATCGAAACCGACAATGTCGATCCCGAGATCGCGTTGATTCCCGGTCCTCAGCTGGTGGTTCCTATTACCAATGCGCGTTTTGCACTGAACGCTGCCAATGCGCGCTGGGGCAGCTTGTATGACGCGCTTTATGGCACCGATGCGATGGGCGATCTTCCCGTCGGTGGTAGTTATGATGATGCGCGCGGAGCACGTGTGATTGCTTGGGCCAAAGCGTTTCTGGACGATGCCGCCCCGCTGGCCAGCGGATCGTGGGCTGAAATGTCAGAACTGCGCGTTGAAAATGGGGTTCTGGTGCCTGCGCTGGCAGATGCAGCGCAGTTTGTGGGTTTTGGCGGTGCCGCTGAAAACCCGGACTTTGTTCTGCTGAAGAACAACGGTTTGCATGTCAAAATCGTGATTGACGCTTCCAGCACCATTGGCGCCACCGACCTGGCCGGTATTGCTGACGTGCATCTTGAATCGGCGCTGTCGACGATCATGGACTGCGAAGATTCAGTCGCCTGTGTGGATGCCGAGGACAAGGTGGTTGCCTATGGCAACTGGCTGGGCCTGATGAAGGGTGATCTGACCGAAGAGGTCAGCAAAGGCGGCACGACTTTTACACGCAAACTGTCCGATGACCTGACCTTTACCGCGGCGGACGGTGGCGCTGGTGTTCTTAAGGGCCGGTCGCTGATGCTGGTCCGCAATGTGGGGCACCTGATGACCAACCCCGCCGTTCTGGATGCCGAAGGGCGCGAGATCGGCGAAGGTCTGATGGACGCGCTGTGCACCACTCTGATTGCGATGCACGACCTGCAGCGCGATGGCGGCAACTCGGTCACTGGTTCGGTCTACGTGGTAAAGCCCAAGATGCACGGACCTGAAGAGGTTGCCTTTGCCGTCGAAATTTTCGATATGGTTGAGGACATCCTCGGCCTGCCGCGCAACACCGTTAAGCTCGGTATTATGGATGAAGAGCGCCGCACCTCGGCGAACCTTAAGGAATGTATCCGCGCCGCCAAATCGCGCGTGGCCTTCATCAACACCGGCTTTCTGGACCGGACCGGGGATGAGATCCACACCTCGATGGAGGCAGGACCAATGCTGCCCAAGGGCGACATCAAGAACACGCCGTGGATTGCGTCTTATGAAGATCGCAATGTTGATATCGGTCTGGCATGTGGCTTGAAGGGCAAGGCACAGATTGGCAAAGGCATGTGGGCGATGCCCGACCGTATGGGTGACATGCTGGACGCCAAGATCGGTCACCCGAAATCGGGTGCAACTTGCGCCTGGGTGCCGTCGCCGACTGCCGCGACACTGCACGCAACACATTATCATAAGGTCAACGTCCTAGAGCGCCAGGACGAATTGGCTGCCGGTGGCGCACGTGGTACGCTGGATGATCTGCTGACCGTGCCTTTGCTGGGCGGCCGAAACCTCAGCGATGATGAGATTGCGCGTGAGATCGAAAACAACGCGCAAGGCATCCTGGGCTATGTGGTTCGCTGGGTCGATCAAGGCGTTGGCTGTTCGAAAGTGCCGGACATCAATGATGTTGGCCTGATGGAAGACCGTGCCACCTGCCGGATTTCGTCTCAGGCCTTGGCCAACTGGCTGCATCATGGCACTGTCGATGAGGCGCAAGTCATGGCCGCGATGCGGAAAATGGCCGTAGTGGTCGATCGGCAGAATGATAGCGATCCGGCGTATCGCCCAATGGCTCCCGGTTTCGACGGGATCGCCTTCCAGGCGGCCTGTGATTTGGTTTTCAAAGGCCGTGTTCAGCCTTCGGGTTATACCGAACCTGTCCTGCACGCCCGCCGACTGGAGATGAAAGCCAGCCTTTAACCCAACAGAAATGACTGGATCGAATATGGTAATTTCTTTGCGCAAAGCCCGTACCCTTATCCGCAAAGCCCTTGAAAAAGGGCGCGAGTTGGGGCTGAAACCCCTCTCGGTCATCGTTCTTGATGCTGGTGGCCACGTCATCGCGTTTGAGCGTGAAGACGGTGCTGCCCCTGGTCGTTTTGCGATTGCGCAGGGCAAGGCCTACGGCTCGGTCATGCTGGGGATGGCGGGCACAGCCCAGATGCAACGCGCCGAGGCGCAGGCCTATTTCATGGCCGCCGTAAACGGTGTTTATGGCGGTCAGGTCGTGCCGGTTCCGGGCGGTGTTCTGCTGCGTGACCGAAAAGGTGCCGTAATCGGCGCAGTCGGTGTGACCGGCGACACGTCGGATAACGACGCCATCGCTGCCATGGCCGGGATCGAAGCGGCCGGGCTGACTGGCGAAGTTTGACCTTTGGTGAACTCGGAGAGCCGGCAAAGGCTCTCCGATCTTTACGAGGGACAAGCGGCGCGCAAAGCGAATAGGGCCTATTCGGCGGTGGTCCGATCAGGCCCCTTGTTGTGCAGGGGTGAACAGAGACTTGCGCTGACACACAGGCTATGTGCTATTGCGCGCCTGTGACCCTGTCGATACCTTTCCCAGAACGTGCGGAAAGAACTAGGAAAGAATAATGGCTCGACCTGTCGTCGGTATCATCGGCAATTCATATTTGATGAACGATCAATATCCGACTCATGCCGGCGGCACGATGAACTCGGACGCCGTGGCCAATGTCTCGGGTTGCTTGCCGATGCTGATCCCTGCCGACCCGCGGTATGTCTGTGTCGAGGAACTGCTTGAGGTCTGTGATGGTTTCCTGCTGACAGGGGGGCGTCCCAATGTTCACCCCGAGGAATATGGCGAACCCGCAACCGAAGCGCACGGTGATTTCGACCGGGCTCGCGATGCGATCACGTTACCCTTGGTGCGGGCCTGTGTCGAAAGAGGGCAGCCCTTTTTCGGCATCTGCCGCGGCTTTCAGGAGGTCAACGTGGCCATGGGCGGAACACTTTATCCAGAAATCCGGAATTTGCCGGGGCGAATGAACCACCGGATGCCACCCGACGGCACGTTGGAAGAAAAATTTGCCCTGCGCCATGTGGTCAGCCTGACCGAGGGCGGCGTGTTTCATCGGTTGATGGGCGCTGCCGAGGTGATGACCAACACGCTGCACGGGCAGGGGATCAAAACGGTTGGACATCGCATTGTGATTGACGGCGCTGCACCAGACGGCACGCCCGAGGCGATTTATGTGCAGGACGCGCCCGGTTTCACGCTGTCGGTGCAATGGCACCCGGAATGGGACGCGGTCAATGACCCTGTCTCGCGGCCGCTCTTTGAGGCGTTTGGCGATGCGGCACGCGACTGGTCCGCAGGAGTGCGATCGGGATTGGTTAAACAAACCGCCTGAGTCCCTGCGCCGGCCCTGATTGAAGGGACCGGCGCTTTGCTATCAAACCAGCAGATCGAATTGGTTGATCAACGGCAAGCTGCGGGCGCGCTTGCCGGTAAGGTCGAATAGGGCGTTGCCAAGTGCTGGCATCGACGGAGGCGTGCCCGGTTCACCCACACCACCCAGATGGCGATTGGTTTCCAGAATGCGGACCTCGGTCACCGGGGCATTATGCATCCGCAGTGCGTCATAGTCGGGGAAGTTAAATTGCTCGACCTCACCGTCGGCGAAGGTGATCTCACCCATCACGGCTGCTGACAGGCCATAGATCATGCCACCGAACATCTGCGCTTCGACCGTTCCCGGATCCAAAGCAAGACCCACATCACAGGCAATCCACGCTTTTGCGATGCGAATGGTGCCGTCCTCATCGACCACCTCGATCACTTGCGCTACCGGGGTGCCAAAGCTGTAGGACATTGCTACGCCACGACCAACACCGGCAGGCGTATCACCCGTCCAACCTGACATTTCCTTGACGGCTTGCAGGACAGCTGCCGAAGGCGCGTGCTCGTTTTGGGCCAACTCAAGACGGAACTTCAGCGGGTCGCGACCGGCGACCAGGGCCAGCTCGTCCATGAATGTCTCGTGGAAGAACCCGTTATGGCTATTGCCGACCGAGCGCCAGAACCCCACAGGTACATCCAGATCGGCGATGTGGCCGCTGACGCGGTAGTTCGGCACGGCATAGGGCTGGTTAAAAAGACCTTCGACCAGGGCCTTGTCGGGGCCAGCGCCGGGCAGGCCCGATATGCGTTCCACGGCCTGCTGTGTGCAGGATTGCGATGCAACCTTGGCGTCGATCAGAACTGCCTTGCCGTCTTTGACCGCGCCGCGCATCCGCGCCAGCGCGCCGGGGCGGTAGAAATCGTGGCGCATGTCCTCTTCACGGCTCCAGGTGGTCTGGACCGGAGTATTGGGCATGGCCATGGCGACCTTGGTTGCGATTTCGATGAAATCCAGCTCTCCGCGACGACCAAATCCGCCACCAAGATAGGTGGTGTGAATCTCGACCACTTCTTTATCCAGATTCGCCGTGTTTGCAGCGCGGGTCAGAAGGAAGGTCGGCGCCTGGTTGCCACACCACAGCTCGAGCTTGGAACCAGTGAACAGCGCGGTGGCGTTCATCGGTTCCATCGTGGAATGCGCCAGATAGGGCACCTGATATTCAGCGGTAATTTCGGTGGCCCCTTCGGGCAAGGTTTCAACATCGCCATCGTCGCGCATTGTCGAATTTGGCGAGTCGTCAAACGCCTCGGCAATTTTTGCGAATATACCGTCAGTATCCGGCGGGTAGGGAGCGTCGGCCCAATCGACGTCTATGGCCTCAACCGCTTGAATGGCCAGCCAGGTGTTATTGGCAATAACGGCCACGCCGTTGCCCAGATCGACCACCTTTTCCACGCCGGGCATGGATTCCGCGGTGCTGGCGTCAAAGCCGTTCATCGCACCGCCCAGTTTCGGGTTCATCCGAACAGAGGCGAATTTCAGTCCCTCGGGGCGCACGTCAATGCCGAACTCAGCCGTGCCCGTAGATTTTCCAACCATGTCGACTCGTGGCAGATTCTGTCCCAGCAAACGCCAGTCTGAGGGATCGCGCAGCTCGACCTGCATGGGTTCGATCTGCCCGGCGGCCTCAGCCAGTTCGGTATAGGGAATGCGCGTCCCGTCCGGCGCGATCACGGCGCCGTTTTCGGTCTTCAACTGGTCACGCTCCAGGCCCAGACGATCAGCCGCTGCTTGTTTCAGCGTTTCCCGGGCTGTGGCCCCGGCTTCGCGCAAGCGTTCGAACCCATCGCGCATCGAGGTCGAGCCGCCTGTGACCTGCAGACTGACAACCTTGCCCAGAACGCCCAACGACTGTGCCAGATTGTGCTGGAAATTCGAGATGTCATATCCCTTGTTCGGCAGGCTCTCACCCAAAATGGCCGAGTTGTAATAGGCGGCTGCCGCAGGCCCGTGAAGGACCCGGATATCGTCCAATTCGACGTCCAGTTCTTCGGCAATTAGGGCTGCCCAAGTGGTCATTACGCCCTGTCCCATCTCGGCACGTGGCGCGAACAGGGTTACGCCCTGCTGATCAATCAGGATGAACGGGCTAAGCGCGGTTTCCCCATCGCCAGGCTTCAGCGGGTTGGCTGCCGGGCGGCTGACATAATAGGCGCCAAACGCGACGCCGCCAACAATGGCGGCTGAGCCGATGAGAAACGTGCGGCGAAGAATTTTTCCTACGGAGGCCATCGCTTATGCCTCCTTCAGTCTGGAGGCTGCGTCATGGATCGCGGCACGGATACGGGGATAGGTGCCGCAGCGGCACAGATTGCCCTGCATCGCATCGTCTATGTCCTGATCCGTGGGGCTGGGGTTCTCGGCCAATAGCGCGGCGGCTTGCATGACCTGACCCGATTGGCAATAACCGCATTGCGCAACCTGATGGTCAATCCAGGCCTGCTGTATCTTGGCCATCGCGTCCGGGCTGCCCAGACCTTCGATTGTGGTGACGTCACCCCAGACATCGGACAAGGCAACCTGGCAAGAGCGCACGGCTTCTCCGTCTATATGAACAGTACAGGCGCCGCATGCCGCAACCCCGCAGCCAAACTTGGTGCCGGTCAGTCCGATCTCGTCGCGCAGAACCCATAAAAGGGGGACATCCTCGGGTAGATCGACCTCATATGACGTCCCATTTATCTTTAAGCTGGCCGTCATAGCTGCGTCTCCCTCTTGGCATTTAGTGACGTTCTGACATAAATGGGTGTGAGTGTCAGAGTGTCAACTGACAAATTGAGTGAAAAGTGTCAAAAGGTTCAGATGAGAGATTTCGTGCTAGACGCAAAGTGCCTTGCCATACTGGATTCGGCGCGTAAGGCATTCGCGGCTTACGGATTTAAAAAGACGTCGATGGATGAAATCGCAAAGGGCGTGGGGATCTCGCGCCCGGCATTGTATCTGTATTTCGACAACAAAGAGGCGATCCTGCGCAGACTCACCGAGTTGCACTATGAGGAGAAGATCGAAGCCGTTACGAAAGCCTTGCAGGCAGATGGCTCGGTTTCGCAGATCATCGGCCAGGCAATCCACGTGCAGACCGATGGTATGGCTCAGATCATGTCCTCTCCACACGGGATGGAACTGTTGGATGCAGGAAAGTCGCTGGCCTCGGATATCATCACGCAGGGCGAGGCCCGGCTGCAATCTTTATATACCGGGTGGCTACAGAAAGAAGCGTCGAATGATCGTGTCCGTTTGTTTGATGGCGCAAGAGAGACTGCGGAGACCATTGCCTCTGCGCTGCGGGGAAACAAAATCAGCGCGACGGATTTTCAAGAATTTGACCGGATGAACTCGAACCTTGCCGCCATGATTGGTGCAGCGTTGGAAATCAGGTAACCCGCTGTCTGACTTTGTATTCCGGTGCGTCCCATAACCGGTTGGTCATGATGTCGGCCAGAATGTCCACCGCGCCGTTTACATCCTGCTCGTCGATATAAAGCGGGGTGAACCCAAAGCGCATGATGTCCGGAGCGCGGAAATCACCGATCACGCCGCGCGCGATCAAGGCCTGCATTGCGGCATAGCCATCGGCGAAACGGAATGAAACCTGACTGCCACGCTGCGCAGGGTCGCGGGGGCTGGCCAGTTTCAGGTCAGGGCAGGTGGCCTCGACGCCCGAAATAAACAGCTCGGTCAGTTCGATTGACTTGGCGCGCACGTCCATGATGTTGGCCATGTCCCAGATGTCCATCGCCGCAGACAGCGCGGTCATCTGGATGATCGGAGGTGTGCCGACACGCATCCGCTCGATACCCTGTCCGGGGCGGTAATCCAGATCGAACGTGAACGGGGCTTCATGGCCCAGCCACCCGGATAATGCAGGGCGCACGCGATCCGCATGGCGGGGCGCCACATAGATGAACGCCGGCGCGCCGGGGCCTCCGTTCAGATACTTATAGCTGCAGCCAACGGCAAAATCCGCTTTGCAACTGGACAGCTCAACCGGGATCGCCCCTGCGGAATGGGCCAAATCCCAAACGGTTATTGTGCCGTTCGCATGAGCCTGTTCCGTCAGCGCCTTCATGTCATGGATCCGGCCAGACCGGTAATCGACCTCGGTCAGCATCAGAACCGCGACGTCTTTGGTGATGTTTTCGGCAACATCCTCGGGTGCGACCACCCGTAATTCGTATTCCGATCCGAGTGAACGCAGCAGACCGTCGACCATATAAAGGTCCGAAGGGAAATTGCCGCTATCAGACAGCACAACCTTGCGGTCGGGGCAAAGCTCCAGCGCCGAGGCAACAGCCTGATAGACCTTGATCGACAGGGTATCGCCGGTCACGATGGTACCCGGTTCCGCACCGATCAACCGTCCGATACGGTCGCCAAGCCCGGTCGGAAGCCCCATCCACCCGGCCTTGTTCCAACCGGTGATCAGCATTTGACCCCATTCGTGTGTCATCATTCCACTCACCCGCTCGGCGGCAGCACGTGGCAATGGGCCAAGCGAGTTGCCGTCCAGATAAATGGTTCCATTCGGCAGATCGAACATGGCTTTGGTTGCAGCGAAATCAGTCATGGAGGTCCTGTGCAGAATTCTGACAAATGTCTGACTAAAGGGCTATCTGATCAGTTCTGCCGTGTCTACGCGTTCGGCCGAAAATGCACAGATGCGACCAACTGTGGTTTTGCTTTCGTGGATGCAAAGCGGTACATACCCCGACAAATGCGACATCCATACCGCAGGATCAGAGGAACAAGCATGAAGCGCAAACTCGACATTCCGCCCGCTTGGTTGGTGGCCTTTGCTGTTCTCGCCTGGCTGCAGGCGAACTATGCGTCCTTCGGCCTGTCGCTGGCCAGCGGGTTTACCGACCTGCTCAGCGGCCTTCTGATCGGGGGCGGCGTCGTTCTTGTCGTGCTGGCGATTGCCGAGTTTCGTCGACATCGAACAACTGTCCTGCCGCATGAAACTCCATCGAGTCTGGTTCAAACAGGTATCTTCAAGCGCAGCCGCAATCCGATCTACGTTGGCGATGTACTTATTCTGGCCGGCTTGATTCTGCGTTTCGACGCGGTGCTGTCCTTGGTGTTGATGCCTGTTTTTGTCTGGATTTTGGAACGCAGGTTTATTGTGCCGGAAGAAAACCGTATGCGCCGTGCCTTTCGCACGGATTTCGCCAGATATGAAAGGCAAACCCGCCGCTGGATCTGATGTGGACGGGATTTTACACGACGTAACAATGCTGCGCTTGCGAAATAATCTTGCGCAGTTAAAACTGGTTCTTCAGATAGAATGCCAACTATCCTTGCGAACTGACCGAAAATTAGGGGGACGCGCCGTTGAAGATTGGAACGCCAAAGGAAACATTTGACGGTGAGAACCGGGTCGCGATGACTCCGGATTCAGCCCGTCAACTGCAAAAGCTCGGGTATGAGTGCCTGATCGAGAAAGGGGCCGGCGCTGCGGCCGGGTTCTCGGACGCCACATATAAAGAGGCGGGTGTCGAGGTTATCGGAACCGCGGCGGCGCTGTGGAAAGCCGCCGACATCGTCGCCAAGGTACGTCAGCCAAATGAAACCGAGCTGAAGCGTCTTGCCAAGGGCAAGACATTGATCTCGTTCTTCAACCCCGCAGGGAATGAAAAGGGCATGGAGGCCGCCAAGTCCAAGGGCGCCAACGTGATCGCCATGGAAATGGTGCCGCGTATCAGTCGTGCCCAGAAGATGGACGCTCTGTCGTCGATGGCCAACATAGCGGGCTACCGCGCGGTGATCGAAGCGGGTAACAACTTTGGCCGGTTCTTCACCGGTCAGGTGACGGCTGCTGGTAAAGTACCGCCTGCCAAGGTTCTGATCGTAGGTGCCGGTGTGGCCGGTCTGGCCGCCATTGGCACCTCGACCTCTCTGGGTGCGATCACCTATGCGTTCGACGTACGCCCCGAAGTGGCGGAGCAGGTTGAATCCATGGGCGCCGAATTCGTCTATCTGGACTTCGAAGAAGACCAGCAGGACGGCGCGGCAACCGGCGGTTACGCGAGTGTTCAGTCCGATGAATTCCGCGAGGCACAGCTGGCCAAGTTCCGCGAGCTTGCTCCGGAAATGGACATCGTGATCACCACCGCGTTGATCCCCAACCGCGAAGCGCCCGAGCTTTGGACCAAGGACATGGTCGAAGCGATGAAACCGGGTTCGGTGATCGTGGACCTTGCGGCGGAAAAAGGCGGCAACTGCAAGCTGACCGTTGCTGACGAGAAGATCGTGACCGATAATGGCGTGACCATCATCGGCTATACCGATTTCCCAAGCCGGATGGCGGCACAGTCTTCGTCGCTTTACGCAACCAACATCCGTCACATGATGACAGACCTGACGCCTGAAAAGGACGGTCAGATCAACCATGACATGGAAGACGACGTGATCCGCGGCGCAACCGTGACGCATGAAGGTGAAATCACCTTCCCGCCACCGCCGCCGAAAGTTCAGGCGATTGCCGCTCAGAAAAAGCCTGAGGTCAGGGAGCTGACCCCGGAGGAGAAAAAGGCGCAGGAAGTTGCGGCCTTCAAGGCGCAAACCAAACAGCAGTTCACCTTGCTGGGTATCGGCGGTGCGCTAATGCTGTTGATCGGTCTGATTGCTCCGGCCAGCTTCATGCAGCACTTCATCGTCTTTGCGCTGGCGATCTTCGTGGGATTCCAGGTGATCTGGGGCGTCGCGCACAGCCTGCACACACCGCTTATGGCGATTACCAACGCGATCTCGTCGATCATCATCGTTGGCGCAGTGATGCAGATCGGATCCGGGTCGTTCCTGGTTATTCTGCTGGCGGCTCTGTCCGTTTTCATGGCCGGGATCAACATCTTCGGTGGCTTCCTCGTAACTCGGCGCATGCTTGCCATGTTCCAGAAATCTTAAGGAGGCCGGGCACATGGATTATGGCTTCACCACTGCCGCCTACGTTGTTGCGGCTGTTCTGTTCATCCTCTCGCTTGGCGGCCTGTCGAACCAGGAAAGCGCCAAGCGCGCTGTCTGGTATGGCATCGTCGGTATGGCGCTGGCGGTTTTCGCTACGCTGGTCGGCCCCGGTTCGGGCTTGTGGCTGCTGTCATTGCTGCTGATCATAGGTGGTGGTCTGATCGGTCAATATGTGGCGCAGCGCGTCCAGATGACCGAGATGCCACAGCTTGTGGCTGCGATGCATTCGCTGGTTGGTTTGGCGGCTGTGTTCGTGGGTTTCAACGCGCATTTTGAAATCAAGAATGTCGCCGAAGTTTTTGCGGTTGTTGATGCCGCCAAAGACGTCGACCTTTCCGACCTGGGCGCGTTTGCCAAGCTGATCGCCAAGAAGACAGCGGCAGAGCTGGCAATCCTGCACGTGGAACTGTTCCTGGGCATCTTCATCGGCGCGATCACCTTTACCGGTTCGGTCGTGGCTTATGGCAAGCTGGCTGGCAAGGTTACATCGACGGCAACCAAACTGCCCGGTGGTCACGCGCTGAATGCGTCTGCGGCGGGGCTCTCGCTGATCTGTCTGGTTTGGTACACGTCCACGGGCGGATTCCTGCCCCTGTTCCTGATGACGCTGGCCGCCTTGTTTATTGGTTATCACCTGATCATGGGCATCGGCGGTGCCGACATGCCGGTGGTTGTGTCGATGCTGAACAGCTATTCAGGCTGGGCGGCTGCGGCCATCGGCTTTTCGCTGGGCAACGACCTGCTGATCGTGGTCGGTGCGCTTGTGGGCTCGTCCGGTGCGATCCTCTCCTACATCATGTGTAAGGCGATGAACCGGCACTTTGTCAGTGTGATCCTGGGTGGCTTTGGTGGTCCGCAAGGTGAGCAGATGGCTGTCGAAGGCGAGCAGATTGCAATCGAGGCCGACGGTGTTGCCGCAGCCCTGAATGACGCCGACAGCGTGGTGATCATTCCGGGCTATGGCATGGCGGTGGCGCAGGCGCAGCAATCGGTTTCCGAGCTGGTGCGCAAGCTGCGCGCGCAAGGCAAGAACGTACGCTTTGCGATCCACCCCGTTGCCGGTCGTCTGCCGGGTCATATGAACGTGCTGCTGGCGGAAGCCAAAGTGCCCTATGACATCGTTCTGGAAATGGATGAGATCAACGACGACTTCCCGGATACGGATGTTGCCATTGTGATCGGCTCCAACGACATCGTGAACCCTGCGGCGCAAGAAGATCCCAACAGCCCCATTGCCGGCATGCCGGTTCTGGAATGCTGGAAGGCCAAGCAGGTGTTTGTATCCAAGCGTGGTCAGGGCACCGGCTATTCGGGCATCGAAAACCCGCTGTTCTTCAAAGAGAACACCCGCATGTTCTATGGCGACGCGAAACAATCGCTGGACAAGCTGCTGCCAATGATCGATTGATCTAAAGCCTTAACCAAAATGCAAAGGGCGCCTTCGGGCGCCCTTTTCTTGTTTGTCATGTTGGGGGCTTTGCCTCCAAGCCCCCAAGATTTTTCTGGCCAGATGAGGCGGGCGGAATGTGGTATCCTTGGGCTATTATAGAGAGACAAGGAGGTGCCCTATGGAAAAGGTCAACGGCATAGGTGGTGTGTTTTTTCGCGCCAGAGATCCGGAAGCGCAGCGGCATTGGTACGAGACCCATCTTGGCGTTCATCATTACGATCCCGTCCCCTGGAAACAGCGCGAAGGCTATACGGTCTTTGCCCCGTTTGCGCAGGACACCGATTATTTTGGCCGCGCCGAGCAGCAGTGGATGATCAATTTTCGGGTTGATGATCTGTCTGCCATGACGACCCAGTTGCAAGCCGCAGGCATTGCCGTCGAGACCAATCCGGAATGGGATAGCGAGGTTGGAAAATTCGCACGTATTCACGACCCTGAGGGCAACCCAATCGAACTGTGGCAGCCAAATCAATGACATAAGGGGTTTGTATACCGTAGTATCCATGTAAGCTATTGAAATAAAAAGATAATTGATGTATTTTTGAACTGTCGTATAGTGCGCCGGACAACGCCGGAGCATTCAATGACGCCGATCGACGATCATCCATTGCGCTATTCGCTGGCCAACGAGCTGCATGCGCGCCCGTTTCCCGTGGCCTCGACGCCATGCACCGTTGCGTTTTTGGCCATCAAGAAACCCGTGGCGGCGGTTGCGCGGGACCGGAGCGAAGACATTGCCCATCTGGTCAATCTTCTGGACCGTCACGGTGCGCAGCACCCGCAGCCGGACGCGACGCATTACGCGGGTCAGATCGGGCGTCACTGGCTCAAGTGGGAGCAGCACACGGAATTTGTGACCTATACGGCGATCACCCGGAATGTCAGTGACCGGGCCTTCAACCCCGCTGATTTTGAGGCTTTCCCACCTGATTGGCTGATGGCCAGCCCGGGCCAGAGGATAACCTCGGCCATGGTTCGGGTGACCGAAAGACCAGATGATGAGGCGGTAAAAGCCGCGCTGGCCGAATGGTTCGAACCCGAAAGCCTTGCGGTTGCGCGCGTGCTGGATGATGCTGCGATTTGTGCCAGTGACTTTCGGATTGATCCGGCTGGGCATATGCGGTTCGCGCTCTTCGTGACCAAGGGAACAGGACAGCGCCGAACCGGACGCATCATCCAGCGCCTGTGCGAGATCGAAACCTACAAGGCCATGTCCATGTTGGGCTTTGCTCGCATCAAGCAACTGATGCCGAAAATCGGAGAGCTGGATGGAAAGCTGACCCGGCTTATGGGGCAGATGACAGATAACTCGGCGCATCCTGACGAACTACTGCCGGATCTGCTGTCTACATCCATCGAATTGGAAACGCTTTCTGCCCGATGCGCATTTCGCTTTGGGGCTACCGGGGCCTATGAGGCCATCGTGAACCAACGGATCGAGGTATTGCGCGAGGAAAGGTTCGAGGGCCGTCAGTCCTTTGCCGATTTCATGATGCGCAGGTATGAGCCCGCAATTCGGACTGTGAAAGCCACGGAAAGTCGGCTGCAGACCTTGTCCGACCGGGCGATCCGGGGGGGTGAGTTGCTGCGGACCCGGGTAGATGTGGAACGCAGCGCCCAGAATCAGGCATTGCTGGAAAGTATGGACCGCCGTGCTGATCTGGCCCTGAGGTTGCAGCACACAGTCGAGGGGCTTTCCGTGGTGGCGATTAGCTATTATGCGGTCTCACTGGCCAGCTATCTGTTGTACCCGTTGACCGCCACCGGGATCAGCAAGGGGATGCTGACCGCGGCGGCAACCTTGCCGGTTGTCCTGTGTGTCTGGCTGGGTATCAGGCATATACGAAAGCGGTTGGCCTAATCCGCGTTTGCTAAACCTTCCCAAGGCTGTAGAACTGACAGGGGCGGGCGCGGAGCAAAGGAAAATACGTGATCGGAATTATGGCCGCTTGGCGGGCCGTGGCGGCCATGTTCATTTTGAACGGCGCTTTGTTCGGGATCTGGGCCTCGCGTATTCCCGCAGTCAGGGATCACCTGGACCTGTCGCACGAAGCGCTTGGCTACGGCTTGCTGTTCATGGCGGCTGGGGCTGTGTGTTCGTTCCCGGTTACCGGACGTCTGACAGATCGGTTCGGGGCTGTGGTGATCACACGGATCATCGCCATTCTTTATACCGCATCCCTTATCTTGCTGGCCTTTGCCGGAAGCTTTTGGGCGCTGGCGTTTTTCCTGTTCGTATTCGGGGCCTTCCACGGCTCGATGGATGTGGCGATGAACGCCTGGGCCGCCGAGGTTGAGCGCGCCTATGACAGGCCCGTCATGTCGTCGTTCCACGCCATGTGGAGCTTGGGGGCGGGTTTGGGCGCGTTGAGCGGATTTGGCGCGGTGCAAGCGGACCTGACGGTGATGCAGCACTTTTTGCTGGCCGGTGGCCTCGTGGTTGGGCTGACATTGGCCCTGTCCCGGGTGCAGTGGAATTCGCGCCGTGTTGCGCCCTCGGGCGGGGCGGTTTTTGCCCTCCCGTCGGGTGGGTTGATACTTGTCGGGTTCTTTGCCCTGTGCGGGGCGTTGGGTGAAGGGGCCGTCGCAGATTGGAGCGCGATCTTCCTGCGGGATGTGACCGGTGCGCCCGAAAGTGTCGCGGCGCTGGGATTTGCGGTGTTTTCGGTCACGATGGTCGCCTTCCGTCTTGCAGGCGGCGTCGTGATCGCGCGGTTCGGACCAACCGCAACGGCCCGTTTCGGAGGGGTATGCGCCGCCTTGGGGGTGCTGGCTGTGGTCTCGGCCGATGGCCCCGGGATTGCTCTGGTTGGGTTTGGACTGATGGGGCTTGGATATGCAGTGATCATGCCGGTTGCGTTCAGCAGGGCGGCAAATGATCCGCATGTCCCGCCTGGTCAAGCCATCGCCAGCGTGGCCACATTAGGGTATGGCGGGTTGTTGATTGGCCCGCCCCTTATTGGGTTTCTGGCAGAGATGCTTACATTGCGTGTTGCATTCATGGCCTTGCTGCCGCTGGCTGTTTTCATTGTCCTGTTGTCAGGCGCGTTGCGTCCCGGTGACAGCGACGAACGATGATTTTGGGAGATACACATGCCGATCAAAAACCGGTTCGCAGAACTGCAGAGTGAAATCACGGAATGGCGGCGTGATATCCACCAAAATCCAGAGATCCTGTTTGAAACCCATCGCACCAGTGCGCTGGTGGCGGAAAAGCTGAAAGAGTTCGGTTGCGATGAGGTGGTCACCGGAATTGGCCGAACGGGCGTGGTGGGTATGATCAAGGGCAAGGCGGACACGGGCGGCAAGGTTATCGGTTTGCGTGCCGATATGGATGCGCTGCCGATCCATGAGGCGACCGGATTGGACTATGCCTCGAATACCGATGGGGCGATGCACGCCTGTGGCCATGATGGTCATACTGCGATGTTGTTGGGGGCGGCGAAATACCTTTCGGAAACGCGGAATTTTGACGGGACAGTGGTGGTCATTTTCCAACCTGCCGAAGAAGGTGGCGGCGGTGGTCGTGAGATGTGTGAAGACGGGATGATGGATCGCTGGGGCATTCAGGAAGTATACGGAATGCATAACTGGCCCGGCCGTCCGGTGGGCAGTTTCGCCATCCGTCCTGGCGCATTTTTCGCAGCTACTGATCAGTTCGACATCGTTTTTGAAGGCAAAGGCGGCCACGCAGCCAAGCCGCATGAAACCGTGGATACAACGGTGATGGCGGCGCAGGCGGTTCTGGCGCTCCAGACCATCGCGGCGCGAAACGCTGACCCGGTGGATCAGGTGGTTGTTTCGGTGACCTCGTTCGAAACCTCTTCAACCGCATTCAACGTGATCCCTCAGACTGTAAAGCTGCGCGGTACGGTCCGTACAATGAGCCGGGACATGCGAGACATGGCTGAAAAGCGCGTGACCGAGATCTGCACCGGAGTGGCCGCCACATTCGGAGGAGCTGTTGAGGTGACCTATTACCGGGGATATCCGGTAATGGTGAACAGCGATGATCAAACCGATTTCGCAGCCCAGGTGGCGCGGTCTGTCTCGGGCGATTGTGACCAGGCTCCGCTGATCATGGGCGGCGAGGATTTCGCCTTTATGCTCGAAGAACGCCCCGGCGCTTATATTCTGGTGGGCAATGGGGACACCGCTGCAGTGCATCACCCTGAATACAACTTCAATGATGAGGCCATCCCTGCAGGATGCAGTTGGTGGGCCGAAATCGTTGAACAAAGGATGCCAGCGGCGTGATCCCAAGGGGCAGGCAGATGCTCTGCCCCTAAACGCCGGTGGTCTTCAGATTTAGCCGGTCGCACAGGGTCTCGACAATGGAATCGAGCGCGGATTTCTGCGTGTTGACGCAGGATTTTGCGGCATCGCGCGCAGTATCCAGCGCGTCCTGATCGCTGAGCCAAACCGTGACCGCGTCTGCCAGCGCCTGCGCCGAGTTCACCTCAATCGCGCCGCCGGCCTCGATGAGCGGCGCAAAGGTTTCGGCAAAGTTGAAGTATCCGGGACCGGTTATTACTGCCGCCCCGGCCTGAGCGGGTTCGAACGGGTTATGTCCGCCGATCTCATGCAGCGAACCGCCCAGAAATACGATCGGGCAAAGCGCGTACCACGTGCCAGTCTCGCCCAGTGTGTCGGCAACATAGACCTGTGTTTCGGTGTCGATACGCCCTTCGGATGTTCGGAATACGGCAGTTTGAACAGCCTGTTTCAACAGCGCAGCCACATCCTGCCTGCGTTCGGGGTGGCGCGGGATCAACAGCAGCAGAAGGTTGGGCCAGCGCTCCAACAATTTCGCATGGGCGGCCAGAACAATCTCTTCTTCTCCGGCATGGGTCGAGCTGGCGATCCACACAGGACGCCCTGCAATCTGGGTCTGAATATCTTCCAACACAAAATTATCGACCGGAAGCGGATCGGACATCGCTTTGAGGTTGGTTCCCGGTTGCACGCGGTCCGCCACAGCCCCCATGTCCACCAGATTAGCGGCGGTTTTGCCATTCTGGGTCAGGAACAGGCTGAAATTGTCCAAAATGAATCGTGCGGTTTGTGGACGTTTTTTCCAACCTTCGACGGATTTCTCTGACAGGCGCGCATTCAACAGGGCCAGAGGGATTCCCCGTCCAGCCGCGTCAACGATCAGGCGTGGCCAGATTTCGCTTTCGACAAATACTCCGGCTTCGGGGCGCCAGTGATCCAGAAATCGCCTGACCGGCCCTGCGGTGTCCAGCGGCGGATACTGGTGTCGCGTACGGGGTGGCATCCGTTTTTCGATCAGCGCCGCCGAAGTTGGGGTGCCCGAGGTCACCAGGAACTGGGCATCCGGCAGGCGTTCACCCAGCCGTTTGATCAGGCTGATGACCGACAGGGTTTCCCCCACACTTGCAGCGTGGAACCAGATCAATCGGCCCTTGGGGCGTGGTAGGCTGGCATGGCCGAGCCTTTCATGCTGGCGAATTGTCGGGACATCTGCCGCCAGGAGTTTCTTGCGCACGGTGCGCCAAGCCAAAGGTGCAGCAACGGCGGTCAGGCTGCAATACAAACGGTAAAGCAGCGTCGGCTGGCCAGAGGGGGCGGTCATGTCAGCCGCCCGTATGGCTCATGTGGCGGCTCATCTTGCCGTCGACCGCCTGGCGGGAATAGTCGAAGTCGTGGCCTTTGGGCTTAAGATTTATCGCCGCGCGGATGGCCTGTTCCAGCGGCGCCTCGGTATCGAGATGATCTCGCAGGGGGGCACGTAGATCGGCCATGTCTTCTTGGCCCAGACACATGTACAATTCACCCGTACAGGTCAGGCGGACGCGATTGCAGCTTTCGCAGAAATTATGCGACAGCGGTGTGATAAAGCCGATCTTCTGGCCCGTTTCTTCAAGCCGCGCATATCGCGCCGGGCCACCGGTGCGTTCTGCCAGATCGGAGACGGTATAGTGGCTTTCATATTCCTTGCGGACATCCTTGAGCGACCAGTACTGACCCAGACGGTTCTCGTTCCCGATATCGCCCATCGGCATCACCTCGATCCAGGTCAGATCCATGTCGCGCTCAGCACACCATTGGGTGATTGTTGGAAGTTCGGCCTCGTTGAAACCCTTCAGGGCCACAGCGTTGATCTTGACCCGCAGGCCAGCCTTTTGGGCAGTATCAATTCCGTTCAGAACCTGTTTCAACCGGCCCCAACGGGTGATCTGGCTGAATTTCTCATCATCCAACGTGTCCAGCGACACATTCACCCGGCGCACGCCCGCCGCATAGAGATCGTCAGCAAAGCGGTGCAGTTGCGAGCCATTGGTTGTCAGCGTCAGCTCTTTCAACGCGCCGCTGTCCAGATGCCGGGTCATGGCATTGAAGAATGACATGATGTTTCGGCGGACCAGCGGCTCGCCCCCGGTGATGCGCAGCTTTTCCACGCCCATCTTCACGAAGGTCGTGCACATACGGTCCAGCTCTTCCAGCGTCAGCAGGTCCTTTTTCGGCAGGAACTTCATGTCTTCGGACATGCAGTAAACACAGCGAAAATCACAGCGATCCGTAACGGAGACGCGGAGATAGGTGATGGCACGTGCGAACGGGTCGATAAGCGGAGCTGTCATGAGTCATACGTAAAGCGGCGACTGGCCTGCGACAAGCCTGAACTGTGCTTTGTGCTGGCACAGCCCTGTGAGGGGGGCTAAGTTCAGGCCATGAAATACACTCTGCTGACCATTTGTATCCTTGTTGCGGGCTGTGACACTGTCCGTTCGACAACTGATCGGGTTTTCGGTCGCGACAAACTTGCGGCTGAACCAGAGGTCGCCGCGGAAGCTGACGTCACCGAATCCGTTCCGGTCCCCGCAACCGCCGCTGGTTGGGTTGGCGCCAAGACCACCATTGCCAGCTTGGGTGATCCGACAACGCCGGGACGCTGGATGGAAACGCCTTTGGTCGAGACAGAGTTCACAGGACGTGTTGTTGTGCCCAGAACAGGGGCGCAGGCCTATATCACGCTGGTCCCGGCCCGTGGGCCCGAAAGCGGCGGCAGCAGGCTGTCGCTGGATGCAATGCGGGCGCTGCTTTTGCCTTATGACGAACTTGTCGAGCTGGAAGTTTATTCCAACTGACCTTTCAGATATTTGCCAGCTTCACGCCGGGCAAAGGGCTTCATGGCCGCACTATGGTCGCGCAGAAAGTTAACCACTCGGTCCGCGTCATGTTTCGACAGCTCGCGCAGCCACCATGCGATTGCTTTCTGGATGAACCAGTCACGGTCGGGCACATAGCCCGCTGCCCAGCCAAGAATACGGTCGCGCCGGTTTAGGTCTTCTGGCTTGGGGTGGTTCTGCTTGGTCCAGGGCAGGGTGGCGACCAGCGCGGCGCGCCGTGTCCACATATGGTCTGATGCTGTCCAGCTTTCGACCTGTTCCAACCGCGCCGGGTCCGCAGACAAGCGTTTCTGCATCGCCATACAGGCGTGATCTGCCACCGCCCAGGCATCGAAATCTGGCAACCAGCTTTGCAGCAGGTCCCAAGCAGCCTCATCGGGGCGGATACGGGCTTGGGTCAGCAACTTGGCTGCGGCAAGACGGCCCTCGTGGATATCGGTCTGCCAGAGGGCGTCAGCCAGATCCACCCGCGCAGCAACGTCCAGTTCCTGTCGCCATAGTTTGGTCAGGTCGTTCAGAACCGGATTTGCAACGCCCAGATAGAGGCGTTCGACCTTGTGATAAGCCGCCACCTGCACGGCGCGCTCGGGGTCGGCATGGGCCCGGATCTGGTCAAGATAGGTGACGGGGGTCATTGGTCCGCAGCGCGTGTTGGCTTGCCGTCGATCGTCTGATGGTTCCGCTCAACCCAATAATCTCGGATATCGTCATCGGACTTACCGTCGACCCATTTCTGCATCGTGTCCCGTTCGGACTGGTATTCCATGAACGGTACGGCATACCCGCAAGAGGTCTGAACCATGTCAATCGCAAGGTCATAGATCTGGCGGGCGCTGCGGTGGTCGGGAAACAGCCCGGCCAATGCGTCCCAGCCCTCGTCCCCGGCATGCAATGTACGCGCGGTGCCATAGGTCCGCAGGATCAGCGGGCGTGTGGTGAAGGAACACCACATCAGGGTCATGCGATTGACCTCAAGCAAATGCCCGGCGGTTTCGTTGCCACTGCCGGTCAGGTTCATCCAGATAATCCGATTGGGCCCCAGTACCCGCAGCGAGTCCATCCCTTTGGGAGAGATGTTGACCCGTCCTTCAGGTCCGGCGGTGCCGACGAAGAACAGATGCTGATCCTCGATAAACTTGCGATGGGCGTTATCCAGCGCCGGAAATTGCTTGGACATGCGTCACTCCACCGTTACGGATTTCGCCAGATTGCGCGGCTGGTCCACATCCGTGCCCTTGGCCACCGCCGTATGATAGGCCAGCAACTGAGCGGGCACCGAATAGAGGATCGGCGCAAGGCTGGGGTGCACATGCGGCATGCGGATCGTGCTCCAGACCCCGTCTTCCGCCTCGGCGATGCCGTCATCATCGGACACCAGGATGACTTTACCCTTGCGTGCCATGACCTCTTGCATATTCGACACGGTTTTGTCGAACACCGTGTCTCGCGGGGCCAGAACCACCACGGGCATGTGTTTGTCGATCAGGGCAATGGGGCCGTGCTTTAGCTCACCCGAAGCATAACCTTCGGCATGGATATAGCTGATTTCCTTGAGTTTCAGCGCCCCTTCCATCGCCAGCGGGTACATCAGGCCGCGTCCCAGAAACAGAACATCGCGCGCCTCGGACAAGCGCTGGGCGGATTTCCTGATGGCCCGGTTCTGATCCAACGCGGTGTTCAGCACCGAAGGCAGCCCGCGCAACGCGGCGGCGTGATCGGCAAGTTCCTCGTCGCTCAACGTGCCACGGTCCGCGGCAGCCTTGAGCGCCAGCATCAGCAACACGCTCAGCTGACAGGTGAAGGCTTTGGTCGAGGCGACGCCAATCTCGACCCCGGCATGGATCGGCAGGGCGATGTCACTTTCACGTGCGATCGAGCTTTCTGGAACATTGACGACTGAGACGACCTTGTCCGCTTTGCCGTCGCAATACCGCAGGGCGGCCAGCGTGTCGGCGGTTTCACCCGATTGGCTGACAAACAGCGCCATAGTGCGTTCCGGGATCGGAGGTTCACGATAGCGAAATTCGCTGGCGATATCGACTTCAACCGGTATTCTGGCAAGTTGCTCGAACCAGTATTTGGCGGTCAAACAGGCGTAGAAAGCAGTCCCGCAAGCGACCATCGTCAGACGGTCCAGCTTGGTGAAATCCAGATCCCCCGGCAGTACGACCTGATCCCCGGCAGAGGGCAGGTAGGACCGGATCGCCTCGGCAACCACAGTCGGCTGTTCCGCGATTTCCTTGGCCATGAAATGCTTGTGCCCGGCCTTGTCGGCGCGGCTGTGATCCACTTTGATCTTGCGGGTTTCGCGATTGGCAAGCTCACCTGCTTCGTTGCGGATTTCCAGCGATGTGCGGGTCACAACCGCACGGTCACCTTCTTCCAGATAGGTGATGCGATCCGTCAGCGGCGCTAGCGCGATGGCGTCCGAGCCGACAAACATCTCTCCGTCCCCGTGCCCGATTGCCAGTGGCGAGCCTTTGCGCGCGGCCACGATCAGGTCATCTTCGCCGTCAAACAGAAAGGCCAAGGCAAATGCGCCGACCAGCCGGTCGATGGTTTTATAGGCGGCTTCAACCGGGGGCAGCCCTGATTTGAGGTAATGTTCAGCCATCAAGGCGACGGTTTCCGTATCGGTTTCGGTTTCGAACCCGATCCCGTGTTCCGCCAGCTCTGTCCGCAGCTCTCGATAGTTTTCAACGATGCCGTTGTGAACAACGGCAACCGGCCCGGCCCGGTGGGGATGCGCATTCGAAACTGTCGGCGCGCCATGGGTGGCCCAGCGGGTATGGCCGATACCGGATTTACCGGGAAGCGGGTCATGCACCAGCAGGTCGCTGAGGTTTACCAGCTTGCCTACAGCCCGACGCCGACCCAGGGATCCGCCATTGACCGTAGCAATGCCTGCACTGTCATACCCCCTGTATTCCAGCCGTTTTAGGGCCTCGACCAGGATGGGGGCAGCTTCGTGCTTGCCCAATACGCCTACAATCCCACACATCTGTCAGGCTCCTTTGTCGCGACGAGCCTTCTTCGCCGTCAACATGTCAAACAATTTACGCGCATAACCGGGCTTGTTGTCCTGCTTGGCGCGCGCAACGGCCAAAGCATCCGCTTCCACATCGCGCGTCACCACGGTTCCGGTGGCCGTCATCGCGCCGTCACCAATGGTGACAGGTGCCACCAACATGGTGTTCGATCCGACAAAGACGTTCTGGCCGATGGTTGTTTGGTGCTTCATTACGCCATCGTAATTGCAAGTGATCGTACCCGCGCCGATATTCGTCGCCGCCCCAACCGTTGCGTCCCCGATATAGCTGAGATGGTTGACCTTCGCGCCTTCGGCGATCTCAGCATTCTTGATCTCGACAAAATTGCCGACGCGGGTGTTTTCTGCCAGCTCAGCGCCGGGGCGCAGGCGGGCATAGGGGCCGACGATGGCGCCGCGGCTGACATGGCAGCCCTCAAGATGAGAAAATGCCCGGATCGTCGCGCCGCTTTCCACCGTGACACCGGGGCCAAAGACCACATTGGGTTCTATCACCGTGTCGCGGCCAATGACGGTGTCGGCGGCCAGATAAACGGTTTCCGGCGCCATCAGCGTGACCCCCAGATCCAGCAGATCGGCGCGGGCACGGGCCTGAAAAACCGCATCCGCAGCGGCCAGGTCAACGCGTGAGTTCACACCCAGCGTCTGTGCCTCGTCACAGGCGACTGCGGTGACATTCAGGCCACGGGATCGGGCGATTGCCACGACATCCGGCAGGTAATATTCACCGGCGGCATTGTCATTTCCCACGCTGTCGATCAGCGAAAACAGCAATTTTGCGTCACAGGCCAAAAGACCAGAATTACAAAGTGTTATATCGCGCTCTTTATCCGAGGCGTCTTTGTATTCGACGATGCGTTCAAGGGTCTGTCCGTTCATGACCAACCGGCCATAGCGTGCAGGATCTGCGGCCTCAAAACCCAGAATGACCAGATCGTTCTTGGCCCGTGCTTCGATCATACGTTCCAACGTCTCGGGTTGCAAAAAGGGCGTGTCCCCGTACAGAACAACCACGTCGCCGTTGAAACCCTGCAGCGCTTCGCGCGCCTGTGCGACAGCATGGGCGGTGCCCAGCTGTTCGGCCTGAATGGCGATTTGTGCGGTCTCGTCCTCGGCCAGGGTTGCCTTGGCAACGGCTTCGGACCCGTGCCCGGTGACAATGACGGTCCGCTCGGGCGACAGAACAGCACCAGCGCGCATGGCATGGACCAGCATAGGCGCCTGAGCAATCGGGTGCAGGACTTTCGGGATATCCGAATTCATCCTGGTGCCTTTACCGGCAGCAAGGATGACAAGGGCGATACTCATGAAATCGTTTTCTCTTTGTGTTTTGTTGCAGTCCGTTTTATCCGCTGAGGGTAAAGTCGCAAGCGGTTCAGCCATCAAACTAGATTGCCGTTTGCAACAAGACGTGGCGAAAACCCGCCGAGGCAGGAGGCGTAATGCGAACAGTCATCTTTGATCTGGACGGGACACTGGCGGATACTTCCGGGGATTTGCTGGAGGCCGCAAACCATTGTTTTCGCGATATGGGGCACGGCGATGTGCTGGTCCACGGGCAGGATGCTGGTATCGCTTTGCGTGGTGGGCGGATGATGCTGACCCACGGTTTGAAGCGGGTTGGGGCCTATGACGAACAGGCTGTTCACGCTTATTACCCTATGCTTTTAGAGGCGTACTCGGAGGCGATTGACACCCATACCCGGTTTTACCCAGGCGCGCTGGACGCGGTTGGAAAGTTGAAAGAGGCCGGCTATGGCGTTGGTATCTGCACCAATAAACCCGAGGCTCTGGCACATCAGTTGCTGACCCAAATGGGTGTGCGCGACCGGTTCGGCTCACTCGTCGGTGCGGATACTTTGCCGGTTCGCAAACCCGATCCGGAGCCCCTGCGTGAAGCTGCCCGCCGGGCAGGTGGGCACCCGGATCTGTGCGTTCTGATCGGGGATTCCGACACCGACCGGAATACGGCGCGTGCTGCAGGTGTACCTTCGGTGCTTGTAACATTCGGGCCATCTGGCGACGACATGGCTGCGCTGAAACCCGAAGCGCTGTTACATCATTTTGATGACCTGCCGAAACTTGTTTTTGATTTGGTCGGAGCTGCAGCCTGACCCCTTGACCCCGGCCCATCGCGGCCTCAAGAGCGAAAAGATGACTGAGAAGTTTACTGGCAATTTCACCCAGCAGGAACCAATCCCGGATGAGGCGATCGAGGCGGCTCTGGCCGTTTTGCGTCATGGCCGGTTGCACAGATATAACGTGTCGCCCGGCGAACTGGCCGAGACCGCCCTGTTAGAACAGGAATTTGCCGCGCAGACCGGTGCAAAATACTGTCTGGCGGTCTCCTCGGGCGGCTATGCACTGGCGACAGCATTGCGCGCGATAGGGGTGCAGCCCGGAGATACGGTTCTGACCAACGCTTTCACCCTGGCGCCGGTGCCGGGGGCGATTGCCTCGATCGGAGCCAAGCCGGTATTTGTCGGTGTGACCGAAGCGCTGACGATTGATCTGGATGATCTCGAAAGCAAACTGGATCAGTCTGATGTGCTGATGCTCAGCCATATGCGCGGGCATCTGTGCGACATGGATCGGTTGATGCAAATCTGCGATGCCGCCGGTGTGGCCGTGATCGAAGATTGCGCGCACACGATGGGCGCCGCATGGCGCGGGCAAAAATCCGGACGGCAGGGCGTTATCGGGTGTTATTCCTGCCAGACCTACAAGCACATAAATTCCGGTGAAGGCGGGTTGTTGATTACCGATGACGAGGAACTGGCTGCCAAGGCGACGGTCCTTTCAGGATCCTACATGCTGTATGAGCGCCACCTTGCAGCGCCGGGCCCAGAGGTGTTCGAGCGGATCAAGTACACCACGCCCAATGTCTCAGGGCGCATGGACAATTTGAGGGCCGCGATCCTCAGGCCGCAGCTTCGCAATCTGGAACAACAGATTGACCGGTGGAATGAGCGCTATGTCGAGATCGAAAAAGGGCTGCGCGGCACGCCGGGACTTACCATTGTCGAACGGCCCGAGGCGGAAACTTATGTGGGCTCGTCGATTCAGTTCTTGCTGCTGGACTGGTCACCCGAACGGATTGCTCTTGTGATGCAGCGCTGCGCGGCGCGTGGTGTGGATCTGAAATGGTTCGGCGGAGCAGAGCCCACCGGGTTTACTTCGCGCTATGACAGTTGGCGATATGTGGAAAGCGCGCCTCTGCCTGCGAGTGACCGCATTTTGAGCGGGATCATGGATATGCGGGTGCCATTGACTTTTTCACTGGATGATTGCCGGTTGATCGCACGGATCATTCGCTCCGAGGTCGGCGCGGTGTTCCAATCCTGATCACATTACCTGTGATTCGAGCGGGGATTTTTGGTTCTTCCGCAGCCGCTCGACCAGTCGTTTTTGCAGCCGATTTTCAGGGATCGGATAAGACGGCACTGTATTCTGGGCTTCCAGCAGATTTGGAAGGATCATTTGGATTTCTTCGCGGGCCTGCGCCGTAACGGATGCCAGCGACGTGTCGGTCAGCAACAGGCTTTCGCTCGGGGCGCCATTTGCAAAAACGATTTCGTGATTGTCGAACAGCAGGTGGTAATACACAACCTGATCAAGGCTGTTGTCTATCTCGATTCCCGGCAATTCCGACAGCTTGATGGCCGCGACCAGCACATCCGGCGATCCGAACATGCGCTGCGCCACCGCCGAAGAGATTTGCATTCTGTGCTGCCGGGAAACCAGAAGATCCTGTTTCGGCAAACCGTCCCCTAATGCGGATTTCGCGATTCGAACCGGTTTCAGGTTTGGATTGATTGCCAGATCGGTTGCCGAAAGATGCCGCTGTCCGATCCATCTGACAGGTTTCAGCCCCGATCGGGTCAGCACAAGATCACCTTCACGCAAGGTTTCAACGGGACGTTCCCCGAGTTCCGTCTCGATCAGGGTGCCCTGACAAAAACACACCAGTAACTCGATGTTATCGACAATGGCGCCAAGGCTATCATTAAGGCCAAGTTCGGTAAGGCGCAGGGTATAGTCACCGGCGGAAGGGAAATCGACCTGCATGGTGAATGTGGAAAAGCTGTTCGCAGTCGGCAGAACGGTCATCGAGGCGATAACGACGCCGTTGCTGTCCAGAATCTCGACTGTAAATCCTTCGCTGCCTGCATTTGAGTTAGATGCCGTCCTAAGTGCGGAATCCAGGCTAAGCTCGCCGGATTTGGGGTCATCCAGCGTAAACGTTTGCTCCATCACCGTGACTTGGCTTGCGTTGCCATCCATTTCGGCCACACGATTCGATGAACCATTCCCGAGATAGGCACCCTCAGTGTGGTCAGCTTCGATATCCGTACCAGACCAATTTGCGGAACCGCTATTAAAAGTACCATTTACGATGACATTGGTTGGGGCCATTCGCAGAATCCTTGAAGCAAAAAAACTTAACGGCTTAGGCGATCTAATCGTCGAGTATGGTGAATTTGTGACGCTCCGGATCGGCTCGCGGGTGAACCTTTTTCGGTCAGCGCTTGACCCGGGTTCATGGTCATGGCAGATTATTTGAACAATCGTTCATTTACTGGGAGAGTTCGATGTTCACGGCGGCCATGCAATTCGATCTGGGTGAAGATGTGAACGCACTGCGTGAAATGGTGCATCGCTGGGCGCAAGAGCGGGTGAAGCCGATGGCCGCGAAGGTCGATGCCTCGAACGCGTTTCCCAATGAACTTTGGCGCGAGATGGGTGAGTTGGGCCTGCTAGGAATTACAGTGCCCGAGGAATATGGTGGCGCGGCCATGTCCTATCTGGCCCATACCGTCGCGGTTGAAGAAGTGGCGCGGGCCTCTGCCTCAATCTCATTGTCATACGGGGCGCATTCAAACCTGTGCGTCAATCAGATCAAGCTGAACGGCAGCCCCGAGCAAAAGGCGAAATATCTGCCTCGGTTGATTTCCGGCGAACATGTGGGCGCGCTGGCCATGTCTGAGGCGTCCGCCGGATCAGACGTCGTTTCGATGAAGCTGAAGGCGGAAAAGCGCAATGATCACTACCGGCTGAACGGAAGCAAATACTGGATCACGAACGGGCCGGACGCGGATACTCTGGTCGTTTACGCCAAGACGGATCCTGATGCTGGATCCAAAGGGATCACCGCCTTTCTGGTCGAAAAAGAGATGACGGGCTTTTCGACCTCGCCCCATTTCGACAAGCTGGGCATGCGCGGATCAAACACGGCGGAATTGATTTTTGATGACGTCGAGGTGCCCTTTGAAAATGTTCTGGGCGAAGAGGGTAAGGGTGTCGCGGTTCTGATGTCAGGGCTGGATTACGAACGCGTTGTGCTCGCCGGGATCGGAACTGGAATCATGGCCGCCTGTCTGGACGAAGTCATGCCGTATTTGGCCGAGCGCAAGCAGTTCGGCAAACCGATTGGCAGCTTTCAGCTGATGCAAGGCAAGATTGCTGACATGTACACGGCCATGAATTCAGCCCGGGCTTATGTCTACGAGGTCGCCAAGGCCTGTGACCGCGGGGATGTGACCCGGCGGGATGCGGCAGCGTGCTGTCTGTATGCTTCGGAACAGGCCATGACGCAGGCCCATCAGGCAGTTCAGGCAATGGGCGGCGCGGGGTTCCTGTCGGATTCGCCGGTCAGCCGCATATTCCGTGACGCCAAGCTGATGGAAATCGGCGCCGGCACCAGCGAAATCCGCCGGATGCTGATCGGACGGGAACTGATGAACGAAATGCTCTGAGCAAAAAAACGCCCCGCCGACGAGGTAACGGCAGGGCGTTCTGTGTAAAGGATCAGAAGCGGTGAACGTAGGATACGCCGACCAGCCAAGGATCGATTTCAGCGGTGCCGATATCGGCACCGTTCAGTGTGACATCCGAGTCGATATCGAACCAGCGAACGTTCAGACGAACAGCGCCTTTTTCGGTGACCATATAGTCCAGACCGGCCTGCAGTGCGAGGCCGACCGAGTTGTCGAGCTCGAGATCACCCAGGGCCGATTTTTCGTCGAAGAAGATGGTATAGTTGATGCCCGCGCCGACATAGGGTTTCCAGACCGAGTTGGTCGGGAAGTGATAGTTCAGCGACAATGTGGGCGGCAGGTGTTTGACGGTCCCTGCGTCGAGGCTGCCACCCAGTGTGACCTCATGGCTGAACGGTGTGGCGGCCAGCAGCTCGATACCCAGATTATCCCGAACGAAATACTCGGCAGTAAAGATCGGGCGTGTGTCGGAATCGACATCTGCATCCAGCCCGGCGAGGGATCCATTGTCGGACTTCGGGTCGAGATAGCCGACACCGACACCAACGGTCCAGTCGCCCTGATTTTGGGCGAAAACGGGCGCAGCAAACGCGACGAGCGCGGTCGAAAGGGTCAAAGCGGCGAGTTTCTTGGTCATTTTACGGCCTTTGGATTTGTTGATGACCGGGTTTTGTATGAAGCAGAGCCCGCCGACTCTGATCTGCATCAAATTCCCGTGACCGTCTTTGGTGGCTCGATTCAGAAAAGACCTAGAAAAACAAAGGGTTTCGGCAATGTGTCCCGCTGAAGGCATACCTGGTTTGCATCAGGGTGGGGGCTGGGACCTGCCGGACCGGTTGAACATGGCGCGGCAATGCTTGGAACAGCCCCCAGAGCAGACGGCGATCATCGATCTGACCGGGGGTGAGGGCAAGGTCGTCACGTTTGCACAACTCGGACGCTTGGCCGATGACATCGCACTCGCCTTGCTCGATCGGGTGCGGCCTGGGGATCGCGTTGGAGTACTGCTCAGCCAGTCACCCGGCTGCGCGGCGGCGCATCTTGCGATCTGGAAGATCGGCGCGATTTCGGTGCCTTTGTTTAAATTGTTCAAACATGACGCGCTGGCCTCGCGTGTCGCGGATGCAGGGGCGCAACTGGTGTTGACAGACGCAGAGGGTGCTGCACTGCTGGGGGATCTTGCCGTACCGGTTCTGGTCGATCAGATAGCTCCGTCTGATGATCCGGTGCCCTTTGCGGATACCGGCCCCGAGGATCCGGCAGTTCTGATCTATACTTCCGGCACAACCGGCAGCCCCAAAGGCGCGCTGCATGGGCATCGGGTTTTGACCGGCCATTTGCCGGGGGTCTCGATCAGCCACAGCCATCTGCGCGAAGTTGACTGTCTGTGGACGCCCGCCGACTGGGCATGGATTGGCGGGTTGTTCGATGTGTTGATGCCAGGGCTGGCGCTGGGCATTCCGGTGGTCGCGGCCCGGCTCGAGAAATTCACCCCCGAGGCCTGTGCGGATGTGATCGCGCGCGGCGGGGTACGGAACGTGTTCTTTCCGCCTACCGCATTGCGGATGCTCAAGGCCACGGATCAGGCGATCCCCGGTCTGCGCTCGGTCGCTTCCGGAGGGGAGCCGCTAGGTGCCGAGATGTTGGAATGGGGGAAGCAGGCGTTCGGCCTGACGATCAACGAATTCTACGGCCAGACCGAATGCAACATGGTGGTGTCTTCCTGCGCTCAGGATTTTCCCGTGCGCCCGGGTTGCATCGGTAAACCGGTTCCGGGGCATGAAGTTGCAGTGATCGACCAGGATGGCCAGCCCACAGATCAAGAGGGCGACGTGGCCATCCGCCGAGGCTCGGCCTCGATGCTGCTGGAATACTGGAATCGACCTGAGGCCACGGCCGAGAAGTTCCGAGGCGACTGGCTGATCACTGGGGATCGCGGCGTGTGGGAGGGGGATTATCTGCGCTTCGTCGGTCGCGACGATGACGTGATCACCTCGGCCGGTTACCGCATCGGTCCGGCCGAGATCGAAGATTGCCTACTGACCCACCCGGCGGTGGCGACAGTGGGCGTGGTCGGCAAGCCCGATCCGTTGCGGACCGAGATCGTGAAGGCGTATGTGGTGTTGAAACCGGGAGCCACGGTTGCGGAGCGAGAGTTGCAGGATTGGGTCAAAGACCGTCTGGCGCAGTATTCCTATCCGCGCGAGGTGGCGTTTCTGGAGGAACTGCCGATGACTGTGACGGGGAAAGTGATCCGGAAGGAATTGAAGGCGCGGGCGGCGGGGGAAACTGAAACGCAGAAGAGGCCGAAATCATGAGTAAGATGTTTTGGCCGGGGTTGGTTGCACTGCTAATTTCCGCGGCGGCCCTAGAGGCGGACGAAAGCATGGGGCAAGCTTCGGAGCCGGTCATAGGTGTCGAAAACTGGTTGGATGGGTGTACGCAACTTAGCAAAACGACGGTGATGTCTGTTCCAAAAATGACGTTGGATATGGATTGTGTTGCATCTGCCTTGGACTATTGCACAAATAATCAGGAAAACTCCTACCAGGACATTTGTCACGAGATTTTAATTGAGCACATTCGTCTCAGAAGTGCAGAAATTTCGGGGAATTTACCAGCGAACCCAAACCTCAAGGGTTTCAGGCGCTCCTTTTATGCGAATGCGCGGCGGCGAACTTCCGAAGATTTTCAAACGAAATGCGAAGCCGACATGTCTGAAAATGAATGCCTATTGTTAGATGCTACTATGAAGTGGCTGAACTTGCGATTGGCCGAACGGCTTTTGGAGGGTAAACACCAATGAAACTCAATTCCAAAGCCATACCCACCTCTGAGGGTTTCAAGGCAAACCGCGCGGCTCATCTCGACGCGCTGGCGCAAATCTCTGCCGCTGCGGAAGCGGCCCGTCTGGGCGGGGGTGAAAAATCCCGCGCGCGGCATGAATCCCGTGGCAAGATGCTCCCCCGGCGCCGGGTTGCGAACCTGCTGGACCCAGGGTCTCCGTTTCTGGAAATCGGCGCGACGGCGGCGCATGGGATGTATGGTGATGCAGCGCCAAGCGCTGGTGTGATTGCGGGCATTGGCCGGGTGCAGGGGCGCGAGGTCATGGTGGTTTGCAACGACGCCACCGTGAAGGGCGGCACTTATTATCCGATGTCGGTCAAGAAACACCTGCGCGCGCAGGAGATTGCCGAGGAAAGCCAACTCCCCTGTATCTATCTGGTTGACAGCGGCGGGGCGAACCTGCCCAACCAGGACGAGGTCTTTCCCGACCGCGACCACTTTGGCCGCATCTTCTATAATCAGGCCCGAATGAGTGCCAAAGGAATCCCTCAGATCGCGGTGGTCATGGGTTCGTGTACGGCGGGCGGGGCCTATGTGCCCGCGATGTCGGATGTGACGATCATCGTCAAAGATCAGGGCACGATCTTTCTGGCCGGGCCGCCCCTGGTCAAGGCCGCAACCGGAGAGGTCGTCAGCGCCGAGGATTTGGGCGGTGGCGACGTCCATACCCGTCTGTCCGGCGTGGCCGATTACCTGGCTGAGGACGACGCTCACGCGCTGGCCTTAGCGCGGCAAGCGGTGGGTTCTCTGAATCTGCGCAAACCGCAGACCGTGGATTGGGCCAGCCCCGAAGATCCGGCTTATGACCCCGAGGAAATTCTGGGCGTTGTTCCCGCCGACCTGCGCACGCCCTATGATATCCGAGAGGTGATCGCTCGGCTCGTCGATGGCTCGCGATTTGATGAATTCAAACCGCGCTTTGGTGAGACGCTTGTGACTGGGTTTGCCCATGTCAAAGGCTGCCCGGTTGGGATCATCGCCAACAACGGCGTGCTGTTTTCCGAGGCCGCCCAAAAGGGCGCGCATTTTGTTGAGCTGTGTTCGCAACGCAAAATCCCGCTGGTCTTCCTGCAAAATATCACCGGCTTTATGGTGGGCCGCAAATACGAAAACGAAGGCATTGCGCGGCACGGGGCAAAGATGGTGACAGCCGTTGCTACGACTTCGGTACCCAAGATCACCATGCTTGTCGGGGGCTCGTTCGGGGCCGGGAACTATGGCATGGCGGGGCGGGCCTATCAGCCCAGGTTCCTGTGGACTTGGCCGAACTCGCGTATTTCCGTAATGGGGGGCGAGCAAGCGGCGGGCGTGCTGGCCACCGTCAAACGAGACGGGATCGAGCGGCAGGGTGGCAGCTGGTCGGCTGAGGAAGAGATCGAATTCAAGCGCCCAACATTGGATATGTTCGAGGAACAATCTCACCCACTCTATGCCTCGGCGCGCCTATGGGATGATGGCATCATCGACCCGCGCAAAAGTCGCGATGTTCTGGCCTTGTCGCTGAGTGCCGCCCTGAATGCCCCGATTGAGGAGACACGTTTCGGCGTGTTCAGGATGTAAGATGAACGTTTCTTTGAATGATGTCATGGCCCGCTATCCGGGTGCTCAGACTTTCAAGTTTGGTGACAACGCAACGTTGAGCGCAGAACTTTTGGCCTTAGTGCGTGCAGGAAGGAAAACAGCGACCTGCGGTGCTTTGCGAGACTATCCCGAAGGCAGTGCGGATACTCCGGTCGTTGGGCGGCGCGATATCGCTTTGGACTGGGATGGTCGTCCCGCGCTGGTGATCGAAACGAATGAGGTAACGACCTGCCGATATTGCGATGTGACCGAGGATTTCGCGCTGGCCGAGGGCGAGAATGAGGCGCTTGAAGGATGGCGCGAAGATCACCGCCGGTATTTCGAGCGAAACGGCGGGTTTGATCCCGAAATGGAATTGCTCTGCGAGCGGTTCCGACTTGTCGAAGATCTCGGGGTTGAGGGATAAGCCATGTTCAATAAAATCCTGATTGCTAACCGAGGCGAGATTGCCTGTCGGGTGATGGAAACGGCTCAGAAAATGGGTGTATCCTGTGTTGCAGTGTACTCGGACGCGGACGCCTCGGCCAAGCATGTGCAAATGGCGGATGAGGCGGTGCATATCGGTGGCGCGGCCCCGGCGGACAGCTATTTAAAGGGTGATGTGATCATTCAGGCAGCGCTGGATACGGGCGCGCAGGCGATTCATCCGGGCTATGGGTTTCTGTCTGAAAACCCCGGTTTCGTTGACGCGGTTGCGGCTGCGGGTCTGATCTTTATCGGGCCCTCGGCGGATGCGATCCGCAAGATGGGCCTCAAAGACGCGGCAAAAGTGTTGATGGAGCTGGCGGGCGTGCCCGTGGTTCCGGGTTATCACGGCGATAACCAAGACCCTGATCATCTGGCGGGCGCGGCCCAGACCATCGGATATCCAGTGCTGATCAAGGCCGTTGCGGGGGGCGGCGGCAAGGGGATGCGGCTGGTAGAGCACCCCGAAGACTTTACTGAGGCTCTAGACAGTGCGCGGGGAGAGGCGAAAACCGCCTTTGGCAACGATGCCGTTCTGGTCGAAAAATTCGTTTCCAAGCCCCGGCATATCGAGGTGCAGGTGTTCGGCGATGGCACCCAGGCGGTGCATCTGTTCGAACGCGATTGTTCGCTGCAGCGGCGGCACCAGAAGGTGATCGAAGAAGCTCCGGCGCCCGGAATGACGGTTGAAATGCGTGAGGCCATGGGGCAGGCGGGCGTGCGCGCCGCCGAGGCGATTGGCTACAAAGGCGCAGGTACGGTTGAGTTCATCGTTGATGCATCGGACGGGCTGCGCTCGGATCGGTTCTGGTTCATGGAGATGAACACGCGCTTGCAGGTGGAACACCCCGTGACCGAGGCGATTACCGGCGTTGATCTGGTCGAATGGCAGTTGCGAGTCGCCTCGGGTGAGGCGTTGCCAAAAACGCAGGATGACCTGACGATCAACGGGCATGCGTTCGAAGCCCGGCTTTACGCCGAGGACGTGCCCAAAGGGTTTTTGCCCGCAACAGGTACGCTGACACATCTGCGCTTTCCTGCGGAATGCCGCGCCGATAGCGGAGTGCGGTCCGGCGATACAATCAGCCCCTGGTACGATCCGATGATTGCCAAGGTCGTGGTGCATGGCCCGACGCGTGCAGTGGCGCTGGAAAACCTGCACCGGGTTCTTCGGCGGACCGAGGTTGCCGGGACGGTCACGAATCTCTCGTTTCTTGGCGCGCTGACCCGGCACCCCGGATTTGTGGCGGGCGATGTCGATACCGGGCTGATCGGTCGGGATATCGACGGGCTGGTCCGAACTTCTGATGCGCGCGCGGGCTTGATTGTTGCAGCAGCCATGACGGCGCTTGATCTGGTCGAGACCGGGCCCGACACGGGTTTCAGCCTGTGGGCGCCGCTGCACCGGGCCGTCCAGTTGAAGTACGATAGCGAGCTCATTGATCTAGACGTACAGGTCGAAGGACCTGACCGGCAGGTCTGGCAGATCAAGGACACAACGGTTCTGGCGCAACGGCGCAATGGAGGCTGGTACATTGATGACCGCCCGATGCCGCCCGTGGCACTGGCTGGTGCGACAATCACAGTATTCGATGACTATGGGCAAGTGTTTGAGCATGTCGATCCGCTGGATCGCGATGCAAGCGCCTTGGGCGATACCAATGTGGTCGAGGCGCCGATGCCCGGTCTGGTCAAGGCCATGTTCGCCACCGTAGGGCAAGCCGTTTCAGAAGGTGATCGACTGGCCATTCTGGAAGCGATGAAAATGGAACATTCCTTGCTGGCTGCCCGTGATGGCGTGATCGCCGAGGTGCTGGCCGAAACGGGCGCTCAGGTCGAGGCCGGCGCGGCGCTGGTCCGGCTGGAGGAGGAATGATCTGTCCCGCTGCGCCGCAACGTGGCACAGTCGGGACAACACGGCATAACGGGAGGCGAAAGCTATGGGTGAACGGGTCGACATTTTTGAAGTAGGGCCACGTGATGGGCTGCAGAACGAACAGCGGGAAATTCCTGTTGCCGAGAAGGTCGCTCTGATCGATTGCCTGAGCAAGGCGGGCTTCAATCGGATCGAAGTTGCCAGTTTTGTGTCTCCGAAATGGGTGCCCCAGATGGCTGGCAGTGCCGATGTTCTGGCCGGGATCCAGCGGGTTGGTAAGGTGCGCTATGCGGCGCTGACGCCAAATATGCGCGGGTACGAGGACGCCTTGTCTGCCAAAGCGGATGAGATTGCCGTATTCGCATCTGCCTCGGAAGGGTTCTCGAAGGCCAATCTCAACGCGACCATCGCCGAATCCATTGAGAGGTTCAAACCGATCCTAGAGGCTGCGCGCCATATTGACCTGCCAGTGCGCGGTTACGTGTCCTGCGCGACCGACTGCCCCTATGATGGTCCAACCCCACCCGAGAAGGTGGCCGAGATTGCGGACACACTATTTGCGTTGGGTTGCTATGAGGTGTCGCTGGGAGATACGATCGGGCAAGGAACACCGGACACTATCGCCCATATGCTTCTGGCGGTGCGTGAGACGGTGCCTGTTACCCGCTTGGCGGGACATTTCCACGACACCAATGGTCGGGCCATCGACAATATCGACGCTGCATTGGCGCTGGGCGTGCGGACATTTGACTCAGCAGTCGGGGGGCTGGGCGGTTGCCCCTACGCACCTGGCGCAGCAGGGAACGTGGCCACCGAAGCCGTGGTCGCGCATCTAGAGCGTCTTGGATACGAAACGGGGCTTGATCTGGGGATCGTGGAACAAGCGGCACAAATGGCACTGGCCATGAGGGCGGAGTAGGCGATGTTTGAAACGATCTCGGTCACGGTTGATCCACGTGGCGTTGCAACCCTGACGCTGAACCGCCCGGAGAAGCATAATGCGATGTCCGCGCAGATGATCCGGGAACTGACACAAGCGGCGGTGCAGTTGGGCGGCGATGGCACTGTGCGCGTCGTCGTTCTGACCGGAGCAGGCAAAAGCTTTTGTGCCGGTGGGGATCTGGGCTGGATGCAGGACCAGATGGCAGCGGATCCTCAGACACGCTTTGTCGAAGCACGCAAACTGGCCGAGATGTTGCAGGCGTTGAATGTGATGCTCAAACCGCTGATCGGAGCGTTACAGGGCAACGCCTTTGGTGGCGGCGTGGGCCTTGCCGCCGTCTGCGACGTGGCAATAGGTGTCGAGACCCTGAAAATGGGCCTGACCGAGACGCGACTGGGTCTGATCCCGGCCACCATCGGCCCCTATGTTGTCGCTCGGATGGGGGCGGCACGTGCGCGGCGGGTCTTTATGTCGGCCCGATTGTTTGACGCGGCCGAGGCCGTCGATTTGGGCCTATTGGCCAAAACGGTCTCAGCAGAAGATCTGGCGGACGCTGTCGAGGCCGAGGTTGAACCCTATCTGTCATGTGCGCCTGGTGCGGTGGCCTCGGCCAAGGCCTTGGTTCATGGTTTGGGGCCGCGTGTTGACGATCCCGTTATCGACCAAACGATCCGGGCGCTTGTTGCGCGCTGGGAAACCGACGAGGCGCATGAGGGAATCAGCGCATTCTTCGACAAGCGAAAACCTGTATGGAATAGTTAGGTTTACGTTCTGTCGGTCTGGGCGTTTCACGGATCGAAGTTCGGCTGGAATGAAACGGAATATTAGGGTGCCATGCGGTTGTGTTTGGTTGACCCTCTGACCCCGCGCGGATAGAGAATGTCCAGTCAACACGCTAATTGACGGCGCTCCCCTACGGGGCACGCGCAGGAAAGGAGCTATTCGTGGAAGACCTGCTGCGGGAGTACCTCCCGATCCTGGTGTTTCTGGTCGTCGCTGCGGGCCTTGGAATCGTCCTGATTCTTGCCGCTGTGGTGCTGGCCGTCCGCAATCCCGACCCTGAAAAGGTCAGCGCTTATGAATGCGGCTTCAACGCCTTCGACGATGCGCGGATGAAATTCGACGTCCGGTTTTACCTGGTTTCGATTCTCTTCATCATCTTCGATCTGGAAATCGCGTTCCTGTTTCCCTGGGCCGTCGGTTTCAAGGACATCAGCGATGTGGGCTTTTGGTCCATGATAGTATTCCTGGGCGTTCTGACCATCGGCTTTGCCTATGAATGGAAGAAAGGGGCCCTGGAATGGGAGTGATGACGGGTGCAGACACCGCCGGCGTCGACAAAGAAGTCGCCACCCAGGCCCTGAATGCCGAGCTGCAGGACAAAGGCTTTCTGTTGACCTCGACGGAGGACATCATCAACTGGGCCCGAACCGGGTCGTTACACTGGATGACCTTCGGGCTGGCCTGTTGCGCAGTTGAGATGATGCACACCTCGATGCCGCGTTATGATGCAGAACGGTTCGGTATCGCGCCACGCGCGTCCCCACGTCAGTCAGACGTTATGATTGTGGCCGGAACGCTGACCAACAAAATGGCGCCTGCGCTGCGTAAGGTCTATGACCAGATGCCCGAGCCGCGCTATGTGATCTCGATGGGATCCTGCGCCAACGGCGGCGGGTATTACCATTATTCCTATTCTGTTGTGCGCGGCTGTGACCGCATTGTGCCGGTCGATATCTACGTGCCCGGTTGCCCTCCGACGGCTGAGGCGCTGTTGTATGGTCTGATGCAGCTGCAGCGCAAAATCCGCCGCACTGGCACCATTGTACGCTGAGGAGAGGGCAATGAACGAAGCACTCAAAGAACTCGGCGCGCAGCTGGAACTCAAACGGACCGATTGCGTTCTGTCCTGGGATGTCACCCATGATGAGTTGAACGTGGACGTGGCCCCGTCGAACCTTGTGGAATTTATCGAATTTCTGAAGGGCGATGCCAGTTGCAAGTTCTCGACCCTGGTGGACATCACAGCCGTTGACTATCCCGAGCGGGCCAAGCGGTTCGATGTGGTCTATCACTTCCTGTCGATGTACCAGAACCAGCGTATCCGCCTGCGCGTGTCGATCCGTGAGGATGACATGGTGCCGTCGATTGTCGACGTTCACCCCTCGGCCAACTGGTTCGAGCGCGAGGTGTTCGATATGTTCGGCATCCTTTTCTCGGGCCATCCTGATCTGCGGCGAATCCTGACCGACTATGGCTTTCGTGGCTATCCGCTGCGCAAGGATTTCCCGACCACCGGCTATACCGAGGTCCGTTATGACGAGGCGCAAAAGCGTGTGGTCTATGAGCCGGTCAATCTGGTGCAGGAATACCGTCAGTTTGATTTCATGTCTCCGTGGGAGGGTGCGAATTACATCCTGCCCGGCGATGAGAAACAGGAGAGCGAATAATGGGTGGCATTTGGTGGCTGATCCTATCTGCACTGACCATCATCCCGATGGTGAAGATTTTGCCGTTCTTCGGGATTAACAAATACTGGTGCCTGCTCTGTCTGATCCCCTTTGGCACGATCGCGTTGTTGTGGTGGGTCGGGCTGAAACTGCAAGAGCTGGAGCGCCGCTGAGATGATGATGCTGGGGGAACTGATCGTGCTGGGTGCGCTGGGGGTCCTTCTGGCGGGGGCTGCAGCCAAGGCGGCCGAGGCCGAAAAGGTCCGGGTTCGGGCCGAAGCGAAAAAGAATAGGCGGGGGCGTTGATGGACGGCTCAAGATATGATGACGGCAGCACGGACGCGCTGAGCGGAGAACAGAAGATCCGCAATTTCAACATTAACTTTGGCCCGCAACACCCTGCGGCGCACGGGGTTTTACGGCTTGTGCTTGAGCTGGATGGCGAGATTGTTGAGCGTTGCGACCCGCATATCGGTTTGTTGCACCGTGGCACCGAAAAGCTGATGGAAAGCCGGACGTATCTGCAGAACCTGCCGTATTTCGATCGTCTCGACTACGTTGCGCCGATGAACCAGGAACATGCCTGGTGTCTGGCCATTGAAAAGCTGACCGGAGTTGAGGTGCCGCGCCGAGGTTCTCTGATCCGGGTGCTGTATTCCGAGATCGGGCGCATCCTGAACCACTTGCTGAACGTGACCACGCAGGCGATGGATGTGGGGGCGCTGACCCCGCCGCTCTGGGGGTTTGAAGAGCGCGAAAAGCTGATGGTGTTCTATGAACGCGCCTGTGGTGCCCGCCTGCACGCGGCCTATTTCCGCCCCGGCGGCGTACATCAGGACCTGCCGCCGGAACTGCTGGACGATATCGAGACGTGGAGCCACGAATTCCCCACCATCCTCGACGACATTGATGGTCTGCTGACCGAAAACCGCATCTTCAAACAGCGCAACGCCGATATTGGCGTGGTGACCGAGGACGACATCCAGAAATACGGTTTTTCGGGTGTGATGGTGCGCGGATCGGGTCTGGCATGGGACCTGCGTCGCGCGCAGCCCTATGAATGCTATGATGAATTCGAGTTCCAGATCCCCGTCGGCAAGAACGGCGACTGCTATGACCGTTATCTCTGCCGCATGGAAGAGATGCGTCAATCACTGCACATCATCCGTCAGGCCATCGCCAAAATCCGGGAATGCCCCGGAGACGTTCTGGCCCGTGGCAAGATCACCCCGCCCAAACGCTCGGACATGAAGACCTCGATGGAAAGCCTGATCCATCACTTCAAACTGTACACCGAAGGGTTCCACGTGCCCTCGGGTGAGGTTTACGCCGCCGTTGAGGCCCCTAAGGGTGAGTTCGGCGTTTATCTGGTCGCTGACGGCACCAACAAACCCTACCGCGCCAAACTGCGCGCCCCGGGCTTCCTGCACCTGCAAGCTATGGACCACATCGCCGGAGGCCACCAACTGGCCGACGTCGCCGCCATCATCGGCACCATGGATGTCGTATTTGGAGAGATTGACCGCTAATGCTCCGCCGTCTTCATCCCGAACAACCCGAAAGCTTCGCCTTTACCGCTGCCAACCGGCAATGGGCCGAAGCGCAGATCACCAAATACCCCGAAGGCCGTCAGGCCAGCGCGGTGATCCCTCTGCTGTGGCGCGCGCAAGAACAAGAGGGCTGGCTGAGCCGCCCGGCGATTGAATCCGTCGCTGACATGCTGGGCATGGCCTATATCCGCGTGCTCGAAGTCGCCTCGTTCTATTTCATGTTCCAGCTGCAGCCGGTTGGCTCGGTTGCGCATATTCAGGTGTGCGGCACCACATCCTGCATGATCTGCGGGGCCGAGGATTTGATCGCGGTCTGCAAGGACAAGATCGCCGCCAAGCCGCATGCGTTGTCCGCCGATGGCAAGCTCAGCTGGGAAGAGGTCGAATGCCTGGGCTCTTGCACCAACGCGCCGATGGCGCAGATCGGCAAGGACTATTACGAAGACCTGACCGCCGAGGGTTTTGGCAAGATCATCGACGATCTGGCCGCTGGCAAAGTGCCGACACCGGGCCCTCAGAACGGGCGCTATGCTGCAGAGCCTCTGAAGGGGCTGACCAGCCTGTCCGAATATGACAGTGGCCGAACCCAGTATAACGCCAGCGTTCAGTTGGCGCGTGATCAGGGGGATACCGTCAAGCGCATCGACGGGACCGAGGTTCCGATCCTGACGCCATGGCAGGGCAAGGATGGCAAGGCGGCGGCGACAAAGGCTGCTCCGAATCCTCCCAAGGCCCCCGCACCGGCCAAACCCGCGGTGAAACAAGCGGCTGAGGCGAAGGCGGTCAAAGAAGACCAGCCCGATACGCTTTCGGCTGCGCGGGACGGCAAGTCGGACGATCTGAAGCTGCTTAAAGGTGTCGGGCCTAAGCTTGAGAAGACGCTGAACGAGTTGGGCTTCTATCATTATGATCAGATCGCCAAATGGACGCCTGAGCAGGTTGCCTGGGTTGATGCGCGGCTGAAGTTCAAAGGCCGGATCGAGAGAGACGGCTGGATTGATCAGGCCACCAAGCTGGCGGCGGGTGAAGAAACCGAGTTCGCCAAGCGGGCCAAGGACGACGGTACATACGAAGACTAGGATGTGTGCCCGCTCTGGGCATTTAGGACAAGATGGACAAGGACAAGGAACAGGCCATGGCCCGCAAGGGTCGACATATCGGAGTGGTCATCGCCGTGACCATGCTGATCTGGCTTGCCATGACCATGTTCATTGGCCCCGCGATGGAACTGCCGGGACGCTATGCGCTGCTGTTTGATTTTGCCGCGCTGGCCGGGTTCATCTATGCGGGCGTCAACATTTTTCAACTCTGGCGCATGCGTCAGGACAGCTGAAGGTAACACATGATGCTGAAGGATCAGGACAGGATCTTTACCAACATCTACGGGATGCATGAGCGTACATTGCGCGGTGCACAGGCCCGGGGGCATTGGGACGGCACCGCTGGCCTGATCGGCAACGGGCGCGACTGGATCATCCAGACGATGAAGGATTCAGGGCTGCGCGGCCGGGGCGGGGCGGGTTTTCCAACCGGTCTGAAGTGGTCCTTCATGCCCAAGGAAAGTGACGGTCGCCCGTCCTATCTGGTGGTGAACGCGGATGAATCCGAGCCTGGCACCTGCAAAGACCGTGAAATCATGCGCCACGATCCGCATACGCTGATCGAAGGCTGCCTGATAGCCTCTTTCGCGATGAATGCGCATACTTGCTATATCTACCTGCGCGGGGAATACATCCGCGAGCGTGAGGCGCTGCAGGCCGCGATTGACGAAGGCTATGACGCCGGTTTGTTGGGCAAGAACGCCGCTGGGTCAGGCTGGGATTTCGACTTGTTTCTGCATCACGGGGCGGGCGCCTATATCTGTGGTGAAGAAACTGCCCTGATCGAAAGCCTTGAGGGCAAAAAGGGCATGCCGCGGATGAAGCCACCGTTCCCGGCGGGCGCAGGTCTGTATGGGTGCCCGACCACGGTGAACAATGTGGAATCCATTGCGGTAGTGCCGACGATCTTGCGTCGCGGGGCCGACTGGTTCGCAGGTTTTGGCCGTCAGAACAATGCAGGCACCAAGCTGTTTGCGATCTCGGGCCATGTGAACAACCCCTGTGTGGTCGAAGAGTCAATGTCGATCCCGTTTGAACAGCTGATCGAAACCCATTGCGGCGGCATTCGCGGCGGCTGGGACAATTTGCTGGCGGTTATTCCGGGTGGTTCGTCGGTGCCCTGTGTGCGCGGTGAGAATATGCGCGACGCGATCATGGACTTTGACCACCTGCGCAACGATCTGGGCTCGGGCCTGGGTACGGCTGCCGTGATCGTGATGGATAAATCCACCGATATAATCAAAGCGATCTGGCGATTGTCGAAGTTTTACAAACATGAAAGCTGCGGTCAGTGCACGCCGTGTCGCGAAGGCACCGGATGGATGATGCGCGTCATGGACCGCCTTGTGCGCGGTGAGGCCGAGTTGGAAGAGATCGACATGCTGTTTGACGTAACCAAACAGGTGGAAGGCCACACGATCTGTGCCCTCGGTGATGCGGCAGCCTGGCCAATCCAGGGCCTGATCCGCAATTTCCGGGAAGAAATCGAAGACCGCATCAAGGCCCAGAAATCGGGCCGCACGGGTGCGATGGCAGCGGAGTGATTCAAATGGAAGTATTCTCGGACTATGGCCATGCACTTGCATCGGTGATGATCTTCACCCTCGTCGTCCTGTTCCTAGCCCCATTTTCGGCAATGGCCAAACAGGGTAAGGGGCTGGCGCCAGGCGCCACGCCCGAGCAAGATTATTCAGACAGGGCCTATCGGTTGAACCGTGCCTATCTGAACGGCACTGAAACGCTTCCTGCTTTTGCGGCGGTGACGATCGCGGCAATTTTGTTGGGGGTCAGCCCGTTTTGGGTAAACTTGCTCGCCTCGGTGGCACTGGTTTCGCGTCTGGCAATGCTGTTTGTTCATCTGCGTGGACTGGGTAAGCCGAACTCTGGCTTGCGCTCGGTTCTTTACGTGGTTGCCTGGCTTTGCATGTTCGTGATGGGGATCATGGCATTGGTGGCGGCGTTTTAATGATTGAACGAACTGTTGATCTTGTGACCAGAACCAAGAATGTTTCCCTCATCGGCGCAGTTTTACTGCTGGTGGCGGTTTCGGCCTGCGGGCTGATTAAGCCTTCGGAAGATCGTATTCTATTCGATGGCAAGTCGTTCAGAGCCAAAGCAAAGCACATCAACAAAAAAGCGTCTCCTTCGGATTTCACCGTTGTGATCAAAGGAGTATCTGCCTCATTGGATGGTGCACGCGAGGCCGGCCGTTATGAGGGCACCAAGTTTTGCATCGCGAATTTCGGATCCTCCAGGATCGACTGGAAGGTCGGGCCGGATACCGAACCACAAAACCTTCAGATCAACGATGACAGACTAACCTTTGCCGGGAGCTGCCGCCGTCCATGAAGCGGTTTTTTGCATATCACGCCGTGACAGGCCCATTGCTATTGCATAGCAATGCTGGCCTCCGTCGTCTTGGTCTTTCCAAGACGAAAGGATTTGTCATGTCTGGTATCAAAATGCTTGCCGTTGCAACGGCGCTGACACTGCCTGCGGTTGCTTTGGCTAAACCTCCCTTGCGCGAAGTCAAAGAGATCGACAACGAACTCTATTACATCGCTATCGCGAACGAAATTTCGGAATACTGCCCCTCCATCAGCGGGCGGCGTATGAAGGCGATTGGTGTGATGTGGGGCTTGCGGTCGAAGGCGAACCAGTTGGGCTATTCCGACAGTGAAATCCGCTCCTATGTCGATTCGGATGCAGAAAAAGACCGAATGCGCGCCAAGGGCGAGGCCTATCTGGCCCAAAATGGCGTGTCGTATGACCGGCCGAATTCCTTCTGTACGCTTGGTCGCGCGGAAATTGAAAGAAACAGCGCCATCGGCGTGTATTTGAGGGCGAATTGAGTATGGGTTTCAGAGCTTTGATGACGGGCTTTGCTGGTGTTTTGCTTTTGGTCTTAGCTGGATGCGAGTCAACATCCAGCCAAGCTTTGGACGCTGACACATCTCGCGCTCAGTTTCGTACACAGGTTCCGCAGAGCCTCTATGATGTGGCCTTTGCCAACGCTATGGCAGAGCAGATTGCAGGCGGTTGTCCGAATTTGTCGCTCAATCGATCGCAGATCAGGCAAAGCATGAAAACGGTAGCTGACGACCTAGAAGCCAAGGGGTATCGGGAAAGTGATTTTGTCTATCTCGAAAGAAATTTGCCGCGGAAGCGGATACAGGACGACGCTATTCGCTATATCCAAGGAAACGGCATCGTGATTGGCGTTCCAGATACGATGTGCTCGGCAGGGCGAAGCGAAATCGCCAAAAAATCTGCTATCGGCACATTCCTGAAAGGGTAGTTTAAATCATGTCTGACCTCCGCAAAGTTAACATCGACGGACAGGAAATCGAAGTCGATGGTGCGATGACCCTGATTCAGGCCTGCGAACAGGCCGGGGTCGAAGTGCCGCGCTTTTGCTATCACGAGCGTCTGTCGATTGCCGGGAACTGCCGGATGTGTCTGGTCGAAGTTGTTGGGGGGCCGCCTAAACCTGCGGCCTCTTGTGCCATGCAGGTGCGCGATCTTCGTCCGGGGCCGGAAGGGCAAGCACCGGTGGTCAAAACCAACTCGCCCATGGTCAAGAAGGCCCGCGAAGGAGTGATGGAGTTCTTGCTGATCAACCATCCACTGGATTGCCCGATCTGCGATCAGGGTGGCGAGTGCGATCTGCAGGATCAGGCGATGGCTTATGGCATGTCGGGCACGCGGTTTAAGGAAGCCAAGCGCGCGGTCGATGATCTGGATCTGGGTCCGCTGGTTGGTACCGCGATGACCCGCTGCATCAGTTGCACCCGCTGCGTGCGCTTTACAACCGAAGTGGCCGGGATCACTCAGATGGGTCAAACCGGACGGGGCGAAGACGCCGAGATCACGTCATATCTGAACCAGACGCTGGATTCGAATCTGCAAGGTAATATCATCGACTTGTGCCCCGTCGGGGCGCTGACCTCGAAACCCTATGCTTTTACCGCGCGCCCTTGGGAACTGATCAAGACCGAAAGCATCGACGTGATGGATGCATTGGGTTCGAACATTCGTGTGGATACCAAAGGGCGCGAAGTCATGCGCTTTTTGCCGCGCAATCATGATGGCGTGAACGAAGAATGGATCAGTGATAAGACGCGGTTTGTGTGGGACGGCCTGCGTCGTCAGCGGCTGGACAAGCCATACTTGCGTGAAAACGGTAAGCTGCGCCCGGCGACGTGGCCCGAGGCGTTGACCAAAGCGGCCGAGGCGTTGAAAGGGGCTGAAAAGCCCGCCGGTATCGTGGGCGACTTGGCCCCGGTCGAGGCTACGTTTGCTCTGAAGCAGATGATTGAAGGGCAGGGCGGGGTTGTCGAAAGCCGTACCGATGGCGCCAAGTTGCCAACGGGCAACCGCGCGGCCTATGCCGGGACCGCTGCGATCGAAGATATCGACAGCGCCGAGCGCATTCTGCTGATCGGAACCAACCCGCGTGATGAGGCGCCGGTGCTGAACGCGCGCATTCGCAAAGCCTGGGCGCATGGGGCCGAGATTGCTGTGGTCGGCCCGGCAGTCGATCTGACCTATGACTACCACCATGTCGGCGATGATCGTGCGGCATTGCAGCAGGTGGTGGATATGGGCGGAGATGATGAGGTCAAGGGCAAACGCTCGTTGGTCATCATTGGTCAGGGTGCATTGCAGGAAGCGGATGGCGCTGCGGTTTTGGCCGCTGCGCAAACCATTGCGGCGAATACCGAAAGCGGTTTGATTGTCCTGCACACAGCCGCCTCACGTGTTGGTTCTATGGATGTCGATGCCACCAACGAAGGTGGCATGGATACAATCAGCGCGGCGGATGTGATCTATAATCTCGGTGCCGATGAAGTTGAAATCGGCGACGGCGCCTTTGTCATCTATCAGGGCAGCCATGGCGATCGAGGTGCGCACCGCGCCGACGTGATCCTGCCGGGCGCAGCCTATACCGAGGAAAACGGCCTGTTCGTGAACACCGAAGGCCGCCCGCAACTGGCGATGCGTGCCGGGTTTGCACCAGGTGAGGCTAAGGAAAACTGGGCGATCCTGCGCGCTTTGTCTGCCGAACTGGGTGCGACGCTGCCTTATGACTCGCTGGCGCAACTGCGCACCGCGCTGATCGAGGCGGTGCCGCATCTGGCCCGTATCGACGAGGTGATCGAAAACGAGGTTCAGGCGCTGAAGCTCGGCCCTCTGGGCAAGGCGAGCTTCCGTCACACCGTCAAGGATTTCTACCTGAGCAACCCGATTGCACGGGCCTCGCAGTTGATGGCTGAGCTATCGGCGCAGACGCAGGCACGCAAAGGCGAAAAGATCGCGGCGGAATGAACCGAAACTCTGTCATATCGCATTTCGACCCTGTGCTGGTCGGACAGGGGCTCGCCCCTGTTTTGCCTATGAAACGGAATAAAAAGGGTGGCGTAGAGGCTGCAGATGCTGTTTACACCAACGCGCCGACCCAGACGCACTTTACGCAGGCACATGGCCTTAGCATTTCGTGCGGAAAACGGAATACCCACGGTGTGAGGACCAATGGCTGAATTCTTTAACACCCCAGGCGGAATAGCCCTCATCATTTTGGCACAAGTGCTTGCCGTTGTGGCCTTTGTGATGATCTCGCTGTTGTTCCTTGTCTATGGAGACCGGAAGATCTGGGCGGCGGTTCAGATGCGCCGTGGCCCCAACGTGGTGGGCGTCTATGGCCTGCTGCAATCGGTGGCCGACGCGCTGAAATATGTTGTTAAAGAGGTGGTTATCCCAGCGGGTGCAGACCGCACCGTCTTTATCCTCGCGCCGTTGACCTCATTTGTTCTGGCGATGATCGCCTGGGCCGTGATTCCGTTCAACGACGGCTGGGTGCTGTCGGATATAAATGTCGCCATCCTGTATGTCTTCGCCGTGTCCTCGTTGGAGGTTTATGGCGTGATCATGGGGGGGTGGGCGTCGAACTCAAAGTACCCTTTCCTTGGCTCATTGCGCTCTGCCGCTCAGATGATTTCCTACGAGGTCTCGATTGGTCTGATCATCATCGGTGTGATCCTGTCGACCGGGTCGATGAACTTCGGTGACATCGTGCATGCGCAAGACGGGCGCTTTGGGTTCTTCAGCTGGTACTGGTTGCCGCATTTCCCAATGGTCTTCCTGTTCTTCATCTCGGCGCTGGCCGAAACCAACCGCCCACCGTTTGACCTGCCAGAGGCGGAATCCGAACTGGTCGCGGGCTATCAGGTCGAATACTCGGCCACGCCTTTCCTGTTGTTCATGGCTGGCGAATATATCGCCATTTTCCTGATGTGCGCGCTGACCACGCTGCTGTTTTTCGGCGGCTGGCTGTCCCCGATCCCGGGCCTGCCCGACGGCGTGTTGTGGATGGTCGCGAAGATGGCGTTCTTCTTCTTCCTCTTCGCAATGGTCAAGGCGATCACGCCGCGCTACCGCTATGACCAGCTGATGCGGCTGGGTTGGAAAGTCTTCCTGCCCTTCTCGCTGGCTTGGGTAGTCTTCGTGGCCTTTGCGGCGAAATTCGACTGGTTCTGGGGGGCATTCGCCCGTTGGAGCGTAGGAGGCTGACATGACCCAAATCGACTACACCCGCGCCGCCAAGTACTTCCTGCTACAGGACTTCTGGGTCGGCATGAAGCTGGGACTGAAGTACTTCTTCGCACCGAAGGCCACCCTGAACTACCCGCATGAAAAGGGTCCTCTGTCTCCGCGTTTTCGCGGTGAACACGCCCTGCGTCGCTATCCCAACGGTGAAGAACGCTGTATTGCCTGCAAACTCTGCGAGGCGATCTGCCCTGCACAGGCCATTACAATCGACGCCGAACCGCGCGAAGATGGCAGCCGCCGTACCACGCGCTATGACATCGACATGACCAAGTGCATCTATTGCGGTTTCTGCCAAGAGGCCTGCCCGGTCGATGCCATCGTCGAAGGTCCTAATTTCGAATTCGCCACGGAAACCCGCGAAGAGTTGTTCTACGACAAGGAAAAACTGCTCGACAACGGCGAGCGCTGGGAAGCCGAGATCGCCCGCAATCTGGAAATGGACGTGCCGTACCGATGACTGACGCCCCGACAAATCCGTTTGAGCTGATGATGAAGCAGGCGCAGGACATGGCCAAGGCGATGAACCCTGCGATGGAGAGTTTCTCGCCCAAAGGGTTCGAAACTCTATGGCCGACCATGCCGAAAGAAGTCATGGAGATGATGTTCGGCAACACCGTCAACAAAGACGGGTTGGATGCCAAAACGCGCCTGTTGCTGACACTGGCCGGGCTGACCTGTCAGGGCGCGCAGGCGGATGCGGCGGTGCGTCAGACCGTGCGCCACGCTGTGGAAGCCGGTGCCAAGAAACAAGAGATCGTGGAAACGATCGGTCAGATGTCGGTCTTTGCCGGCATCCCGGCCATGACCCGCGCGCTGGAATTGGCGCAAGAGGTCATGGGCGATAACGAGGATGAGGATCAATGACCGTCTTTGCCTTCTATCTGTTCGCCATCAGCGCCATCACCGGCGGGCTGTTCACGGTGATCAGCCGCCAGCCGGTGCATTCCGTGCTGTGGTTGATCCTGTCCTTCCTGTCCGCGGCAGGATTGTTTGTGCTGCTGGGGGCTGAGTTCGTGGCGATGCTGCTGATCATCGTCTATGTCGGCGCGGTCGCGGTTTTGTTCCTGTTCGTCGTGATGATGCTGGACGTGGATTTTGCTGAGCTCAAGGCCGAGATGGCGCGCTATATGCCGCTGGCCCTGCTGATCGGTCTGGTTATCCTGATGCAGTTTGTCATGGCCTTTGGGGCTTGGGACAGCGCGCAGGGTGCTTCCGCCAATCTGGCACAGCCGGTTCCGGTGGATCGTCACAATACCGAGGCACTGGGTGTCATCCTTTACGACCAATACTTCCTTCTGTTCCAACTGGCGGGCCTGATTCTGCTGGTGGCCATGATCGGCGCCATCGTGCTGACGCTGCGCCACCGTCAGGACATCAAGCGTCAGGACATCATCGGCCAGATGATGCGCGACCCGGCCAAAGCGATGGAGTTGAAGGACGTGAAACCGGGGCAGGGGTTGTGAGGTTCGGTGCCATCATATCTGGTTTTGCTGTGGCAAGTATGCCTTTGTCAGTAGTCGCGTTTCCAATAACGGAGTGCGATGGCCTGCCGTTGTTGTCCCATCATTGGATTGCAACTGAGCACCAAGTGATCGGTGACGGAGTTGTAGCTTTCTACGAAGCCGGCGGTCTTTGCGACGAAGAATTGGGATGCACGGAATCGACATTCCTAAAAATTTCAGCTTGCGAGACTGGGCAAACACTTAATGTCGTGACGCAACTCAACAGGGAATACGACAATACCCTTCTGGATCGAACTGACGAGGCAAGTGAAACCCTACAAAAACTGGCCAAAGGTGGTGCAAGCCATTCGTGGGATTCGGTGAAAAAGACATTCGATCAGAAAGCCTTCGACGTCAGCGAAATCACGGAAACGAATGAAAACTGCGCCTGTGCGGCGGCTTTTCCAGAGCTCCGTAACGGGAAAGAGAAATTCGAGGGACTATGAGACGATGATCGGACTTGAACACTATCTTACGGTCGCGGCGACGCTGTTCGTCATCGGCATCTTCGGTCTCTTCCTGAACCGCAAGAACGTCATCATCCTGCTGATGAGCATCGAACTGATGCTGCTGGCGGTGAATATCAACCTTGTGGCGTTCTCCAGCTTCCTGGGCGATCTGGTCGGGCAGGTGTTTACGCTGTTCGTGCTGACCGTGGCGGCGGCCGAAGCGGCGATCGGGCTGGCCATTCTGGTCTGCTTCTTCCGCAACCGCGGCTCGATCGCGGTTGAAGATGTCAATATGATGAAGGGGTAAGGGCACATGGAAACCACCATCCTCTTTGCCCCGCTGGTGGGCGCGATCCTGTGCGGGTTCGGCTGGAAGTTCATTGGCGAGAAAGCCGCCATGTGGACCGCCACGGGCCTGCTGTTTCTGGCCTGTCTGCTGTCGTGGATCGTCTTCCTGACGTTCGACGGCCACACCCAGCAGATCGAGATCATGCGCTGGATCGAAAGCGGCTCGCTGTCGACAAGTTGGGCCATTCGTCTGGACCGGCTGACCGCAATCATGTTGATCGTGGTGACGACCGTCTCGGCGCTGGTGCACCTGTATTCCTTTGGCTACATGGATCACGATCCGCAATGGCGCGAAGGCGAAAGCTATAAGCCACGCTTCTTTGCCTATCTGTCCTTCTTTACCTTTGCCATGCTGATGCTAGTGACGGCGGACAATCTGGTTCAGATGTTCTTTGGCTGGGAAGGTGTGGGCGTCGCGTCTTATCTGCTGATCGGGTTCTACTATCGCAAGCCCACCGCCAACGCCGCTGCGATGAAGGCGTTTATCGTCAACCGGGTTGGGGACTTTGGCTTTGCGCTTGGAATCTTTGCGCTATTCCTGCTGACCGACAGCATCAATTTCTCGGACATCTTCGCCTCTGCCCCGGCATTGGCCGAAGGGAAGCTGCACTTCCTGTGGGGTGAATGGACCGCGATCGAAGTGATCTGCGTTCTGCTGTTCATCGGTGCGATGGGCAAATCGGCACAGTTGTTCCTGCACACCTGGTTGCCGGATGCGATGGAAGGTCCGACGCCTGTATCAGCCCTGATCCACGCCGCGACCATGGTGACCGCTGGTGTCTTCCTGATCTGCCGCATGTCGCCGCTGATGGAGTTCGCGCCGGGTGCGACCGGGTTCATCACCTTCCTTGGTGCGTCGACGGCGTTCTTTGCCGCGACCGTGGGTTTGGTGCAGACCGATATCAAACGCGTCATCGCTTATTCGACCTGTTCGCAGCTTGGTTACATGTTCGTCGCCGCGGGCGTTGGTATGTACTCGGCTGCCATGTTCCACCTGTTGACGCACGCGTTCTTCAAGGCGCTGCTGTTCCTTGGCGCTGGTTCCGTGATCCACGCGATGCATCACGAGCAAGAGATGACCGAGTATGGCGGATTGCGGAAGAAGATCCCTTATACGTTTTGGGCGATGATGATCGGCACGCTGGCGATTACCGGCGTTGGTATTCCTCTGACCACATTTGGCTTTGCCGGGTTCCTGTCGAAAGACGCGATCATCGAAAGCGCCTTTGCCGGAGGCACCGGCTACGCGTTCTGGATGCTGGTAATTGCGGCGGTATTTACGTCATTCTACAGCTGGCGTCTGATTTTCCTGACCTTCTATGGCGAGCCGCGCGGGGACAAGCACACGCATGACTATGCGCATGAAAGCCCGTTGGTCATGCTGGTTCCGCTGGGCGTTCTGTCGCTGGGTGCGGTTTTCGCCGGGATGATCTGGTATGGCAACTTTTTTGGCCACACCGACAAGGTCGGCCAGTTCTATGGCATTCCGGTTGCAGAGGCTTCGGTGGATGGCCACGCGGCAGAGGGCGCGCATGGGGACGATACCCATGCCGAAGATGATCACGGCGACGATACGCATGCGGATGCCGGTCACGCGGAGGACAGCCATGGTGAGAAGGACGCGCAGGGCGGCGATCACCATTATGCCTTTGTTGGCACGCCCGGAGAAGGCGCGCTCTACATCGCACCGGACAATCATGTGCTGGACGATGCGCATGCTGTTCCGAAATGGGTCAAGGTCTCACCCTTCGTTGCGATGCTGCTTGGTTTCATCGTGGCCTATTGGTTCTATATCGTGAATACGACGTTGCCCGCGCGCTTGGCAGCAAACCAGCGTCCGCTTTATCTGTTCCTGCTGAACAAATGGTACTTTGATGAGATCTATGACGCGATCTTCGTCAAACCTTTCTTGGCACTTGGGCGGTTCCTGTGGAAACGCGGAGACGGCAACACGATTGACGGTTTCCTGAACGGGGTAGCGATGGGCATCGTGCCATTCTTCACCCGCCTCGCAGGCAAGGCGCAGACCGGTTACATATTTACCTATGCCTTCTGGATGGTCCTGGGAATTGCTGCCCTGGTCACCTGGATGTCGATCGGCGGAGGCGCACACTAATGGACAATATCCTCTCGATCGTCACCTTCATCCCCGCAGCGGCGGCCGCCATACTGGCGCTGTTTCTGCAGGGCGACGACGCAGCCGCGCAACGCAATGCCAAATGGGTGGCCATGGTTGCGACGACGGTGACCTTCCTGGTCTCGATTGGCATCTATACTGGCTTTGATCCTGAAAACACCGGCTTCCAGATGGTGGAAGAGGGCCAGTGGCTGATGGGTCTGAAATACAAGATGGGTGTGGATGGCATCAGCGTCCTGTTCGTGTTGCTGACCACTTTCATTATGCCGCTGACAATTCTGGCCAGCTGGAATGTGACAGACCGTGTTAAGGAATACATGATTGCTTTCCTGCTGCTGGAAACGCTGATGCTTGGCGTGTTCATGGCGCTGGACCTGGTGCTGTTCTACCTGTTCTTCGAAGCAGGTCTGATCCCGATGTTCCTGATCATCGGCATCTGGGGTGGTAAAGAGCGCATCTATGCCAGCTTCAAGTTCTTCCTCTACACGTTCCTTGGCTCTGTGCTGATGCTGGTGGCTATGGTTGCGATGTATGCGGATGCAGGCACGACGGATATCGAAGCGCTGATGGCGCATCATTTCTCGTCCGACAGCTTTACCGTTCTGGGCATCCATATCGTAGGCGGTATGCAGACGCTGATGTTCCTGGCGTTCTTTGCCTCATTTGCGGTGAAGATGCCGATGTGGCCGGTCCACACCTGGCTGCCGGATGCACACGTTCAGGCGCCGACCGCAGGGTCGGTCGTGCTGGCGGCGATCCTGTTGAAGATGGGTGGCTATGGCTTCCTGCGGTTCAGCCTGCCGATGTTCCCGGTGGGGTCGGCGGTGATGACCGATCTGGTGCTGTGGATGTCGGCCATCGCTGTAGTTTACACATCGCTGGTTGCTCTGGTGCAGGAGGATATGAAAAAGCTGATCGCTTATTCCTCGGTCGCACATATGGGCTTTGTCACCATGGGCATCTTTGCGGCAAACCAGCAGGGTGTCGACGGAGCCATCTTCCAGATGCTCAGCCACGGGTTCATCTCGGCAGCGCTCTTCCTGTGTGTCGGCGTGATCTATGACCGGATGCACACCCGCGATATCGAGGCCTATGGCGGTCTGGTGATCCGGATGCCCGCCTATGCGCTGGTCTTCATGCTGTTCACCATGGCCAATGTCGGTCTGCCGGGCACCAGTGGTTTCGTCGGAGAGTTCCTGACCCTGATGGGCGCATTCCAAGTCAATACCTGGGTGACTGCTGTGGCCGCGACTGGTGTTATCTTCTCGGCGGGATATGCTTTGTGGCTGTATCGTCGGGTCGTATTTGGCGATCTTATCAAAGAAAGCCTCAAGGCGATGACTGATATGAGCTCGCGCGAGCGGTTGATATTTGCCCCCCTGATCGTCATGACGATCCTGCTGGGTGTGTATCCATCGCTGGTAACAGATGTGATTGGCAACTCGACTGCCGCGCTGATTTCGAACTATGATACGGCTCTGGCCGCGGCTGAGACCGCGACCCAGACAGCCGCCTCGCATTAAGGAGGCTTTGGAGACATGATCCAGGCTGATCTGACAATTATCCTGCCAGAGATCGTTTTGGCACTATATGCGATGGCGGCATTGCTTGCGGCTGTTTACACCACCAAGGACGGGCTTGCGCCGACATTGGTCTGGGTGACAGCAGGGCTGATGGCGCTGCTGGCGTTCTGGATCGCAACAAATGGCGACGGAACAAACATCGCGTTTAACGGCATGTTTGTTGATGACGGGTTCTCGCGCTTTGCCAAAGTGGCGATCCTGCTATCTGCCGCAGCCGTTTTGATGATGAGCCAGGACTATATGACCCGCCGCGGGTTGTTGCGTTTCGAATACCCTTTGCTGGTGGCGCTTGCCGCTGTCGGCATGATGATGATGGTCAGCGCGGGTGACCTGATGTCTCTGTATATGGGTCTCGAGCTGCAATCGCTGGCACTCTACGTTGTGGCTGCGCTGCGTCGTGACAGCGCCAAATCCACCGAGGCTGGCCTGAAATATTTCGTTCTGGGCGCGCTTAGCTCGGGTTTGCTGCTGTATGGGGCTTCGCTTGTCTACGGCTTTACGGGTACCACGCTGTTCTCGGGCATCATTCAAACAGTTCACCACGGCGATGTGACCCTTGGGTTGCTGTTCGGGATGATCTTCCTGATCTCGGGGCTTGCGTTCAAGGTATCGGCCGTTCCGTTCCACATGTGGACACCCGATGTCTATGAAGGATCGCCCACACCAGTCACTGCCTTCTTCGCCACGGCGCCCAAAGTGGCCGCTATGGCCCTGTTTGCGCGCGTGTTGCACGACGCATTTGGAGGTGTCGTAAAGGACTGGCAGCAGGTGATCGTACTCTTGTCTGTTCTGTCTATGCTGCTGGGGGCCGTGGCTGCCATCGGACAACGCGACATTAAACGGCTGATGGCGTTTTCGTCGATTGCCCATATGGGGTATGCGCTGATCGGACTGGCGGCTGGGACCGAGCTGGGTATCAAGGCGATGCTGATGTATCTGGCGATTTACGTGACCATGAATGTCGGAACTTTCGCCTTTATCCTGATGATGGAACGGGACGGTAAACCTGTTACCGACATTGACGCCTTGCGCCAGTATTCCAAACGCGATCCGGGTAAGGCTCTGGCCGTGCTGATCCTGATGTTCAGCCTTGCCGGTGTTCCACCGATGCTTGGGTTCTTTGCGAAATTCGGCGTCTGGCAAGCGGGTATTGAGGCTGGCCTGACCGGTCTGGTTATCATGTCTGCCATCGCCTCGGTGATCGGTGCATTCTATTACCTACGGATCGTATACTATATGTATTTCGGTGCCGAGAATGACGACCCGATCGACGCAAATTCGTCTCCGGTTCTATGGGTTGCTCTGATGGGGTCAGCTGCATTGATGTTGGTTGGCGTATTCTATCAGTTTGGGATTGAGGGCGCAGCGGCAGCTGCAGCGGCGACGCTTGTTAACTGATTTCGACCATTGCCCGCGGCCTATTGTTCTTGTGACATGAGTGATTGGCCGGATGGATATGGGCTGCATGTATTGCAAGAGGTCGATAGCACTCTGAACGAAGCCGCCCGGATCGCGCCGATGGCTCAGGGTCCGGTCTGGATCCTGGCGCACCGCCAGACACAGGCGCGCGGTCGGCGCGGACGGGTCTGGACAAACCCCGAGGGAAATCTTGCCGCAACGCTGCTGATGCGGCCCGCAGGACGCCCGGAACAGGCCGCTCTGCGCAGTTTTGTCGCCGCCTTGGCCCTGTTTGATGCATGTGTGGCGGTCACCGGACGCATATCGGGTTTGTCGCTAAAATGGCCCAATGATGTGTTGCTGAACGGTGGTAAGCTTGCGGGGATTCTGCTGGAAAGTACCGGGCAGGGGCGGGACGTCTCGCATTTGGCAATCGGCATCGGCGTCAATCTCGCGCAGGCACCGGCTGCAGATAAAGTCGAACCAGGTGCGCTAAGGCCGGTTTCGCTGTTGTCCGAGACAGGGGCAGATGTCACCACCGAAGACTTTTTGACCGAGCTTGCATCGGCCTATGCGCGTTTCGAGGCCCAGTTTGTAACCTACGGGTTCGAACCCATCCGCGCTGCCTGGTTGTCCCGCGCAGCTAAGCTGGGCGAGGTCATCACCGCGCGTACTGTCACCACTGAGACGGTCGGGACCTTCGAAACGGTGGACGCACGGGGTAACCTTGTCCTAAACACCGCGAAGGGCCGCGTCAGCATACCTGCGGCAGACGTATTTTTCTGAAAGGGGCACCAATGCTTCTAGCCATCGACTGCGGCAACACCAATACCGTTTTCTCGATCTGGGACGGTGAGGAATTCGTCTGCACGCTGCGCACGTCTACGCACCATGCCCGTACGGCGGATGCCTATTTCACTTGGTACTCTACGCTGGTCAAACATTATGAGATCCAAGCTGATATCACCGATGTGATTATCGCCTCGACCGTGCCGCGTGTGGTTTTCAATCTGCGCGTCTTTGCGGACCGGTTCTTTGGCTGTCGCCCATTGGTCGTGGGCAAGCCGGAGTGTCTGCTGCCTGTCAGCCCGCGCATTGATGAGGGTACGGTCCCTGGCCCGGATCGCCTGGCCAATGCTGCCGGGGCGTTTGAACGGCATGGCGGGGATGTGGTTGTTGTCGATTTTGGAACGGCCACCAACTTTGACGTGGTGTCTTCGGATGGAGCATATGTCGGCGGCATCATCGCTCCAGGTGTAAACCTGAGCCTTGAGGCGTTGCACCAGGGGGCCGCCGCGTTGCCGCATATCGACATCACACGTCCGGAAAAAGTGATTGGAACAAATACGGTTGGCTGCATTCAATCTGGCGTGTATTGGGGCTATTCCGGTCTGATCGAAGGGCTGATTGCCCGGATAAAGGCGGAATATGGCATGCCGATGAAAGTCGTGGGAACCGGGGGGCTTGCGCCTCTGTTCGATCAGGCAGATGTTGGGTTTGACGCTATAGAAGACGATTTGACGATGCACGGACTGACCGTGATCCATCGCTATAACAAGGAAAATGGCTCAACATGAGCAGTGAACGACTGATCTATCTGCCCCTGGGCGGAGCGGGCGAAATTGGCATGAATGCCTATGTCTATGGCTATGGCAAACCGGGGAAGGAACGGCTGATCCTTGTCGATCTTGGCGTGACCTTTCCGGATATGGACACTACACCCGGTGTCGACCTGATCCATGCCGATATCAACTGGCTGAAAGAACGTGCCGACCGGCTTGAGGCGGTTTTTGTCACCCATGCGCACGAAGATCACGTCGGCGCTGTGGCGCATTGCTATGACGACTTGGGCGCCCCGATCTATGCACGCGCCTTCACCGCAAATCTCGCGCGTCGCAAGATGGAAGAGAAAGCCCATCCGACAGACGCGGTTCAGACCCTGTCAGCCTGGCCTGAACAGGTGACGGTTGGCCCGTTTACAGTCGGGTTTTTGCCGGTATCGCACTCGATCCCCGAAAGTGCGGCGCTTGTCATAGACTCGCCAGCGGGGAGGATCGTGCATACAGGGGATTTCAAGCTGGATGCCAACCCTGTGGTAGGTGAACCGTTTGATCAGGACCTTTGGGCAGAAATTTCAAAGGACGGTGTGAAAGCATTGGTCTGCGACAGCACGAACGTGTTTTCATCGCATGCGGGCCGCTCGGAATCCGAGGTAGGGCCCGAGATCACCAAATTGGTCGAAAATGCCAAATCAATGGTGGTTGCGACGACTTTCGCCTCGAACGTAGCGCGGGTGAAAACGCTGGCCGAGGCTGGCCAGCGCGCCGGGCGCTCGGTCGTTCTGTTGGGCCGTGCGATGCGGCGCATGATCGAGGCCGCGACCGAAACCGGCATTCTCACGGATTTCCCCAAGGTTATCAGCGCCGAAGAGGCCATAGATATCCCGCGCCAGAACCTGATGCTGATCGTAACCGGCAGCCAGGGCGAACGCCGTGCGGCCAGTGCCCAGCTTGCGCGTGGTAAATACCGCGGGATCGAGTTGAAGGAAGGCGATCTGTTCCTGTTCTCGTCGAAGACGATACCGGGCAATGAGAAGGGCGTGATCTTCATCATGAACCAGCTCAGCGAAAAAGGCGTTGATGTGGTGGATGACAGCTCGGGTCTGTATCACGTCTCTGGCCATGCCAACCGGCCTGATCTGGAAAAAGTGCACGCCATAGTCAACCCGCAGATGGTTATTCCCATGCATGGTGAACACCGACATCTGCGAGAACATGCTAAATTGGCCGAAGCGGGCGGGCGCACCGGGGTTGTGGCAGTCAATGGCACGATGCTGGATCTCAGCGGCAATGCCCCCAAGGTCGTCGACTACGTCGAGACAGGCCGAACTTATCTGGATGGAACCGTAAAGGTCGGAGCCTTGGATGGAGTTGTCCGCGACCGCATTCGCATGGCCTTGAACGGGCATGTAACCGTGACGGTTATTTTAGACGAAGAAGACGAACCGTTGGGTGAACCCTGGTGCGATACGATGGGCTTGGCCGAGACCGGAACATCGCGCGCAGCACTGGTCGAAGTTCTGGAAGAGGACCTGAACCAATTCCTCATGCGGGCGGATACCAAAACCCGGCGCGACGATGACAAGCTGGAAGAGGCATTGCGCCGGATCGTGCGTCAGACAGCAAAGACCGAGATCGGCAAAAAGCCCGAGGTGACCACGGTGATCAGCCGAATGAAGTAGGTTCGGCTAGAAGTCCTGTTCGGACATTGGATAGCCTTTGATCTGTAAGAACAGGCTTTGTTCTTCTTGATTGAGGAAGAACGGAACGCTTTGGGGTGGTTCGGGTCGTGTGACCCGGGCTGCAACTTCGGCCAGAACAACTTCGGTTATGAAGGGAAGATCAAGCTCGCGCGCCTTGTTCAACGGAACCCATTGCAGGTGAGACAACTCATCCGAAGCGCGGCCAAAGTCATCCAGATCGCCTTGCAGGGCGTCTGCATCTACCAAAAAGAATCGTGCATCAAACCGGCGCGTACGGCCGGGCGGGGTGACGGCGCGAAAAACAAACTGCAATGCCTGTGCAGAGGGCAGAAATCCTGCCTCTGCATAGCTTTGCCAGTCAATCGGCACCTCACCTGTCCAAGCGCCGGGAACTCCAAGCACCAAGCCGGTTTCCTCCCAGAGCTCGCGGATTGCGGCGGCCGCCAAAGCATTCTGCAGCCCGGGCGGAGACTGTTCAGCAAGCCGATCGCGGCAGAGCTGGGACATGTCAGCCGATAGCGGGACCAAGGCGTCCTCTGCGTCTACCGCGCCACCCGGAAACACGAATTTGTTCGGCATAAAAACGGCTTTTGCGCCCCTCTGACCCATCAAAATGGAAGGGTTCGTCATCCGGTCCCGCAACACGATAACTGTTGCAGCGTCCCGTATAGCCGTTTTGTCCGTACTCATCTCAGGGCCGACCCAATCATTCCGGTCATCGGTCCGTTTCGAACCCATGCATCCGTCGTGCCCACTGATAGGCGACAACGGCCCCTTTCATTCGCGGTAGCAGGAACAGTGTCAAGGCTGTACATCCGAATGCAAAAATCAGGAACATGTTCAGCGGGTCAGGGCGCCACTGGACATAAGAGATGTGCAAAGCGGGCGCCAGCAGGTGACCGACCAACAGGATCGTCAGATAGGCTGGACCGTCATCCGCACGGTGATGAAACAGTTCCTGACCACAGCTGCTGCAGCTGTCATTCACCTTCAGGTAGCTGTGCAACAGCTTGCCTTCACCGCATTTTGGGCAGCGGCAGCGGAAGCCTTTGATTAGCGCAGGCCGGGTTGGACGGTCGTTCTCGGATATTGTGTCGATCGTTTGATCTGTCATTTTGAAACTCGCGCATTCAGATTGCCCTGATATTGCGCTTGTTTTGCCCCACAGAAAAGGGGGGTGCGTCGCTTTGTGCCGCGATGAGATGTCCGGAAATTATGAGGTCGATGGCAGTGAGCAACAGAAAAAATTCAAATTGGGCGACGGAAACCGAAAACTGCACCGTTTTAACCTATGTGAGCAGCGACAAACCGGTCGCGAGAAACAAAGGAAAACGATATGAAAAGCGCGAAACTTATCCCGGCCATTCTGGTATCGGCCATTGCATTGACAGGCACAACCGCCTTGGCTGTCGGTCCGAAAGGCCGAGAGGACGTGACCTTTCAAGAGCTGGACCTGAACAATGATGGTCAGGTCACGCAGGAAGAAATGCAAACCTATAGGCAACAGCGTTTCACCAATGCCGACACCAATGGCGACGGCATGTTGAGCGTCGACGAGATGCAAGCGGCTAGCCAGAAGAAGGCGAATGAGCGTGTGAATCAAATGTTCGAAAAGCACGATGCCAATCAGGATGGCCTCTTATCCGATGATGAGTTGCCCAAGCCGCGCCGTGCTGGCAAGATGTTTGACCGCATCGACGCGGACAAAAATGGCACGATCTCGGAACAGGAATTTGCCGATGCGAAAAACCGGATGGGCTGGCATCACAAAAAACGTGACAAAGCTGGCACCGACGACAGCTAATGAAGGATGCGGGACCTGAGTACCTCATCAACGAGGGCTCGCAGCCAAAGTCAGGCTGCGGGCGACCCCGGAGACGATGCATTGTTGCGGCGGTTCGCCGAGGGTGACGCTGATGCGGCACGCATTTTGACCGATCGGCTTGGGCCGCGCAGTTTTTCGGTGGCGCTCAGGCTGTTGAACGACCGGGCCGAAGCCGAAGATGTCACACAGGAAGCCATGATGCGCCTATGGAAGATGGCGCCGGATTGGGTTGCTGGACAGGCAAAGGTGTCGACTTGGCTTTACCGAGTCACTCTGAACCTGTGTGTCGATATTCGGCGGAAGAAATCGGCGGACAGTCTTTCTGATGTTGCCGAACCTGAAAGCGATGCGATCAGTGCAACCGAACACCTTCAGGATGCCGCCAGGTTGGACGCACTGCAGTTCGCGTTGGCGCAACTTCCGGATCGGCAACGTCAGGCTGTTGTCTTGCGCCACATCGAAGAGTTGCCCAATCCCGAAATCGCGGGAATCATGGATATTTCCGTCGAAGCTGTAGAGAGTCTGACAGCTCGGGGAAAGCGGGCACTGGCACAGCAGTTAGCCGCAAGAAGAGACGAGTTGGGATATGCCGATGGATGAAAATAGCGACCTGAATCACCTGTTTCTACGTGCTCGGCAAGAAAATGAGCCGTTACCCGATGCACTCGCCCTTCGTATTCTGGCCGATGCGGAAACCGTTCGTTTGCAAAGGCTTCAGAAATCACCCCAAGGGTTCTGGGCACAGGCATTGGATAGTTTCTTTGGCTGGCAGGGGATGGGAGGCCTGGCGGCCGCGGGCATTGCTGGCATCTGGATTGGATTGACTGCCCCGGCCTTTTTGCCCGATCCGGCGACGTTGCTTTATTCGCAATCCTCTGGCTTCGAGGTTGCGGATATGGATCTGAATACAATCTTCCTGGAGGAAGGCGAATGAGCGAACAGTCAAAACCTAAACGCCGGTGGATGCCTGTCCTGCTGATCGTGTCCCTTGCTATCAATCTGCTAGTCATCGGTGCGGTTGTTGGCACGGCGCTGCGCGTCAGAAACAATGACCACGTCAAAGCCCCTCCGGGATTTGGATCGGCGCTTTATCGCGCGCTTCCCAAGCATGAACGCCAAGCGATGCGGGCCGAGCTTTCGGGCCTGCACCGCCAAGGTGTCGATCATCGGACGGCGGATTTTCAAGCCCTTGGCGACGCACTTCGCGCCGAACCCTTCGCAGCTGACGCTGTAGAGGCTTTGTTGGGTCAGCAGGCGCAGGTGATGTCAGAGATGCAGTCTGCTTTGCAGGAGCAGTGGCTGATCCGTGTGTCAGCCATGAGCCCGAAAGAACGCGTCGAATACGCTGATCGTCTGGAAGATGTGGTGCACCGAAAATCGAAAGCGGGCAGAAAACACGACTGACCGGATCAGGCTGCGTGATTCTGGACCATGACCTGATTGCGTCCCGCCTTTTTCGCAGCATACAGGGCCGTATCCGCAGATTTTATCATGTTGTCCAATGGTGCGGGTGGGATGCCCTGGCGAAACGTGTTGTCATCGGCCGTAATGAGGCCGATGCTGATTGTCACTGCGATTGGTTCGGCGGCCTCGGATAGGTCAAATGGACACTGGCAGATGTCGTTGCAGACGGTTCGTGCGATCCCCAATGCTCGAGGCCCCGTAGTTTCAGGCAGACCGATCAAGAATTCTTCGCCCCCGATCCGGGCCACAAAGCCGTCAGAACCAATGGAATTGCGCATGCGCTTGGCTGTTTCGATCAAGACCTGATCGCCTCCGGCATGGCCAAACTTGTCGTTGATTGATTTGAAATGGTCCAGATCGGCCACCATCACGGTAAAACCGCGCCCGGTCTGCGCAGACTGCCGGGCGATTTGCTTCAATGCTCGCATTGCATAGCGGCGGTTATGCAGGCCGGTCAGTGGATCCACCCAGGATTCCGCGATGCCACGCCGCAAAGAATCCCGCATCTGGTCAATTCGGCTTTTGCGGGCAAGCTGGTTATCAAGCCGCAACAGAGTTTCACGGGGGCAGAACCCCGCCATACAGATGGCATCCGCGCCACGATCCAGCGCTTCGGCAGCCAGAGACGCGTCATCCTTTCTCAAGATGCCGATCAGCACCGTGTGCCGTGTTGCCCCGCGCGATTTCAAATCCGCCAGAACACTCAGGCCTGAAGATTCGCCATCAATTTCGACAATAATCGCGTCCGGGATGGGGCCGGAAAGCAGGCGGTGAAGGTTCGATATCGTGTGAATTGACAGACTGTGATGCGTATGTTCGGACAGCGCCTTCTGCCAAAGCGCCCCGGTTTTAGCGGATTGCGTCAGTAGGGCGGCGCGCGCAGCTTTGGGTGGCGTAGCAAAGGCGCTTGTCGCTTCGGCAAATCCCAAACATGGCGATCCGCTATTGTCTTGCAATTCCTGCGTATCGGCGCGTGCCCTTAGCAAGCTGCGAACCCGAGCTAGCAACAACGTGTCCTTGAACGGGTGCGCCAATACATCGTCCAACCCATCTGACAATGCCCTCAACCTTGCGGATTTGTCGTTTTGCGGCGCGATAGCGACAATGGGTATATCCGCCAGATCCGGGTCGGCCATTACCACTTTCTTGACATCTGCCGCCGTTCCATCCGGCAATGACTGCGCGGTTAAGATCAAATCGGGGCGCACACGTTTCAACAGCCCATCAAGACCCCGCAGATTTTCCCCCTGTGCGACGTGATACCAGGCCGCAGTAAGCTGTACCTTCAGCATAATTCGATTGGTTGAGGTCCCGTCCAGGACAAGGATCGTTCCTTGCACCGACATATCAGTCACCGTTGATTGCATGCGTTGCTAAAGTGTTTATGACTCTGGTTAACAAACCCTTTCCAATATCAGATCAGGGGCTTCTTTATGCCAATTTCCGCTCAATCCGCCGAAACGCTGGCGCTGAATGCCCTTGCCTGGCTTGTCGGCAATGATGACCTGCTGCCTGTATTTCTGGGTTCGACGGGGGCTTCGGTGCAGGACATCAAAGACAGGGCGGCAGAGCCGGAGTTTCTGGGCTCTGTTCTGGATTTTCTAATGCTTGACGATTCGTGGGTAGTCGAGTTTTGTGACGTCAATTCTGTGCCGTATGATCAGCCGGGCCAGGCCCGCGCCTTGTTGTCCGGCGGCGCGGAAGTTCATTGGACCTGAAAGCCTACCGGGCAGGAGTTTCACAATGCCAATCCAAGCCATCCTGTTTGACAAAGACGGTACCCTGTTTGATTTCGCGGAAACCTGGGGCTCGTTCGGGCGCAATTTTTTACTGCGAGTGACGAACGGAGATCATGCCCGGGCGGCCGAGCTTGGGCAGGTGATCGGCTTTGACCTCGAACAGGTTGCCTATTCTGAGGACAGTGTTGTCATTGCGGGCACCGTCGAAGAAATCGCCGAGGTTCTAGAGCCGCACCTCCCGGAAATGCCGCGCGAAGAGTTGGTGGATCTGTTGAATGCCGAGTCGGCCTCATCTCCGCAAGCCCAGGCCGTTCCACTTATCCCGTTCCTTGAGGGGCTGCGTGAGGCAGGGCTGAAACTGGGTGTTGCGACCAATGACGGAGAAATGCCCGCATCCGAGCATCTTTCGTCTGCAGGAATCCGCGAACATTTCGATTTTGTCGCCGGTTATGACAGTGGGCACGGATTCAAGCCAGGCCCGGGTCAACTCTTCGCCTTTGCGCAGCATGTGGGGGTAAACCCAGAAAACATAGCAATGGTGGGCGACAGCCTGCATGATCTGCAGGCCGGACGGGCAGCAGGTATGAAGACGATCGGGGTTCTGACGGGTCTGGCGCGTGCAGAAACGCTCGAAGCGATGGCCGATGTCGTCTTGCCAAACATCGGACATATACCTGCTTGGTTGTACGAAAATGCGTGATCGGGCTGTGAATTCGGCGGTTCAGACGTCGAAACCGACATAGCCTGTCGCAGACAGAGCGGCCAACAGTACGCGTTCGGGGCTTGCTTCTAGAAAGCCAAGTTCCGAGGAGTGTCCAATGACCGACAAGAAAGCACGCAGAGGTCGCAGCGGAGGACGGGCCGGTGCCGCCGAGAGACGGGGCGCAGCGGTTATTGATCAGATGCCGTGGAGCCCTCCGATCAACACCGACAAACCAACCGAACCGTTGGACGAGATCGGCGTCGCGGCGATCCACGAGGGCGCAATGCGGATTCTCGAAGAGATCGGGATCGAGTTCTACAACGAAGAGGCAATCGGAATCCTGCGTGAGGCCGGATGTACGATCAACGGCGACAACGTTCGAATGGGCCGGGACTTTGTCATGGAAATGGTGCGTAAAGCCCCATCCACCTTTACCATCACACCGCGTAATCCCGACCGCGCAATCGAGATCGGGGGCAAAAACCTGCTGTTCGGAAATGTGTCGTCCCCGCCGAACTACTGGGATATGGAGATTGGCACCAAGGTACCGGGAAATCGCGAGATGTGCCGGAACCTGTTGAAGCTGACGCAGTATTTCAACTGTATCCATTTTGCCGGCGGATACCCGGTCGAGCCAGTGGATATACATGCCAGCGTCCGGCATCTGGATGTTCTGTACGACAAGCTGACTCTGACCGATAAGGCGATGCATGCCTATTCGCTGGGCAAGGAACGCGTCGAAGACGTCATGGAAATGGTGCGGATTGCAGGGGGTCTGAGCCATGAAGAATTCGAAGCCAAGCCGAGGATGTATACCAACATCAACTCGACCTCGCCGTTGAAGCACGATCAGCCCATGATCGACGGTTGCCTGAGGTTGGCGCGGCGCGGGCAGGCGATTGTTGTGACGCCGTTCACCTTGGCCGGGGCGATGGCCCCCGTCACAATGGCCGGTGCAGTAGCGCAATCCCTGGCTGAGGCTCTGTGCGCGATTGCATTGTTCCAATATGTGCGACCAGGGATTCCTTGTGTCATCGGTACGTTCACCTCGAATGTGGATATGAAATCTGGTGCTCCGGCTTTTGGAACGCCGGAATACATGCGGGCGACACAGATGACCGGCCAGATGGCCCGATTTTACGACCTGCCCCTGCGGTCTTCGGGTGTCTGCGCGGCAAACGTTCCGGATGGCCAATCTGTGTGGGAGACCTCGAACTCATTATGGGCGGCGGTGCAATCGGGCACCAACATGGTCTATCACGCTGCAGGTTGGCTTGAGGGTGGCCTGATCGCAAGCCCTGAAAAGTTCATTATGGATTGCGAGATATTGCAGCAAATTCAGCGGTATATGCAGCCGGAATTGACGGCAACCGGCCCTGACGAGATTGCTCTGGATGCAATCCGGTCAGTCGGCAATGACGGGCATTTCTTTGGCATTCAGCACACTCAGGATCGCTATACCACGGCGTTTTATCAGCCGTTTCTGAGTGACTGGAAGAACTATGAGGGTTGGGAAGTCGCAGGAGGCGTCTGGACCGCTGAGCGCGCGCATCACATGTTCAAGGAAATCATCACCAGCTTTGAAGCTCCGTCAATGGATGAGGGCATCCGGGAAGAGCTTGCCGACTTTGTCGCACGACGCAAAACCGAAGGCGGAGCGCCGACAGATTTCTAGCGTAATCTCAGTCACTTCCACTTCGATACTTGCGTGAATTCTATGTGGTGACGCCCGCGTGTTGGGTGTTTGTTAACAAATTTCAGAGCACACTGCGTGAGAAACCAATTTGAGGTCTCTCATGCATGGTCTGATCAACCGGGCGATTCAATCCTTTGTTGCGGTGACCTACGGGCAGCCGTGCTGGATGCGCGTGTTGGATTCAGCCGAACTGGGCTTTGCCGAGTTCGAGGCCATGCTTGTTTACGACGATGATATTACCGAGCAGGTATTGGATAAGGTATGCACGGTCCTGAAACGTTCACGCAGTGACGTTCTTGAAGACCTGGGAACGTACCTTGTGTCTCATCCCAACATGGAAGACCTGCGCCGTCTGTTGCGATTTGGCGGTGTCAGCTATCTGGAATTTCTCCATTCGCTTGATGATCTGTCTGACCGGGTCAGATTGGCCGTATCGGATCTAAATCTTCCGGCACTTGAATTGCACGAGCTTTCATCGACGGAATACAGATTGTCCTGCCATCCAGGCCTGCCTGGCTTTTCAAGCGTCATGGTTGGTGTATTGCGCGCGATGGCTGATGATTACGGGGCTCTGGCTATGCTATCGCATGAGGGCCAGCAGGGTGAGATCGAGTTTATCTCAATCGTTCTGGTAGAAAGCGCTTTTTCAGAAGGTCGGCATTTTGATTTAGGGGCGCGAAAACCATGATGAACGCGAATAATTTGGCAGAGCTTTTGCAAACCCTGTGCCCGATGTTTTTGTTGGTGAACGAGGATGGGAAAGTGACCCGCGTCGGATCAACCTTGCAAAAGCTGCGCCCTGAAAAGCCGATGGAAGGTCAGAGCTTTCTGGATATCTTTGAGCTGCTTCGCCCTAGGGCGGTTACCACGGTTTCAGGCTTGATGTCACAGGCTGGCACCAAGTTACAGCTCAGGTTCCATGACGCCCCGCGCACAGCATTGAAGGGCCTTATCGCTCCGCTGCCCAAAGGTAAGGGGGCGGTCATCAATCTGTCTTTCGGAATATCGATTTTGGATGCGGTTCGGGACTATGCCCTGACCAGTGCGGATTTCTCGGGCACTGATCTGGCGATCGAATTATTGTATCTGGTCGAGGCGAAATCGGCAGCGATGGAGGCGTCCAGATCTCTGAACCTGCGCCTTCAAGGGGCGATGCTTGCCGCCGAGGAAAAGGCATTTACAGATACACTGACGGGGCTGAAAAATCGCCGGGCGATGGATGTTCTATTGGATCACATGATCTCGTCCAAATCTCCATTCGCGCTGATGCATCTGGATCTTGATTTTTTCAAATCGGTCAATGACCAATTCGGGCATGCCGCGGGCGACTATGTGTTGCAACAAGCGGCGCGGATCATGGGTGAGGAAACCCGCGGAGACGATACAGTGGCGCGTGTCGGCGGGGACGAATTTGTAATTATATACAAAGGATTGACGGACGAGGGTGTTCTCTCTGCAATCGCCAGCAGGCTGATCGAACGTCTGCGGGAACCGATGAAGTTCGACAACGTGTCGTGCCAGGTTTCAGCCAGTATAGGCACGGCGCTTTCGACCCAGTTTCCATCGCTTAAACCTGCTGAGATTTTGCATGCGGCAGACCTTGCCCTGTATGCGGCCAAGCGAAATGGCCGGTCTCGCCACTGTCTATATTCGCAGCTTGTGGATCACTCACACAGATAGGTTTCCCCCTAAAGGAACCGGCAAAGTGTATGTGGTCAGACGACTCTATTTCGATGAAGAAAAAGCTTTGAGAACGGACGCTATGTGTTGCTGCACCAGTGGCAGTTCACCCACAACCGGTAAAACCTGTCCCTTGAACTTGGCCTTGCTTAATTCTTGCGGCACATCCTCAAGAACATGGCCACCCGTGCAGGCAAAAAATGGCAAACACAGGGTTTGGGCGCCGGTTCCTGCGGCGGCCACAGAAATCGAAGGGGCCTCTTCGACAAACCCAAGGCGCAGGGATCCAAGTGGTATCAGTTGCAACAAAGTGTCGCCGAATGCCGTTGCAACGGCGGAAGGGTTTCTGCTGCGGCCCGATCCATGCGCAGCGATCACAAGGTCCGTTTCTTGTGACCGCCAGTCTTTGTCCTGCAGCGTTCCCTCAAGGGTTTGCGCGACCAACTGGGGCAATTTCGGGTCCGCGCCCAAGGGATCCAGAATAGGGTTTCGGCGGTCACCAATACGTTTCGGCAGCACATCTGTGACAAACCACCCTTTGGCCATGAATAGGGGATAGATGACGGCGTCGCCGGGAATCTTGTCCAGTGCGCTGTCAAGTGCCCCAGGGGCTGCCAGCGTTGCAGAATGAACCGAAACACCGGCACACAGGGCATTTACATCGGCCGCATAAGCCGCCAAGACCGCTTCGGCTGGTTCTGGGTCAGAAGGTTGGCCATGGGTAACGATAAGGGCGTGTGTCATAAATCTGTCCTGTCCGCTTTAGCGATAGGTGCGTCGCGCCGTGTAAAAGTCAATCCGCCTGCCGCACCGTCAGCCCAATAGGGTCAGCCAAAACCAGATGCTCAGGATAGATACTGCCGTCCCCAACAGAACAGAGGATGCAGCAACCCGTTTGGCGCGGCCATAGATGTTTGCAAAGATATAGGCGTTGAAACCAGGGGCCATGGCGGCTGTCATCACTCCGGACCGGAATAGATCCTGTGGCAGTCCAAGGGTGGATCCGAAAAGCCAGAAAAGGCTCGGGTGCAGCAGCAGAGAAACGCCGCAGACAAAGGCGATCGCCCTTAGGTCACCTTCGGGTCTGTATTTAACCAGAACGCCCCCAAGCGCGAACAGCGCGCCGGGAAGGGCCGCGCGGGTCACCAGGCCAAGGGCATCATCCACAACGGCTGGCACGCCGAGCCCGGACAGATTTACGATGAAACCCAGTGAGATCCCGACAATCAGAGCGTTGCGAAACATCGCGGTCAGGACCGAGCGAACCATTCGCGATCCTCCGTGGCCTCGGTTCCGGATCACCTCCATTACCGTGATGCCTAGGCCGTAACAAAACGGCGAGTGAAAGGCGATGACGGCATAATTGCCCGTAAGGCTTTCAGGGCCATAAGCCCGTTCAGTAATCGGCAATCCCAGCAGGACGGAATTGGAGAACAGGCAGCAAAAACCGATTGCGACGCAATCTTCCCATTCGCGGTTGAAGATCAATCGCGCGCCGAACAGGCCGGCACAAAAGCAAAGCGCAGCAGCAGAGTAAAAGCTGATCAACAGCTTGGGATCAAAACTGACACTGAGGTCGAGATGTGAAATCGCAAGAAACAGAAGGCAGGGGATTGCAAAACCCTGAGTGAACTTCATCAGGCCATCAATGTGGTTTTCCTTGAAGTATCCAAGAAGAGTGGAGACGTAACCGGCTCCAATAACAAGAAAAACTGGAAGGATGACTTCAATGAGATTTTGCAGCATGTCAGCGTTCCGCAACAGTTATTCGCGCGGGAAAGGATATCTGCATGATCTCGGCCAGGGCTCTACAGAGCCTGATGTATCACCATGCCGTCATAAGCAGGGGTGATGTTGTCTGCGGTTTCTGCGTCGACCGTGGCATAGTCAAGATCGATATGCATGTTGGTCAGAACCGCGGTTTTTGGTTGCAACAGGTCGATCCAGCCAAGGGTCTTTTCCAAATGCGCATGGGTCGGGTGCGGGGACCGGCGCAGCGCGTCGATCACCAGACAGTCCAGACCCTCTAATGTGGTCCAGGCATCGTCATATATCTCTGCCACGTCCGGCAGGTAGGCCAGATTGCCCATTTTGAAACCAAGCGCGTCGATTGAACCGTGGTTCACCTTAAAGGGGTGAAATGGGATAGGGCCTCCGGGGCCAGTGATCTCGAACGGGCCGTCGATTGTCTTGAGGTTGAGGATCGGCGGGTAGGGTGAGTTTTCGGGTTGGATGAAGGCATAGCCAAATCGGCCCAAAAGATCATTCTGGGTGTCGCCATCAGCCCAGACCGGCACCCGTTCGCGCATGTTGAAGACAATCATGCGCAAGTCGTCAATGCCGTGGACGTGGTCGGCATGGGAATGGGTATAGACCACCCCGTCCAACCGCCCGGTGCCGGTGTCCAGCAGCTGGCTGCGCATGTCAGGCGTTGTGTCGATCAGAACCGAGGTGGTGCCTTCGGGCCCGTCACGTTCGACCAGCATCGAGCAGCGGCGGCGGATGTTCCTGGGGTTTTCGGGGTCGCAGTCGCCCCAGTGACCGCCAAGACGTGGCACTCCACCTGACGAGCCGCAGCCCAAAATGGTGCAGCGCAGCGTGGTCATGCCGCCGCCTTGTGAGAGGCGACCTTGGTGAAGAGTCTTTCGAAATTGGCCTGCGTCTGCGCCGCGAAATCGGTATAGCCCATGCCAAAGACCTCGGCGCCTTTGCGGGCGGTGTGGGCGGTATAGGCCGGTTCATTCCGTTTGCCGCGATACGGGGGGGGCGCCAGGTAAGGTGCGTCGGTTTCAACCAGGACGCGGTCTACTGGCGCATTTGCGAAAATATCGCGCAATTCCTGGCTTTTGGGAAAAGCGGCGATGCCCGACATGGACAGGTAAAACCCAAGATCCAGGGCGGACTGTGCCAGCTCGGCCGAAGACGAAAAACAATGCATCACACATGAATAGGGTGCATTGCCGTATTCTTCGGCCAGAATGCGGGCCATGTCTTCGTCCGCCGCGCGCGCATGAATGATCAAAGGTAGTCCGGTACGCTGAGCGGCCTCGATATGAACGCGCAGGGATTGCTGCTGAACCTGCGCACTGTCGGCGGTATAGTGATAATCCAGCCCGGTTTCACCGATACCAACAAACTTGGGGTGCTGTGACAGTGCCACCAGCTCGTCCACAGTTGCCATCGGTTCATCGGCTGCACTCATCGGGTGCGTGCCTGCCGCGTAGAATACCGGCGCGTGAGCCTCAGCTATGGCGCGCACAGTGGGTTCGTTCCTCAACCTGGTGCAGATCGTCACCATCCGGGTCACACCGGCTTCGGCCGCATTTGCGACGATCAGGTCCAACTGTCCTTCAAAATCGGGGAAGTCCAGATGGCAATGGCTGTCGGTGATTTGGGGGGTGTCGCTCATCTGTTCTGACCGGCGGTTTCCTGTATCTTGAACACCGTATCTAGGACCAGAGCGGCAGGGTCAAGGTTCACCGCCTGCCCGTGGCGGGCGCGGGCGGTGATCTGGGCTGCGGTTTCCGCCCAAAGGCGTGCCTGCTCCGGCGATCTGGACAAACGGGACAGGATATCACCTTCGTTCGGCGCGGCCTCTGGCGATGGCGGAGCACCAGTCGCACCGGTCACAGCAAGACGTGACAAGGCAATGTCGATCAGCGTCAACAGCAACTCGAACCGTTCGGCTGCTCCGCGCTGTGCGGCGGCCTCGGCCAGAGCCAGAGCGCGTTGTCTGTCCAGCCGGGGCAGGGTGCCCAGGATCACGATGAGCTCGGCATATATTTCGAGTCCGCTCAGATTTATCAGGCGGACGGCGTCCCCAACGGACCCGCTGGCCAGAGCGGCCAGATGGTCGGGGTTTCCAGTCAGCTCAACCCCGGTCTGGGTCAGTGCGGCGTTCATATCTTCGGCGTTCAGCGGCGAAAGGCGCAAGGTACGGCACCGGGATCGGATCGTCGGCAAAAGGCGGGACGGTTGATGCGATATCAACAGCAGCGTTGTCCGCGCAGGCGGTTCTTCTAGCATTTTCAGCAATGCGTTGGCGGCGCTGATGTTCATTTCATCCGCAGAATCTACGATGACGACACGGCGGCCCCCATCGGCCGAGGACAGGCCGAAGAACTTCCCAAGTTTGCGAATGTCGTCCACAACGATTTCATTTCGCAACCTGCCCTGATCGTTCACGGATCGTTTGATGGCGGCCAGGCCAGGCTCGGCACCAGCCAGAATACGATGAACAACCGGGTGATCTGGTGGAACCTCAAGCGTTTCAGGGGGAGGTGGCGCGCCAAACAGCCCGTCCTCTTCGACAGCCGGGGTCGCCAGCAGAAACCGCGCGATCCGCCAGGCCAGCGTCGCCTTGCCCACACCTCGGGGGCCGGTCAGCAGCCAGCCATGGTGCAGGCGATCAGAAGCATAAGCGCTAAGAAAGGCCTGCTCGGCCTCTGCCTGCCCAAACAGATGTGGCGTTTCGCGCGGATGAAGGGCACCGGGTGCCTGGTCCGGGATTGGGATGTCGTTGTTCATCAATCGTCTGTCACAAGGCTTGCATGACGATATCTGTCACATCGCGGGCAACGCTGTCCATGTCCCTATTGCCATCGACCAGGCGAAACCGGTCGGAAAATTCATCCGCCAGTTCCAAAAAACCGGCCCGCATCTTCTGTTGCAGGTGAATGCCGAAATCCTCGAACCGTTCTTCAGTGCCCTGCCGGCCCTTGGCCCGAGAGAGGCCGGTTTCAGGATCCATGTCGATCAACACGGTCAGATCCGGTTCACGTTTGATCATCAGCTTATGCAACTGATCGACCAAACCACGCAGGTCGCCGCGTGATAGGCCCTGATACATGCGGGTGCTATCGGCGAAACGGTCGCAGATGACGATCTTGCCCGCAGCCAAAGCGGGTTCAATGGTGCGTTCCAGATGGTCGCGCCGCGCAGCAGTGAACAGCAGGATTTCCGTCTCAGCTGACCAGCGATCGGGATCGCCTTCAAGCACCAGCCTGCGGATTTCCTCGGCCCCGTCAGAGCCGCCAGGTTCACGCGTTAGAACGACATCATGCCCGAGCCCGCGCAAATGCTCGGCCAGCATACGCGCTTGCGAGGATTTGCCTGATCCATCGATACCTTCGAAAGTCAGAAATAACCCGCCTGCCGTCACATCGCGCCCAACGGGTTACCAATGACATCTTTCGCGACAATGCCGCCAACTGTCATAATCCGCACGAAGAAACCGCCCTTTTCGACGCTTTCCGCTGCAACCAGGGGTCTACGGATCTCGGGCAGGCCATCGGGTTTGATGACAAGCTCAGCGATTTCCTGTCCTTTGGCGATGGGGGCCTCAAGCGGACCGTCATAGACTATTTCTGCCTCAACATTCTTATCCCCGAGAACAGGCAGCAGCAGTGTCAAATCCTCATGCGGGACAAGATCAACCGTTTTCGAAGTGCCCATCCAGATATCGGCTTGTCCTATCGGTTTTTCTGCTTCGGCAAGCTGCCTCTCGACAAAATTGCGAAACGACCAGTTAACGACGGCCTCAGCCTCCTCTGCGCGGCGGGCGACGCTGTCGAGCCCCGACAAAACGAAAATGACCCTGCGATCCCCCTGCTGTGCCGATCCTACAAGGCCATAGCCCGCTTCTTGCGTGTGGCCAGTCTTTAGCCCATCCGCACCAATCCCAAGTTTCAGTAAGGGATTCCGGTTACGCGAATTTGACGGCACCCGGTTGTCGAATTCGAACTCTTCCTCGGCGAACAGAGGGTAATATTCGGGAAAGTCGCTAATCAGATGGTCGGCCAGAATGGCGAGGTCATGCACAGACATCATGTGGCCTGCGGCTGGCCATCCGTTCGAATTCGCAAAGTTCGAATTATTCATGCCCAGCTGTTGCGCGCGTTGGGTCATGAACCGGGCAAACCCAGCTTCGGTTCCGTCCGGGCTGAGGGCTTCGGCGATAACAACACATGCGTCATTTCCTGACAGGACTATGATCCCGCGCAGCAGGTCTTCGACCCGGACACGGTCCTGCGTGTTCAGGAACATACTTGAGCCCTTATAGCTGGTCGCATGTTCGGAAACCGGAAGTTCCTCATTCAGTTCCAGGCGACCGTCCCGCAGCGCTTCGAATGCTACAAACAGGGTCATGAGTTTGGACATGGACGCGGGCGGCAACGGCTGGTCTGCGTCTTTGGACAAAAGAACGGTTCCTGTCGTTTGGTCCATGACATAGGCAGCACGGGCTTGGGTATCGAAAGCTTGTGCGGGCAGGGCAAACATAGCCAAACCGAGGGTCAGTACAGATGATCGAAATGAGGACAGCACGAGGGGGACCTCCTTTTGCTTAATTCTTCACGGTATAGGCGTCAGAAAAGCCCAGATCTTTGACGTCGCTTTGCATTGCGTTTCGTTCCGCCCGCGTCAAAGCAGGACCAACGATCACCCTCCAAACGGTTTTGCCATTGGCTTCGAGTTTTTGAACTTTCGCAGGCAACCCGTTTCGCCGAATTTTCTCGGCAGCACCTTCGGCATTTTCTTCAACTGTGAAGGTGCCCACCTGAATAAACGGTTTTGAAAGCGATGAAACGGAGGCAGCCTCAGTGCTGGCTGCGGTTGCTGCCGGGGTAGGGGCGGCCTCTTCGATGGCCGCTGCAGCGCCCTCTATCGGGTCCAGAGGTGTTTCGGTGATTTCGTCGGCAGACTTCTTTTGCCACCATTTACGCTTCGGTGCAGCCTCGGTTGGCGGCGTGACAGTGGGATCGGTCAGATTTGCGGTTGGTGCTGGCTCAGGCGCCGCCTCGATAATCTCTGTTGCCACCTCATCGGCCTTTTCTGCGGTTTCAGCCACGGCTGCAGCTGTCGCAGCACCAGCTGCGGCAACTGGAGCCTTCTTTTGCCACCATTTACGCTTGGCTGGTTTATCAACGTCTTCGGACACATCTGCCGTGGTCTGGCTATCGGTTTTCTTGTCCTGAGGTTCAACCGCCTCAGCCGTTGGGGTCTCTTCGGGTTCAGCGACCTCTTCGGGCTCAGGAGCTTTTTCTTCTACTTTCTCGGCAGGCTTGCGTCGCAGGGCAACAACTTCAACCCGAGTCGGTGCGCCTGCGAGGATACCCAGTTTCGCGGCGGCAGTCGAAGACAGTTGCAGCGCAGGGCCCGGCAAGTTGCGTTCGCGGCGGAAAAGTGCGCCGGTTACGGATTTGTTGTTCTTTGTATTCGTTATCCGAACACGTTCAGGCTGTGTAACGTCCGGGTGCGCGACCCAGATTCCGCCCAACGAGGGGCGCCCATCCCACAAACCGGCTTCGGTGACCTTGAAGACATCAGGAGCTTCAACATCATCACGCGCGTTCCCTGTCGTTTTGGGAAACAGCTCTAATTTGCCATCGTCCTGCACGCTTTCGTCCGCCTGCTCGGTGGATGTTCCACCCGATGTCAGGGCCTCGTCGCACCCTGACAGAGCAGCAACTGTTATTACCAGAACCGCCAGTGCCCGCGGTTTTGCGCGTGTCGTGGTCGCTCGATCCATATTTGCAATCCCTTGCCTGTAAGGGGCCTCTTTCATCGTACCCCGCCGCCGATCGCTGGTTCTGAACTGCCAGCCTGTCACGGTCTTTCACGCAAAGCATAGCCTGCACGTTCGGCCATGGAAAGTCTGCTGCACAGGCTTCGGCAAGATTTCCCTATTTGGTCTTGCCACCGTTTAAAGATAGCCTTAGACCCGGCCCCACGCGGGGAGGTGGCAGAGTGGTCGAATGCGGCGGTCTTGAAAACCGTTGGGCGTGAGAGCGTCCCCAGGGTTCGAATCCCTGTCTCCCCGCCACTCATACCTGTCTCACTTGAATTGTTTTTTCTGATCCTGAATTGTGCCGCAATTCCCGCGAGTTGGCGCATGCGCTTTCAATCAGAGACGGAGCAGGCCGTACACTCAGAGCGCAATTCAGGCCTCAGTCTCAGTGGCGCATTTTGGCGGGGTCGCTTTGGGCTGGGTTTCCCTGATAACCTGCGATTTACAGGGAATTTTCGTGAGATGGCTTCGATTTCAGACATTATGCATGTCAAAATTGTATTTTTTCAGAGGTTTATGTTGCAAATTCCCTAAAAGGTGGAACAGGGAATTTTCTTGAGCGAACAGGGAATTATTCCGACGGATCAGGGAGGGCGAACCCTGTATCAGGGAGGCCGGTTCTTGAGGTGTCAAAAGTCGAACAGACATTCCTGTTCGGCCCAATCAAGTGGGTGGGTCACGCTGACCAGGCGCTTGAGTGTGAGTTCGGGCGGCTGGGTGCCGTCGAGAATCGCGGCCTGAATCTTCGGTGAGAGAAAGGCGAGCTGAGCACGGGTACGGATGAAAGCGCCGGGAACGCTTTCCCGGCGCGCGATTTCCATCAGTTGAACTCCTGCTTTCAGATCACGGGCCCAGCCATGGGCGCGGATCAGCATGGAACGGAGGTGGGGGTCGGGTTGGGGTACCGTGTCTCCGGCGATGACCTTGACCTCGACACCGCGGCGGCGCAGATCGAAGGATGCGGTGACGTGGGCGAGATCCGGGTGCAGATGGTCCGCGGCGATGCCAAGTGCGCTTGCCAGGGTTTTGCGGTTCAATTCGAGGTCGATCTGGCCTCGTGCAATTCTGCCGCTGGCCAGAATATCAGCGCCGAACTGACCGCCTTGGCCTTGAAGCCGGGTCACTAAATCCGCAACTGAAGTCTGCACCGCCTCGGCTGATCTGGCTTCCGGCAGCGCCAGAACTCGATGCGTGATTGCAGCGTCTTGCAATTGTCTGACGATGACATCAATGACAGCGTTTTCCAGCGCCGGGCCGGGCAGTCGCCAGCCGGAGATATCCTTGCCGCCCGAGATCAACCGATTGGAGATATAGTAGCGCAATCGTCGGCCTTTGCGCGTGGTGTGGGTTGGCGTCAACCTGTCACCAGTTTCGTCCTGCATCAAACCGGTGAGCCAGGCGCCGGGGTCATTGGAGCGTTGGCGCGCATCGGAGCCGCCGCGTACCCGGGAGCGGTTCGATGCCTGTCGCATTTTCTCCTGTACCCGGTCCCAGACGCCCTGGTCGATGATCGCCGGGTGTTGTCCGTCCCAAGTCTTATCCTTGTGGCGGATTTTTCCGAGGTAAACCGGGTTGCGCAGCAGGTAATAGATCTGGCCGCGTGACAGCGGACAATCCCCCTTCACGCTGCCATCTGTCCGAATAACCCGTTTTGACCGCAGCCCTTCTGCCGTTGCTTCTTCTTCTACTTTGCGCAGGCACCCCAACTCGTCATAGAGACCAAAGAGATGCCGGACCGTTCTGGCCTCCTCCTCATTCACCACCAGCGTTCTTGCTTTTGGATCGGGGTGGCGATCATAGCCAAGGGGCAGATTGCCGCCCATCCAAAGCCCCTTTTTCTTTGACGCCGCGATTTTGTCACGGATGCGTTCAGCAGTGACCTCGCGTTCGAATTGGGCAAAGGACAGAAGCACGTTCAGAGTAAGACGACCCATGGAGGAAGAGGTGTTGAAGGCCTGCGTGACGGACACAAACGAACAATCCGCCTGTTCCAGCCGTTCGACCAGCTTCGAGAAGTCGGCGAGCGATCGGGTCAGCCGGTCGATCTTGTAGACCACCACCATGTCGATACGCCCGGCATCGATCTCTTCAAGCAAGTGTTGAAGGGCAGGGCGTTCGAGTGTGCCGCCCGACAGGCCACCGTCATCGTAGCGGTCTGACAAAAGGGTCCAGCCTTCATGTCGCTGGCTGGCGACATAGGCCGCGCAGGCCTCGTACTGGGCATCGAGTGAATTGAAGTCTTGGTCCAGCCCATCTTCCGATGACTTGCGCGTGTAGATCGCGCATCGGGTTTTGCGGCGCGGCCTCATTTTGCCGCCTTTCCGGTGAGCCCGAAGAAGCGCGGCCCCGACCAATGCGCGCCGGTAATCTCCCGAGCGATGGCCGAGAGTGAGCGATAAGACCGACCGCTCCAGACAAAACCATCCTTGGTGACATCGACCACATGGGTCACGCCGTTCCACTCGCGCAGCAGGCGCCCGCCGGGTTTAAGGGCAGGGCATTTAGGCCGGGGTTTCTTATCAGAGCCCTTTTCCAGCGTGGCTTTGACCTGGCGGGGTAGCCCGCCATGACGGCGGGACTGCATCTCAAAGGCGATAAAACGGCGCAGGAAGGGTTGGCTGAGCATGGCGGGTGCGGGTTGATCAAACAGTTGCTGCCAAATCGTAACCAGATCCAATCGACCCATGGCGGCGAGATCGGCGACATCGCTCGTCTTCGTCATGACTCTTTTCCTGTTCCCACCGTCAGGTGATACGTGGATGGTCCATTTGGTTTGTCGGATGCCCGCCTTTCAATTGTGACGCCTTTTTTCCGCAGACCGCTTAGAGCCGCTCGGACCGAATGAGGCTGCCACCCCGTTGCTTTGCAGAGCGCCTCAAGGCTGGTGCCGCTCGGGCGACGCAACAAAGCTTGCAACTTGTCAATTTTGCTTTGTTTGGATTTGGACATGTATTGTCTCCTCTGATCTGGGGCTGGCGAAATGCCGAACCCCGGTACCGAGGAGCGCCCGAATGGCTCGGGCGTAGAACCATTGATGCGTGGTTTATAGCAACAGTCCAGCCCTTTCTGGAGCAGCCTCAGAAGGGGTGTGTTTTGCAGGGCGCTGCTGCTGTACCCCCGATTATTCGTCAACAATCTTAATTGGTTACGATTTGGTTGCGTTTGGTTTGGGGGTTGCGTCTCGTATTGATGACACCTACATTTGGCTCAATCGCCCGGACTATCAGGGCGGGAAACTGCTCCCGCAGGCAGCACTCATTGGAAACACAGGTTTCCGCAGAGAGCATTCGAAGGGGCAACGAACCGGATCGATTGGTCCGGAGAGTTGTTAATCGTGCTCTCTCCGAATTCCCAACACGATCCTTTCTTGTCGACGCTAACGAGCGTCAAACGAAAGGAGGCGGCTATGTCTGCCAAAAATACACAGAGCGACGCTAAGGCGTCCAACACACCGATCTGGATGGCGGACAAAGTCGTCCAATCTCAGATCAGCCAGATCAAGCCATACGACAACAACAACCGCGTGCACGCGGCCAAGAGTATTGACAAGCTGAAGGCGTCGGTGGCCCAGTTTGGATTTGTCACTCCGATCCTTTTGGATGGTTCGGCCACAATCATTGCGGGTCATGGCCGCTATGAAGCCGCTAAGGCCCTGGGGTTGATGTCCGTGCCGACTGTTGTCGCGGATCACTTGTCAGAAGCAGAAGTGCGCGCTCTGCGCATTGCGGATAACAAGCTGGCGGAACTGTCGGACTGGAACGAAGCTGCTCTGCAGATCGAGTTTGCCGAGCTGATGGATCTCAGCCTTGATGGCGAGCTCGATTTTGATCTGGATATCACAGGGTTCGAAACGCCGGAGATCGACATCATCATCGACGCTGCGAGCGAGGCTGCGGAGACCGAAGCTGAAACTGTAGAAAACCCGGACCCTGCGGCACCTGTCGTCACGCAGCCGGGCGACCTCTGGCTTCTCGGAGATCACCGCATCTTCTGCGGGGATGCCTTGCAAGCCCAAAGCTACGACACCTTGCTGGAAGGCGAGACACCACAGATGATCTTCACTGATCCGCCTTACAACGTACCGGTCAATGGGCATGTCCGCTGTGGCATCAGTGGCGAACATCTCGAGTTCGCCATGGCGTCGGGTGAAATGTCTAACAGTGAGTTCCGCGTCTTTCTTTCAGGCGTGGTCACCCGGCTGTTTGACTGCTTGCCGGACGGAAGCATTGCGATGATCTGCATGGACTGGCGTCACATTGAAGAACTGATTGCGGCCGGCAAGGCAGGCGGCTTGGATCTCATCAATCTTTGCGTCTGGAACAAGACTAACGGAGGGATGGGCAGCCTTTATCGTTCCAAACACGAGCTGGTCGCAATCTTTAAGAAGCCCGGCGCGTCGCATATCAACAATGTCGAACTGGGCAAACATGGGCGCAACCGCACCAATGTCTGGGATTACGCCGGTGTGAACAGCTTTGGGGCAGGACGCGAAGCGGATCTCGCTGATCATCCCACGGTGAAGCCGACAGCTTTGATGGCAGATGCCATGATGGATGTAAGTCATCGCGGCGATGTCGTGCTGGACGTCTTTGGCGGGTCCGGCGCGACCTTGCTGGCAGCTGAGAAAACCGGGCGCCGGGCGCGGCTCATTGAGCTTGACCCTGTTTACGTCGATGTCGCCATCCACCGTTGGCAGGAGATGACCGGTGAAAGCGCGGTGCATGCTGTCACGGGACAAACGTTCGATACGCGTTCTGCAGCCAACGACACCACTTCAGAGCAGGAGGTGGATCATGTCTGACGATACGAAAGAGTATGAGGTGGGCTACGGCAAGCCGCCCAAAGCGACCCAATTCAAGAAAGGCCGCTCCGGCAATCCGAAGGGACGACCAAAAGGTGCCAAAGGGGTGAATGCTAGCTTGAAACGCGAACTGGAAGCCAAGATCACCGTCCGCGAAGGCAACAACGAAGCTCGGATTTCCAAGGCGGAGGCAATTGCAAAGCGGCTCACGGCCGGTGCGTTGAAGGGCGACACGAAATTGCTAATGGCGCTTCTCAAGGTCGACGCTGATCTGTTCGGCGGTCCAGATGATGGGAGCGAACAGGCTGGCTCTGAAGTGAATGGGCCGGAGGCAGTTGACTATGACATCCTCCGGGATTTCTTTTCCAGCCAACTGGACGGTGACGGTGGTCCGGAAAACGAGGAGGCGGAAGATGACGACTCCTGATCCAAAAATGGTCCTGCAAGCCGCTCGCGAGGTTTGCCGGGACAATTTCTTTCCTTTCGTGTGGCGTGTGTTTGACACGCTGCACCAAGGGACTGACCGCAGCTTTGATCCGGCTTGGCATGTGCGTGCCATGTGCCATGAGTTGGACAATGTCCGCCAAGGCGAAAACAAGCGGCTGATCATCAACATCCCGCCACGTTGCCTGAAATCGGTCACCGTGGCCGTTGCATATGTCGCTTATCTTCTGGGGCACTCACCCAGCGCCAAGATTATTGTTGCCAGCTACGGGCTGGATTTGGCGCGCAAGCATTCTGAAGATTGTCGTCGGATCATGTCCGCGCGCTGGTACCGGGAAATGTTCCCTGAAACGGTTTTGGCCCAAAAGGGCAACTCCTCAGAAGAAATCCGCACCACAAAGGGAGGCAGTCGCAAGGCTGTCTCCATCGGCAGTTCTGTTACTGGCCATGGCGCTGATTACATCATCATCGATGACCTGCTGAAAGCTGGTGATGCGGGTTCCGAAGCCGAGCTGGTCAAGGCACAGGAGTTCATTGAGGGGACCTTGCTGTCGCGCTTTGACAACCCGGCCGAAGGGCGTGTGGTTATGGTTGCACAACGGTTGCACGAGATGGATCCGCCAGGCTACCTGCTTGAACGCGGTACCTATCGGCACCTGAATCTGTCTGCCATCGCCGAAGAATATGAGACGGTGCCTCTTGGGCGTGGAATGGCCATGCACCGCAAACCGGGTGATCTCCTTTGCCCGTCGCGCCTGGATCAGCAAACGCTGGATACCAAGCGCCGTGAAATGGGCGCAGCCGTGTTCAATTGCCAGTATCAGCAGAACCCGATTGCACCAGACGGATCGCCCCTTCGCTGGGAGTGGTTCAGTATTTATGAGACCATCGAAAATCGTCGCTGGTTCCAACTGGTGGTTCAAAGCTGGGATACGGGCATGTCAGCGGATCCCCGGTCCGACTTCTCGGCCTGTACAACCTGGGGATTCCGCGAAAATGCGTGGTACCTTCTCGACGTCTGGCGCGGGCAGGTGGACTACCCAGACCTGAAAGCCAAGGCGCTACAGCTTGTCGGCCTTTGGGATCCGGATCGTGTTTTGATCGAAGATGCGGCCTCCGGTAAACCGCTTCTGGACGAGCTGTTTCGTGATGACCGTCGGCGCTACGAACGCATTAAACCCGACAAGGACAAGGAAACCCGGTTCCAGTCCGCTTGCGGTCCTGTCGAAGAGGGCAAGGTGTATCTGCCTGCAGACGCACCCTGGCTGCCGGTATTCAAACGAGAGCTTCAGTCCTTTCCACGCGGGCGTAACGACGATCAGGTCGATAGCTTCGCGCATTTTCTGAACTGGTCCAAGGGACTGGGGTTCTACCGGGCATTGGGTCGCGACCACCGGATCAACATCGAACGTCGGGAGCGTAATCGAGAGAGGATCAGGCGACGGTAGAACCTCAGCGTCAAGCTTGAAAACTCGTTGAATAGTGCTGGGAGGGCCGATGTCGGACCAATCCTGAGAGCGGCCCCAATGACCGCTCGCAACCACAAACCAGTCTCATCGCTAATGCTGTCGGATGACGGCTTCGAGCCCAATCTACCGATGCTGCAGCTAGTTCGAATGGGCGTGATGAGCACAGAACGGACGTCCCCGGGTTTGATCACTCCTCCTGCCGACTCCTGAGAAGAGGCAATAATACACACGCATAAGCCACCTATGGATTTACATCTAAGAAGCTTTCGTTGGAACGGAGGTCACTAAATTCGAGCCTGGCTTCAACTCTCCACCTGTAAACAATTGTACATGATCCAAAATTCTTTTCAGTTTTTTGCCATTAGGCCTGTCGGTACAAATCATCACTACAAACAAGGCGAATTTTGGCTTGGAGCGTTTCTCTGCCCCTGTTTCGCCGATGACAAGGAGGAAAGAAATGTTCAAGATTTCAGCGGGTCTCGGGTGCGTATTTGCTGCGGCAATCACCGCTTCGGCGGCCCAGGCAAACGAATGCGGTGAAGTATCACTGATGCAGGCCGATTGGGGGTCAGCGCAAATTGTGACCGCGGTCTCGAAGTTTCTGATGGAGCAAGGCTATGGTTGCGAAGTGACCACGGTTCCGCTCTCGAGCAACCCTGCGCTGGCATCCGTATCCGAGACCGGAGAGCCCGATATTCTGACTGAAATCTGGACAAACGGCGCGCCGGCTTACCAAGGGCTGGTTGCTTCAGGTGCGATCATTCCTGTGACCGAAGTTTTGTCAGATGGCGGTGTCGAAGGGTTCTTTGTTCCGAACTACCTTGTGGAAGAGCATCCGGAACTGGCAACAATTGAAGGCATCGCAGCCAACCCCGAACTCGTCGGAAATCGCTTTCACAACTGCCCCGAGGGATGGACCTGTCTAAATGTCAGCACCAACCTGATGAAGGCAGGCGGGCTGATTGATGCAGGCATTGAAAACTTCGTGCATGGATCAGGCGAAACCCTTGCGGCTTCGATCGCTGCCGCCTACGAAAACAAAGAGCCATGGTTCGGCTTTTATTGGGCACCAACATCGGTACTGGGCAAATACCCGATGACCCTGGTCGATATGGGCCCCCATGACCCTGAAAAGCACGCCTGCAACATCACAGCGGAATGCGCGACGCCAGAAATGAGCGCCTTCCCCCGCAGTGAAGTCGTTACAGTTCTGTCGAAAGAATTCATGGCCGAAAACGCAGCAGTGTCTGACCTGATGACAAATCTATCCTTCACCAACGCTCAGATGGGCGAAACGCTGGCATGGGTTGAAGACAACAATGCCTCCTACGATGAAGGCGCGGTGCATTTCCTAACAACCTACAAGGATGTCTGGGGGGCGTGGCTTAACGATGCTGCGCGCGACAAACTTTCCGCCTTGCTGCAGTAAACTGCATGGACAGGGGCATCCTCAGCGATGCCCCTAACGCACTGAAGTAGATCGGAAAGTGGGAAAAATGGCCTTCTATGACAAGTTATTCAGCGCATTGGGTTTGAGCGAATGGTGTGGCACGTCCGATGACAAAGCGCCTCTTTCGCTGGCTGATCTTGCGGCGCAAGCAGGAGGAGAAGAGGCCTCTGAGCCGCTCATTCCAATTCCCTCGTTTGATAATCTGCACGAAAGCTGCAACCGCATATGGCAGTCGCGCGATGTAACCAACGGGATCGAAGAAGGGTTTCTGGCAGCCAAACCGGTCCTGAAAACCGTTCTGGACCCGATCACGCAGCCATTGAGCTGGATATTGGATGGCGCACTTTGGCTGTTTGAAGCGACGCCATGGTTCATCATGGTACCGCTTCTGGTGGCGATTTCCTGGTACGCGTCACGTTCGCGCCCTGTGACGATCTTCGTGGCCGCCTCGATTATGATGCTGGCCCTCGTAGACCACTACGATGTGGCGATGCAAACCCTGTCGATCGTCTTTGTGTGTACGACGATTTCGGTGCTGTTCGGTGTGCCCATTGGAATTGCCATGTCGAAATCCGACCGATTGCAAAAAGGCGTCGTTCCGTTGCTCGACCTGCTGCAGACCCTGCCGACATTCGTGTACCTGATCCCTCTGATTTTCTTGTTCTCGGTCACGGAATCCAAACTGTACGGGATTGCGATCATCCTTTACGCGATTGTGCCGGTGATCCGTTTGACCGACCTTGGCATCCGGCTTGTCGACAGGGATGTGATCGAGGCGGCCAATGCCTTTGGCATGAAGGACCGCCAGAAACTGATGCGGGTGCAACTCCCTTTAGCGCTGCCCAATATCATGGCCGGAATCAACCAGACCATCATGATGAGCCTTGCCATGGTCGTGATCGCCTCTCTTGTTTCGGCCCCTGGCCTTGGCGTGAACGTGTTGCGCGGTATCCGAAACCTTGAACTGGGTGTGGGCATCGTCGCGGGCATCGGCATTGTTCTGCTGGCCGTGATCCTTGACCGCGTATCCAAGGCAGCTCTCACACGGGTCGATAAGACCCAAGTCAAACATTAAGGAGCCGGTTCAATGACACAACCAATGGTCCGCCTGTCCGGGCTCTATAAAATCTTTGGCGCCCGCGACAAGGACGTGTTGCAGCATGCCAAAGGAGGCATGGGCAAGGAAGAATTGCTGGCGCAGCACGGGCACGTGTTGGGGCTCAACAACATCAACGTCGATATGCAGGCGGGGGAAATCACAGTGGTCATGGGCCTGTCCGGCTCTGGGAAATCTACTCTGATCCGCCACCTGAACCGGTTGATCGAACCCACTGCGGGCGAGATCATCGTGCAGGGTGAGGACGTGATGCAACTGTCCGAGGACGGGTTGCGCCATGCTCGACAGGAAAAGATGTCGATGGTGTTCCAGAAGTTCGCGCTTTTGCCGCACAAAACCGTGCTGAAGAACGCAGGCATGCCGCTCTCGGTGCGCGGCGAGGACGAGGCGACTTGCGACCGTGAAGCCGCCAAGTGGCTGGATCGCGTGGGTCTGAGCGGGTTCGAGAACCATTATCCAGCGCAATTGTCCGGTGGGATGCAACAGCGTGTGGGCATTGCCCGGGCGCTGACCGCGAACACACCGATCATGCTGATGGACGAGGCTTTCTCGGCTCTTGACCCACTGATCCGAACAGACATGCAGGACCTGCTGCTCGAGCTGCAAAAAGAGCTGCACAAGACCATCATCTTCATCACTCACGATCTAGATGAGGCGTTGAAGCTGGCCGATCACCTTGTGATCCTTAAAGACGGCTTTGTCGTGCAGCAGGGCGAGCCGCAGCATATTCTGTTGAACCCCAACGATCCTTACATCGAAGACTTCGTGAGCGACATCAACCGAGCACGGGTTCTGCGGGTCCGCTCGATCATGACCCCGCTGGACGGTGGCCAAGTGCCAGAAGATGCCCATGGCGAAGTGGACGTGAACGACACGCTCGAAAGCATGATCGCGCGGTCCGGCGGGGATACGTCACACGCCTATGTTGTCAAGGATGGGGAGAAGACAGTCGGCTCACTGGATATGACTGAACTGGTTCGCGCACTCGTCCCTCGCGTCGCATCCGAAGCAGGCGCACGTCAGTCCTGACGCGCGCTGACGACAAAGCTGGAATTCATCAGATCAGGCCCGAAATAGCCGCATGGTTGGGTCGGCTTCGATCTGTTCGAACAGCCAGTCAACAAACGTATCGAGCTTTGGGTTGGGTGCACGTTCTTTTTGCGTCGCCAGATACCAGCTGCCTGGCTCGGGCACCGAAATATCAAACGGTTTGACCAGGCGCTCCCTTTCAAGGTCACGCGTGCAAAACGGTGCTCTTGCGACGCTGATACCGTGATTTTTTAGAACAGCTTCACGGACCAGCGGGTAATTGTCGAAAACAGAGCCAAATTTCATCGTTTCGCGATCTAAGCCCGCCGCATCCAACCAGCAGTCCCAGTCATCCGGCTCATTCCATGTGTTTGGGACACTCAGCAACAGGAAATTTCTTAGCTCTTCCAGCGGCATTCCACCGCTTGCGGTTTTCAAGGCCTCCGGAGCACATACCGGGTAGATATCCGTTTCGAACAAGGGGCTATAGTCAAACCGTTTGTCAAATGGTGGCGCGTTGAACACGCCCACATCGAACCGGTGCATGTCATAATCACCGTCTTCAAAAGTAGAGACGATGCGCACGCGTGTGTCCGGATTATCCTGAAGAAAGTCTGCCAATCTGGGCTGTAACCACATTGTATTGAAACTTGCGTAGGACTGAACGAGCAACACGTCCGGTTCCTCAGGTGTCTGGATGCGCCGAGTGGCTTTGATGATTCCCTGAATGTGTTCGCGTATCGGCGGGTAATATTGCTCGCCAGCCGGTGTTAGCTCGACCGAACGGCTTGTGCGTTCCAGTAGTTTAACACCGATTGTTGTTTCTAATGCTTTGACCTGGTGGCTGACTGCCGCATGCGTCACACAAATCTCGTCAGCGGCCTTTCGGAAACTCTTGTGACGCGCCACCGCCTCAAAAGCGCGCAGTGAAACCAGCGTGGGCATGTGAGTGGTCATTGCTGCATCTCCTCGATGAAATCAATTCTGCTTACCCTCAAGCAGAGTTATCCGACGACGGGCGCGAACATAGCAGGGTATTGATACTCTTTTTCATAACCTGTCAGGGGGTAGCACGCAATTCGCGGTGCGATGTGATCGGTTAGAATTTCTTGATGAAAGGAAATTTCTTTCAATTCTTCCACGGGGTGAGAAATGCCAGATTAGCAGATAGAGATGTTATGGGATTCCACCTTCATGCCACCACTTTCACCCTCGCCAAATGCATATGGCTATCCGTTGCTGATTAAACACTTGCTGGCCGGATCCCAGCTCGCGTCAGCCAGCCAAGAGATCGTCAGCGGCACCGAAATGCGGTTGAGCTATGCGGACTTGGGCAAACGCGTGCGCCAACTTGCCAATTCTTTAAAGGCGAGCGGGATACATGAGGGTATGCGCGTTGGTGTCATGGATTGGGATACGCACCGTTATCTTGAGTGTTTTTTCGCGATCCCGATGATGGGCGGGTCCCTTTTCACGATCAACGTGCGTCTGTCTCCTGCTCAGGTTCTTTATACGATCAACCATGGACAACCGGATCTGATCATCGTGCACCGCGATTTCATGCCGCTCATTGAGGGTATCAAATCGGGCTTTGATCGGGACATCACCATCGTGCCGATTGGAGACGGAGAAGGATATGAAGAGTGGATAGGCAAAGCCCCAGGCAGCTTTGACTTCCCGGACTTCGATGAAAACCAAACGGCAACCTTGTTTTATACAACCGGGACCACCGGCAATCCCAAGGGGGTGAGCTATTCACATCGGCAGTTGGTCCTTCACACATTGAGCTTGATCGCAGGTTTCGGCGCATGGCCCGGGAATGCCGGATTTCATCGCGGCGACGTCTACATGCCGCTGACGCCCTTGTTTCACGTCCACGGCTGGGGATTTCCATATGCCGCAACGATGCTGGGGCTGCGTCAGGTCTATCCCGGTCGATATGACCCTGACACAATCTTGCGATTGATTGCAGACGAAAACGTCACCTTTTCACACTGCGTGCCCACGGTTCTGTCAATGGTGCTCGACCATCCGGGCTGCCCACAAATTGACCTGGACAGATGGAAAGTGATCATTGGCGGGGCCGCTTTGCCGCGAGGCCTGCAGGACCGCGCCGCGGCGGCAGGCATATCCTTACATGCGGCCTATGGGATGTCCGAAACCTGTCCGTTTCTGACGGTGGCCGATTTGTCCAGCAATGACCCCGAGATGCAGGCGCAAACCGGCTTTCCCGGCCCTCTTGTCGACCTTCGTGTTGTGACATCGGATATGCAGGACGTCCCACATGACGGCGAAACAACCGGCGAAGTTGTTGCTCGGGCTCCCTGGTTGACACAAGGCTATCTGGATAATGCGCAAGCCTCGGATGAGCTTTGGGACGGTGGGTATCTGCATACCGGGGATGTTGGGTATATCCGCGAGAATGGATCGTTGCAGATTACTGACCGCCTCAAGGATGTGATTAAGACCGGCGGCGAATGGATATCCTCACTGGCACTGGAAAACATAGCATCGTCTTGCAGCGGCGTTGAGGACGTCGCAGCAATCGGGCTGCCGCACGCGAAATGGGGCGAAAGGCCAGTGTTGGTCGCTCAAGCCGCAAAGGATGCCGACCCGGATCTTGTGCGCTTGAGAGTCATGGAAGAAATCCAGTCGTGGGTTGACGCAGGCGAGATCTCAAAATGGGCAGTTCCAGACGAATTAATCTTTGTCGACCGCCTACCTAAAACCAGCGTCGGCAAGCTCGACAAGAAACTCGTGCGGCAAGATATTTCAACGCGCTCGGACCTAAAATCATGACAGACAAACAACGTCGTATTCAGGCGCTTATTCAATCGATTGTCACCTATCTGCAGGCTCACAGAGCTGCCACGCGCGGCGTTGATCTGACGTTGGACAAGCTGGCAGCCATGGATCTGTCCGATGAGAAGCTCATTGACTTACCTCCCCATGGAACCCGGCATGATGAGGTTCTGAAGAACGCTGTCGCCGGGATTGCAGCCCCGGAATTGCAGGAAATCGCAGGCTGTCTGAAAGCGGCCAAGGATGATCTGATCTGGCGCGAAGACAACGCCCAATTCTATCCCCCCGGTGCCGATTTGGGAGAGGGATACACAAGGTGCAACCTGCATACTCTGCTGATCGGGCCGGATGCATGTGGATATCACCATCTCGATTTCAACCTTGGCATTTTCATGCTGGGACCAAGGACGCTGTATCGCGACCACAACCACGACGCGCCAGAACTGTACCTGAACCTTTCCGAGAAATCTGGTTGGCGGTTTGGCACCCGTGACTGGCAGGATTATCCGGCTGGATCACTTATCTGGAACGCGGCGGGCGATCCCCACGCCACCCGGGTCTATGACCAGCCATTCATCTCCGTCTTTGTCTGGCTCGAGAACGTGAATTCACCCTGCAATGTAATCCACTTCGACGATTGGGCAGAGATCGAACAAGATCTTGCCAAACAGTCCAATTGAGGTTTCCAAACATGATTTCCATTAAACATACCGAGGGTGTCGCTTTCATTGAGCTGAATGCCCCGCCAGTGAACGCTCTTGGTCTCAAGATGCGACTGGCGCTTTCCTCGGCCATCCACGAGTTGGACGCCGATGAACAGGTCAAAGCCATCGTTCTATGTTCGGCTCTGCCGCTCTTTTGCGGCGGCGCTGACATCGTCGAGTTCCGTACCGGGGCAGTTTGGGACAAGCCGGACTTGCCAGACCTGTGTGAAACGATTGAAACCAGCAAGAAACCCATTATCGTCGCGATAGCAGGTCCCGCGATGGGTGGTGCGCTGGAGATCGCGCTTGCCTGTGATTACCGTGTCGCCACGCCGGATGCCGTGATGGGCCTACCTGAGATCAAACTGGGGCTGCTGCCTGGTGCCGGAGGCACCCAGCGACTACCCCGGATTGCCGGGCTGGAAGCGGCAACGCAAATGATCCTCTCGGGTGATCCCGTGAAAGGCGAATATGCCCTGTCTTGTGGGCTGGTCGACGCACTATTTGAGAACGACCAGGATTTTCGCGCGCATGTTTTGGGTTTCGCCACCCGTGTCAGCCATGAGGGCGATCCGAAACGCGGTTGCATGGATATGACCGTCACACACCCTGATCCGAAGGGATATCTGACGGGTTTCCGAGACCAGATAGCGCACACGTCCAAAAACCTTGTCGCCCCTGAACGCTGCTTGGTATCCATCGAGGCCGCGTGCGAATTGCCGCTGGCCGAGGGGTTGGCACAAGAGAAGGCAGGTTTCGCTGAACTGCTCGACACACCTCAATCGCGCGCGGGGCGGCATCTGTTCTTCGCAGAGCGTGAATGCACCAAGGTTCCCGGCGTTACCCGTGCTGACCAACCACGTAGCATTTCATCGGTCGCCGTGATCGGTGCCGGAACGATGGGGCGCGGCATTGCCATCGCCTTTCTGCAGGCGGGATATCCGGTCACGCTTCTGGAAACCACACAAACTGCGCTGGAACAGGGGCTGGAAAAGGTCCGGGAGCATTTCCAGCGTGCGGCTCAAAAAGGGCGGCTCAGTGCCGATCGGGCAGAGGCAATCTCCGCCAACGCCACCGGGACGCTCAGCTATGCAGGCCTTGCGAAGGCTGACCTGATCATTGAAGCGGCGTTTGAAAGCATGAATGTCAAACGCCAGATTTTCGAAGCGTTAGACCTACACGCCAAACCTGGCGCAATACTGGCTTCAAACACATCGACGTTGGATCTTGATGAAATAGCCACGGTCACGTCCCGCCCGGAGGATGTGATTGGTCTCCATTTCTTTAGCCCGGCGAACGTCATGCGCTTGCTAGAGGTGGTGCGGGGCGCCAAGACCGCTCCCGATGTCATTGCAACGGCAATCACGGTCGCAAAGAAGATCCGAAAGCTCCCTGTCACGGTTGGCGTGTGCTACGGCTTTGTTGGAAACCGGATGCTGGAACCATACTTCCGCGAAGGATCCCGTCTGCTTCTAGAGGGGGCGACGCCGAAACAGGTGGATGACGTCCTTGAAGGCTTCGGCATGGCCATGGGTATTCATGCGATGGCAGATCTGGCCGGAGTCGATGTGGGCGCACGCGTGCGTCAGGAACGGCGTAGTGAAATCGCGCATGACCCGACATACCAGGCTGTGCAGGACAGGTTGTTTGAACTAGGCCGACTGGGTCAGAAAACCGGGCGAGGAAGCTATGTCTACGAGGGGCGGACACGGGTCGAAGACCCAGAGATGGTTCAAATCAGTTCCGAGCTGGCGGACCTGCATGGCGTGAAGCGCAGGGACATCGACGATCAGGAAATCCTTGAGCGTTGTCTGTTCCCCCTGATCAACGAGGGCTTCTTGATCCTTGAAGAGGGAATTGCAACGCGCCCGGGTGATTGCGACCTGATCTGGGTCAATGGCTATGGCTTCCCAAACTGGCGCGGCGGCCCAATGCACTATGCTGGCGAGATTGGATTAAGTCAGATTATGGAACGCATGACCCACTATCGGCAGTCGCTAGGTGCCTATGGTGAGATGTGGTTCACGCCTGCGCCTTTGCTGGAACAACTTGCAACCTCGGGCGTGACACTTGACGCACATTTTGATGCCAAAAAGGAAAAATCATGAGAGAAGCCGTTATCGTCTCAACCGCACGAACCCCCATTGGGGTTGCCTTCAAAGGTGCGCTGAACAACATCAAGTCCCCTACCATGATGGGGCACGCCATGCAGCACGCGGTTGAACGTGCAGGCGTGGACCCCGGTTTGATCGAAGATGTTGTCATCGGATCGGTCCTGACTGCGGGAACAGCAGGCATGAATGTCGCTCGTTTGTCGGCGCTGGCTGCGGGCTTTCCCAATACGGTGGCAGGACAGACGATCGACAGGCAATGCTCCTCCGGGTTGATGGCCATTGCGACGGCTGCAAAGCAGATCATCGTGGATGGTCAGAACGTTGCCGTCGCTGGCGGGCAGGAGAATATTTCCGCCCTGCAGAATGCCTATCTGAAATGGGCGGGCGATGAGAAAGATCCAAACGTTATCGCCCAATCTGAACATGCCTATATGCCGATGCTGATGACGGCGGAAAATGTGGCGCAGGTATATGGGATCAGTCGTGACGCCCAGGATGAATACGCTGCACTTTCCCAAGGTCGGACGGCCCGGGCTCAGGCCGCTGGCGCCTTTGATGACGAGATCGTTCCGATCACTGCGATAAAGCGGGTCAAAAACCGCGAAACCGGAGAGGAAACCCTGGACGAGGTGACCTTGTCAAAAGACGAAGGCAACCGGCCGGGCACGACGGCCGAAACTCTCGGGGCATTGAACCCAGTTGTCGAAGGAGGCGTGATTACTGCCGGAAACGCAAGCCAACTCTCTGACGGGGCCTCGGCTTGTGTGCTCATGGAAGGCAAAGTGGCTGAGCAGCAGGGCCTCACACCGCTAGGTATCTATCGCGGCATGGCTGTTGCAGGAAACGCACCGGAAGAGATGGGGGTCGGCCCGATCTTTGCAATTCCAAAGCTGCTGAAGAATGCAGGTCTTCGCATCGAAGACATCGGCCTTTGGGAGCTTAACGAAGCCTTTGCCTGCCAGGTTCTGTATTGCCGTGACCATCTTGGGATCGATCCCGAAATCTACAACGTGAACGGCGGTGCAATATCGATTGGCCACCCCTACGGCATGACAGGTGCGAGACAAGTCGGGCATGCTCTGATTGAGGGGAGGCGTCGTGGCGTGAAATACGTGGTGACCTCCATGTGTGTCGGCGGAGGCATGGGCGCCGCAGCACTGTTCGAAGTCGCCTGACCCCACTGAAATTAGTTCAAGCAGAGCGTTATCTGGTTGAGACATTGACATTCTGTCATCTGCGAGGGTCGCCATCTGCAAGCCTGCGTTTCATGTCGACCGGAATTGGTGATACCTCCTGAGGCGTTATGACCAATGTCGCGCCAACGATCCTTTCCACGGTTTCCAGCCAGTTTGTCGATGACTGGCTGGCGGCGCTGCGTGCCCTGTGCCCAGAGGCGCAGATGGCTTCGCTGCTGAGCCGGTCCGGTCTGAACGCGGATACGCGCTCGCCGAATGGTCGCGTCACGCTGGATCAGATCGTTTGCCTCTATCAACTTGCTGCAGTTGAGACCGGCGATGAGATGATGGGGCTTTGGAGCAGGCCCGTGCGACCGCGTGCCCTGCAACACCTTCTGACGACAGTGCGCGAAGCCACATCCTTGCCATCTGCACTTTACCGGTTTTCGACCTTCTGGAATTTGCTGCTGGATGACTATCAGTTTGATCTGGATGACACTGACAGCGCCCTCACACTGAGCCTGAACCCGCAAACAGATGCGCCTGTGCAACGGTTTGGCCACATGCTGATCCTCAAACTTGCCCACGGGCTCATGTCTTGGCTGGCAGGGCATGAGGTTCCGGTTAAAGCCGTTGATTTCGCGTTTGATCGCCCGGACTTTGATCAGGATTACGCGATCATCTTTCCTGCATCGCTGCGGTTTGGCCAGCCCGCCACCGCAATCTCGTTCGATCCGAATGCACTGGGTCCCGTGCAGACGCGCAGCACCGCTGACCTTGACCGGTTTTTGCAAAACGCGCCGCGGGACTGGATTTTCACCTCGTCGCGTGAACACACCCAATCGCTGCGCGTGCGCACCTATCTGGGCCAAGCGGGATGGGACGCGGCCACCCTGACCCAGACAGCATCCGCAATGCACATGACCCCGCGCACCCTGATCCGCAGGTTGCAGGCGGATGGCACGTCGTTTCAGGCCATAAAAGACGCCCTGCGCCGCGACACCGCGATCCGCGACCTGCAGGCGGGGCGCAAAAGCGTTGAGGCAATTGCGCAGGATGTGGGCTTTTCCTCGGCTGCCAACTTTCATCGGGCCTTTCAGCGTTGGACCGGCAGCAGGCCAAGCTCCTACCGCAGGAAAAAACGTAAGGCGCCGTTTTTGTCACTTTTGGACAATGATCTGTCAGCGCAAGAGATAGAGCTTAGCAAGCCCGATCGCTAAATCTTGTTGCAACAAAGCATTCTTATCTAAATTTTCGCCTTTACAGCCCATCAATCCGGCCATCCGTGGCTGCGGGGTTATGGCGTCATATGAGAATGATCGCCCCTGAAAGGACCGACCAATGTCAGACAAACTCGCCACCATACTCCAAGCCGCACGCGACCACGCCGAGCAGGTCATCCTGCCCAATGTGGACGCCTGGAACGCCGCAAAGAAGTGGCCCCGTGATGCGTCTGACAAGGCCGGGGCCGCTGGCCTGACGGGGCTCTACGCCCCCGAGGAGTTTGGTGGTCAGGGCTTGCCACTGGCAGAGGGCATTCAGGTCTATGAACAACTGGGGTTGGGCGATGGTGCCTATGCCTTTGCCCTGTCGATGCATAACATCTGCACCTTCGCGGGCTGCGGTTATGGCACGGATGCGTTCAAGGAAAAATGGGCGCGGGATCTGACTTCGGGGCGCAAACTGGCGAACTTTGCACTGACTGAACCGCAATCCGGCTCGGATGCCACAAACATGTATTCGCGCGCCCAGATCAATGATGACGGCACTTGGACGATCAGCGGTGCGAAGGCATGGGTCAGCTTGGCCGGTGAGGCTGATGTCTATTTCACCGTGGTCAAAACCAGTGACGCACCCGGCCACAAGGATATGGCGATGATCGCCATTCCCGCCGACGCGCCGGGCCTCAGCTTTGGACCGCTCTATGATACCCCGTCCTACAGCTTCTTGCCTCTGGCCGAGATGTACATGGACAAGGTGGTGGTGAGCGAAGACAACATCATCCTGCCGATCGGTCAGGGCTTGCAAGGCTCGCTCATGGCGATCGATATCGCCCGTGTGTCGATTGCGTCAGGATGCTGTGGATTGATGCAAGCCGCATTGGATACGGCTCTGTCCTATTCCAAGAACCGCAAGATGTTTGGCGGCAAGAACCTCGATCTGGACGGAATCCAGTGGATGCTGGGTGAGGTTGCGACCGATCTTGAAGCCTCCAAGCTGCTTTATCGAAAGGCGGCAGAATCCCTTGGCACACCCGAAGGCCCTCTGATGGCCGCTCATGCCAAACGGTTTGTGCCAGATGCCGCAGTGAAGGTTGCGAACACCTGTACGCAAGTGTTGGGCGGTATGGGTCTGCTGCAGCCTTATGGTCTGGATCGTTTGTCCCGCCTCGCACAAATGCTGCGGATTGTGGACGGGACAACCGAAATCAGCCGTGTAGTTATCGGGCGGGCCCTGCAAAAACGAGCGGCAACCTTGCCTGATTTGCCAGTACCGAAAGGATTTGGTGAAACCGGCTGAACGTTCCACCCCCCGGTGAAGCGGAACCAACCTGAAAATCTCCTCACAGATCGGTAAAATCGAAAGATCGGCCGCACACGTGCGGCCGGTTACTCGAGATTGCAGACCTTGGTGCAAACGCAGCGAATTCACACTTTGTCCGCAATCTGTGAATTCGACCTTTGATCCTTGCTGCGCTCTGCACGAATGGCTGGTTTTCCCACTGCGCGGCAGCACCTAATCTTACGCTGATGCAGCATTTTCCACGCTGCGAGCGCACGCAGCAGGAAAGCCGAATTTACAGAATGGGCTCGAAGCAGACGTTCGGTTAATTCCGCTGAATGTCCGCCTTGCGGACAAAGCCGCCTTGTGCACCTGCAGCTATTGCTGGTGCAGCATCGGTTTGCAACTGCGGCACGCTCGCCGCTGCCTTGCAGGCGAAGTCGCCGGACCGGACGTTTCAATGTCGGCGGTGTTAACGCGTTTGCTCAATCTCAATGCCCAGTGATTTGTGCTTAGGCCGCCGAACCCTCGTTCGGAGCTCTTAGCCTTGAGACAGACTTTGGCATCGCGGCATCTTTGGCAACACCTTGGGGCCAGGTCACCAACAGGATTGCGCAGCCGGAGATGCCGTTGTCCTCGATAACTGGCGCGACAGAAGCTGCAGTTGCCGTCAGGTGTCTCTGGCTTGGCTTGGATACAACAACGCAGATATCGACTGGCGTGTCGCGCGGCAAGCCTTCCGCAATCCATTACGCGAACATCCGACCGGCCTAGCGCACGGACATGTAAAGTGCGGTTGTCATGCCTGGCCCTGACAATCGCGTGCTGTCTGGGGTCGGATCATCGGCGGCCCCGGTACCGGTCGCCAGAACAAGGGTATTGGCAACGGCCCGTTCGGTCAGGCTGCGCGTCAATCCAGCACCAGCGGCGCAAGCGGCGGTGACACCCGGCACCATTTTGACGGGAATACCAGCGGCCCGCGCCGTTTTGATCTCCTCAGTCGCGCGTCCAAATATTCCCGAGTCCCCGGATTTCAGGCGCACAACCCGGCGTCCTTTTCGCGCTTCGGACACGACCAGCGCGTTGATGCTATCTTGCGGCTAGGCGTGACCTCGCAGCAAATTTCCTTTCGAAGCTCAAGTCAGTCATTGCGGCCTTCGGCTTCGAACACTTCGGCGATCTCTTTCTGAGTGAGATCCGCCTTGCGTCCTCCGGCAATGTTCACCTTCAACTGCGGCCGCGTTTGACCGCCAAGCGCTGTGAGAGCAGCGACGGTCGCCAAGTATCTGTCACGCAGAGGCAATTCCGGGCGGGCAAATTGCAGGCCGTAGGCAAAACCCACCAAGCCCTCGGCCATATCGGGCAATAGGTGTCCGTATCTTTCGTTCAGAGCATTTTCCATTCCAGGGTTCAGCCGTTCGGAAAGCTCCCGTCCTATGTCGGTTGTGGTTTGAGTCACGCCAAAGGCCTTCTTGATATGTCAGGTTCCGGTATTTGCGATCTGGTCGCGATTTTTATCATGGGCATCGCTGAATTCACGCACCAGGAAGTCAACGAACGCCCGTGTCTTCGGGGCCAGATTGCGCCGATCGGCAAACATCACGACGATGTCCGTGCTGGCCGGGGAATATTCGGGAATGACGTGCACCAACTCGCCCGAGAAGAACCGCGGGTTCGCCATGTAGCAGGGCAATCGGGCGATCCCGATGCCAGCAAGTGCGGCGCGAAAGATCACGTCGGTGCTGTTGCCCTCGAAAGTCCCTTGTGCGTCAAAGCTGTCGTCACCGTCGTGCCACGTATTGCGACTGCTGCTGCCCGCGATCCGAAGGCAATCGTGATCGGCCAGATCTGCGAAACACTTCGGCGTTTCTCGGCGCTTCAGATAGGCAGGCGCGGCACAAAGCACCCGGCGGCTTTGCATGATGCGGCGAACAACGATGTCGGGATCCTTGCGCTGTTCAGCAAAGCAGATGGCAACGTCGAACCCTTCGCTTTGCAGATCGATTTCACGATCCGTCAAATCCAGCGAAATCTGGATGTCTGGGTTTTGCGCCATGAGGTCCGGCAAGGCGGGAATCAGCTGCGACTTTCCAAACGCGACGGTCGAGGCGATTTTCAGCTTGCCGCGCGGTGTGCCATCCATGTTCAGGATAAGCGCTTCGGCCTCTTTGAACTTTTCGGCCATCGCCTTGCATTTCTGATAGAGTTCATGGCCTTCCTCGGTCGGCGACACACCCGTCCGGGTCCGGTTTAGCAAGCGACAATGAACATGATCCTCAAGCAAACCAATCTGCTTGCTGACCGCCGAAGGGGTCTGCCCCATGGATCGCGCGGCGGCCGAGATGCTCCCACGCTCGACCACAGTCGCAAAAATCAACATTTGCGCTGAAATATCCATGTCTCACCACCTGCCTGTTCCACATTGGCACAGGGCCTATGCCAATTTCGGAAATTGTGAGCGCCACCAAACACTCCTATCTCTGCAGTGCGGCACAAATACCGCACCGCAGCAATAGACGAGGCGCGAACATGGCAATCACACGCTCAAGCAGTTGGCTGGACGCCGTTCTGGACGTCAGCCGCTTAATAATTCATCAAAATTGGGACGGTATTCGCGACGCGCAGGCCAAACGGAAGATCTATCGCGACACCTACCACGAGCTTTCGATGCTCACCGACCGCGATCTGGCAGATCTGAGAATTCCCCGCAACGGCATCCAAAAACTGGCGCTGGAGGCGGCTTATGGCGTTTAGTGTCCACTCAACCGCGACGATCCGACCTGACAAAGCCAACTTGGGCACGTTGTCCAACGCGATTTACAGATTTGCGGCAAGATCCACAGCAATGGCGAAATCCGTTCTGAAGGCAATACATGCAGCCCGGACGAAGTCGGTTTTGGCGAACATGAGCGATCAGCAATTGGCCGCGATCGGCATCACGCGCTCCGAGATTCTGCAGTACGCGGAACGGCTCATGGCGCAGGAAACAGACGGAAAAAACCAAGACCAATGCGGCGGGCCCCAATCCGAGGATTGCTTGCGAACTTGAACAAGAATTGCTGGTCCTCGCTCCTCCCAGAGTAAGCCAGCAAAAGCAGCGGCGACGAAAAATATCAACAGGGACCGCCAATGCTTTTGGGCCAGCACCTTCACCTCCTCCCGAAGGTGCTGGCCCAACCCACGTCTGCAATCGGAGCGACAAGGCGATTGTCCATCTCAGACATCATCAAAACTTTGCCATTCGCCGACTCTATCCAGCCGAGCAAAACGAGATCTGCGAGCACTTTCGACGGCTCGACGCCGAAGCTCGGCGCGCGCGGTTCTGGTGGACTGTCAGCGACGAGAGTCTGACGACCTACGTTCAGAGCATTCCTCATTATGACAGCATTCTCTGTGGCGCGTTTGCAAAAGGGCGTCGGAGGGGCGTCGCCGAACTCCGCGGTGACGACCAGACCGGATCTACAAAGACGGAAGCCGCCTTTTCTGTCGAACCTGATTGGCAAAACATCGGAATTGGTGATGCGCTGTTCGAGCGCATTATCGCAATCGCGCGGAAGTGGGGCATCAGTTCAATTGAATTGATGTGCCTGCGAGAGAACCGCCGCATGAGGCATCTTGCAGCAAAGCACAATGCTCGGCTGTGCATCGATCAGGGCGTTGCTAAAGCCGTTTTGCATCCAAACTGGTCATCGCCCTCCTCCCAAGCCGCAGAAATCGTTGGTGAAGTCAGGGGATTTCGCTTGTTCATTTGAGTGGGGGGAGAAGCAAACGTCCCGAAACGTTGCGTTAGCACATACTCGAAAACTCTCAAAGTCCCGCAAAGTGGACCAAGCACCGTTCTTGCCGGCTAGGCTCTCATCAAATGCCCGAAAGAGATCTAAGGTGCGACACGACCTCGTCCGAACCGTGGCCGGCTTTCAGGCAGGCAAATACCACCGGCAGATCGCCCCGCATTCTCGCGGCGTCTCGGCGCATGACGTCCAAAGATGCCCCCACATGAGGGGCAAGGTCGGTTTTATTGATGACTAAGATGTCTGACCTGGTGATTGCTGGGCCACCCTTGCGTGGGATTTCCTCGCCTGCGGCCACGTCGATCACATAGATTGTCAGGTCCGCCAACTCCGGGCTGAAGGTGGCCGATAGGTTGTCGCCACCGGATTCGATCAGGACGACCTCTACGTCGGGGTGACGCAGCCGCATCTCGGCCACGGCAGCCAGGTTGATCGACGCGTCTTCGCGAATCGCCGTATGAGGACAGCCGCCGGTTTCCACTCCAATCACGCGATCCGAAGGCAGGATTTGCATGCGCATCAGAGCTTCGGCGTCTTCTTGTGTGTAGATGTCGTTGGTGATGACGCCTATCGAGTAATCGTCTTTCAAAAGTTCGGCAAGCCTCGCGGTCAGGGTCGTCTTTCCTGCACCGACCGGGCCGCCGATACCGATGCGCAAGGGGCCGTTGAGTTGTGTCATGATTGGAAGAGCCTCGGTTCAAGAGTTTCGTGGGCCATCGCGGAGATGTCTGAGAAAAAGGCGTTGCCAAAAACGTCCGTGGTGTCCGCATTTCTCGTGTCTTCGGCGACCTGAAGGCAAAAGGGCTGCAAGTTCAGGATCACCCGTTGACCGGCCGTCTGCCCGATGGGGCTCAGGCGGATGGCCGAGGAGGTCAGGTTTGCGACAAAGGCCTGCAGATAGAGAACGGCAGTCGTATCGATATCCAGCTCTGCCAATCTAGCGGCGCGACCGACGGCAACGGGCAACAGCATGTCAGGCAGCGCCAAACCCCAGACAGCATTAACCGTCGCAACAAAGGCAGCGCCCTGCCTTTCAGCTTCGCGCAGACGCTCTTCGGCGATAGCAAAGGAACGTGCTTTCGCGTCCATCTCCAATGGGTCGTCGGCAGCATAAGCCAGCCGCATCCAGATCGCATCAGCGCGGCCTGAGCCATCACTCAGGCAATCTCTCAGCCAGTCTTCCAAACTGGTCGCGTCGGCGGCAATCCAACCCTCGTTGATCGCTGTTTCAAGTCCGTGCGAATAGGCGAAGGCCCCCACTGGAAACGCGGGCGACAGCCATTGGGTCAGCGTCAGTAAGTGCGCATCAATGGGCGTGGGCATGGGCCGAGTGTCCGTGATCATGCGCATGGGTGCGCCCGTGACCATAGGCGCCGCCTTCCGGAGTGAAGGGTTCGGTGACTTGGGTCACTGTGGCACCGAGGTGGCTCAGCATATGAGCGATGACGGGATCATCCTGGATCAAAAGGCGGGTCGCCTCGATCTGACAAGGCGTGTGGCGATTGCCGATGTGCCAGGCGAGGCGGGGCAGGTCTTGCCCGGAAACGGCCAAGAGGTTTTCGGGTGCCGCCGTCACTTTGACCAGACGTCCATCGCCCAGTTCCAGCACGTCGCCATCGTTCAGGGATACGGTCTGTTCGAAGTCCGCGACAAAGGACCAGCCTTCGGTCGTTGTCAGTTTCTTTCGCCGGAAAAATCGGGCGTCGTAGGTCAACGCGCAGTCCGCTATCGCATTGTCTGATGTGCATGCGGGATGGAGCGTTTGTGCAATGGGAATATCGGTCATGAGGCCTCAATACAGAAAATACCGCTGCGCCATGGGCAGCTCGGTTGCAGGTTGGCAGGTCAGCAATTCGCCATCAGCCCGCACCTCATAGGTTTCGGGGTGCACCTCGACCTCGGGCATGGCGTCGTTCAGGACAAGATCCGCTTTGCCGATACCGCGCGTGTTCTCCACCGGCAAACTTGTCTTGGCCAATCCAAGCGCATCTCCCAGTCCTTCGGAGTGTGCCGCCTCGGAAACAAAGGTCACGGCATTGGCTTCCAGCGACCGGCCAAAGGCCCCGAACATCGGGCGAGTATAGACCGGCTGCGGTGTCGGGATTGAAGCGTTTGGATCGCCCATCTGCGCACACACAATGCTGCCGCCCATAAGGATCATCTCAGGCTTCACACCGAAAAACGCCGGGTTCCATAGGACCAGATCGGCGCGTTTGCCTTCTTCGATCGAACCGATGTGCTTTGACAGCCCGTGCGCAATGGCCGGGTTGATCGTGTATTTCGCGATATAGCGACGGACGCGGAAATTGTCGTTGTCGCCGACCTCCTCGGCCAAGGCGCCCCGCTGTTTCTTCATCTTGTCAGCGGTTTGCCAGGTGCGAATGATCACTTCGCCCACACGCCCCATGGCCTGGCTGTCTGAAGCGATGATCGAGAACGCCCCCATGTCGTGCAGGATGTCTTCGGCGGCGATCGTCTCGCGCCGGATGCGGCTTTCGGCGAAAGCCACATCCTCTGGGATGGATTTGTCCAGGTGATGGCAGACCATCAGCATGTCCAGATGTTCGTCCACTGTATTGACCGTAAAAGGTCGGGTCGGGTTGGTCGACGACGGCAGAACATGGGCCTCGCCACAGATCTTGATGATGTCAGGGGCATGGCCGCCCCCTGCGCCTTCGGTGTGGAAGGCGTGGATGGTGCGGCCCCTTATGGCGGCGATGGTGTTTTCGACAAAGCCGGATTCGTTCAGCGTGTCGGTGTGGATCATCACCTGAACGTCCATGTCGTCCGCCACAGATAGGCAACAGTCGATTGCGCCGGGCGTCGTGCCCCAATCCTCATGCAGCTTCAACGCGCAGGCACCGCCCTTGACCTGTTCCTCTAAAGCGGCGGGGAGCGACGCATTCCCCTTTCCCGCAAAGGCGAGGTTCATCGGAAACGCATCCGCCGCCTGCAACATCCGCCCAATGTGCCACGGTCCCGGTGTGCAGGTCGTGGCCAGCGTGCCATGGGCCGGGCCAGTGCCGCCGCCCAGCATTGTGGTTAGACCAGAATACAGAGCATCCTCGATCTGTTGCGGGCAGATGAAATGAATGTGGCTGTCGAACCCACCGGCCGTCAGGATCTTGCCTTCGCCAGCGATGGCTTCAGTGCCAGGGCCGACGATGATGTCGACGCCGGGTTGTGTGTCTGGGTTGCCCGCCTTGCCGATCTTGTGGATCTTGCCGTCTTTCAAACCGACGTCCGCTTTGTAGATGCCGGTTGCGTCCACGATCAGCGCGTTGGTGATAACGGTATCCACCGCACCCTCGGCGCGCGTGGTCTGAGCCTGACCCATGCCGTCACGGATCACCTTGCCGCCACCGAATTTGACTTCTTCGCCGTAGGGACCTGTCAGGTCCTTTTCCACTTCAATGATCAGGTCAGTATCGGCCAGCCGCAGCTTGTCGCCGGTGGTGGGGCCGAACATGGCGGCGTAGTCAGAGCGGGGGATTTGGGTGGGCATCAGAGATCTCCCATCACAAGCTGGTTGAACCCGAAGACACGCCGTGCTCCGCCAATCAGGATCAGTTGCACCTCGCGCCGTTGACCAGGTTCAAACCGCACGGCTGTCCCGGCTGCGATATCCAGACGCATGCCGCGTGCGGCGTCGCGGTCGAAATCGAGCGCCGCGTTGGCCTCGCCGAAATGGTAGTGTGAGCCGACCTGTACCGGTCGGTCGCCCGTATTGGCGACCATTAGCGTGATCGGCTCCGCCCCTGCGTTCAGAGTGACCTCACCATCCGCCGGAAAGAGTTCGCCGGGGATCATTGGCGTCTCCGAACCCGGATTGCCTTGCGCTTGGCCATGAAGGCCGCCGCGCCAATCAACAGCAATGCGACGGGTACGGCCCAATCTGCTGAATGCCCATGCGGCAGGCTGGCAGGATGGGCCAAGGCGGGGGAAGCCAGAAACAAAGCGGGAATAGCGTAACGCATGAGAGACTCCTATCGGATGGGATTGTGGACGGTGACTAGCTTGGTGCCGTCCGGAAAGGTGGCTTCGACCTGCACTTCGTGGATCATCTCGGGAATGCCGGCCATGCAGTCGTCGCGGGTGATGACCTCGGCGCCTACCTCCATCATGTCGGCGACCGAGCGGCCATCGCGAGCGCCTTCGACGACCGTGTCGGTGATCAGCGCGATGGCCTCGGGGTGGTTCAACTTGACGCCACGGGCAAGGCGCTTGCGGGCCACTTCGGCAGCCATGGCGATCAGCAGTTTGTCTTTTTCGCGGGGGCTGAGTTGCATGGGTCAGAGTCTCCAGGATTTCGGCAGGGTGGTTTCGGTCAGGCGTTCCAGCACCGGCACCAGCCATTGGCGCAACAGATAGGAATCGGCGGCAAGAAGTCGGATGGTCAAAAGATCGGGCGCGACAAGGCTTGCGCCGCCGGTCTTTGGCAAAAGTTGCCGGACAATAGGCAAAAGCGCCTCGGCACGCGGGCCGAAGTAAAGGGCGCTGGCAAGGGCGGTCATGCCGCCTGCGATGGCTGGACGGTCAAGACTGGCGCTGATTGATCCGGTCAGGTTAATGCGGTCCCAATAGATCGGGCGACCATCGTGGCGCAGGGTGATCCGGTCGCGAAAACTGCCCGAGATACGGGTTTCACCCATGGCGCGGCGACCGAAGACGACGGGTTCGACCAGCACGGCCTCGGCTCCGTCGGTGACGTCCACGTCAAGGCGACGGTTGAGACAACCACCGTCAAACATGATCAACTCTTGCGGCAACCAATGCAGTACCGCGCCCTTGGCGACAGACAGGCGCGTGCTGACACACGCAGCGCCAGATGTGCTGCGATAGGCACGTTCTGCGGCTTGGGTTGTCAGGGTCAGGCGGCTGTCCGGCCCGGCGCTGGCCGAAGCCTCAAACCGGTCGCCGCCTGTTAATCCGCCCGAAGTGTTCAGCACAATGGCTTCGACGGCATCCTTGCGACGCGGAAAAGCCACCTTGCTAGCGCCCGAGGTTCTGAAGCGGTCTATGCCCGTACGTCCGTCACGGCATTTGGTCGACAAGGTCATGGCACCGATGGATCTCGGGGCGGTGTTCGCCTCTCGTGATGCCAGATGTGGTTGACCCATGCGTTTGTCGCCCCCGGTACTCGACCCGCATGGTTCACCATGCAGATTGGGGGGTGATCCACCGCTGCGCGCCAGGAAAAAGACCAATCCCGGAGTTCTGCCTATTTGCTGTGCGAAAGTGACCCCACTCGCCCAGAAGTTCAGCAATGATGAGATGCCGACACGGAAATGCCTGAATGACGTGTCGAACGGGTGACAGGGACTTCGTCTGTTAAGTGTGCGTCAGCCATAAGGCGGCAGAAAGCTTGATTGCTGACTCTTAGATCGTTCATGATCGGATCATGAGCAGTTTGAAAACCTTTCTGGTCCTGCTTCTTATCCTGCCGAAGCAAAGTCCGGCGGCAGATGATCCCCTGATGTCTTCATTCGCGGCATGTGCAGGACGGTTCTCGGCCGAGTTGGAACATGCCTGGCTTATGAATGATGACCGCACGGATCAGATCGCGCATCGCCGGGCGCAGTTCATCGACCTTCTGAACACGACGGTGCCCGACGATCAACGACGTCATGCCCTTCACCTGCGTATCGACGCCAAGATGGCGCATGCGAAATTGCTGTCCGCCGCCAGATTCTCACACGATGCGGATCGCTCCAAATGGGCGGTGCGGCGTGCCCGGGCCGAGATCGACTATTGCACAGGATTCTTGCTTGAAAGCTGAAACGCCCAAAGATTTGGCGTTTCTTTCGCACAATAAAATGGCGAACCCGCGAAAGTCTGCGCAATTTTTAACGGATTAACGCCAGGGGCCGTTTTTCAACCCCCGCCGATCTCGCAGTCGCAGCAATTTCCATGGAACGACTTCTTCCGGGATCACACAAATCCCGTTGAACGTGCGATGGTGCTGGCCTTGCAATTCCAAAACACCACCGCACTCCGCAATTAGATTGCGTGGGGGGCATATGGGGGATCACACCCTTGAAAGCAACGCTTCCCCGCGCAGTGCCTGAAGGAAAACTGCGATGAAAAAGACACTTCTTAGTTCTGCTGCCGTCCTGGCCGCTTCGATGCTGCCGGCCATGGCGCAAGACTGCCCGATCAAGGTGGGAGTGCTGCACTCCCTGTCCGGAACCATGGCGATTTCAGAAACAACACTAAAAGACACGATGGAAATGCTGATCGAACAGCAAAACGCCAAAGGCGGCGTTCTGGGCTGCGAGTTGGAGGCCGTCGTGGTCGACCCGGCGTCGGACTGGCCGCTCTTTGCCGAAAAAGCGCGCGAGCTGATTTCGGTACACGAGGTTGACGTGATTTTCGGCAACTGGACATCCGTGTCGCGGAAATCGGTTCTACCTGTGATCGAAGAATTGAACGGACTTCTGTTCTATCCGGTTCAATATGAAGGCGAGGAATCCTCAAAAAACGTCTTCTACACCGGTGCCGCCCCCAACCAGCAGGCAATCCCGGCGACGGATTACTTTCTGGAAGAACTTGGCGTTGAGAAATTCGCGCTTCTGGGCACCGACTATGTTTACCCCCGGACGACGAACAACATCCTGGAAAGCTATCTTCAGCAGAAGGGCATCGCCGAGGACGACATCTTCGTCAACTACACGCCCTTTGGTCATTCTGACTGGTCCAAGATCGTCTCGGACGTCGTGGCTCTTGGTGCGGATGGCAAGAAAGTCGGCGTGATTTCAACGATCAACGGCGACGCAAACGTGGGCTTCTACAAGGAACTCGCGGCTGCTGGCATCAGCGCCGACGACATTCCCGTCGTGGCCTTCTCGGTCGGCGAGGAAGAATTGTCGGGTCTCGACACCTCCAACCTTGTTGGTCACCTCGCAGCCTGGAATTACTTCCAGTCAGCAGATACCGATGCCAACGCCGAATGGGTCGAGGCCTGGAAAGCCCGCATGGGCGACGAGCGTGTGACGAATGACCCGATGGAGGCGCATTACATCGGCTTCAACATGTGGGTGAATGCGGCGACCGAAGCAGGCACCACCGATGTCGATGCTGTGCGCACCGCCTTGTACGGGCAGGAATTCCCGAACCTGACTGGTGGCACCGCGGTCATGCTGCCGAACCACCACTTGGCCAAGCCGGTTCTGATCGGTGAGATCACCGAGGATGGTCAGTTCGACATCATCAGCCAGACGGAGGAAGTGCCGGGCGATGCCTGGACGGATTTCCTGCCGGAATCGGCGGTGCTGAAATCCGATTGGGCGGAACTCGATTGCGGGATGTACAACACCGAAACGTCGTCCTGCGTTCAGATCAAGTCGAACTACTAAGCATGGTGGGTTGAAAACCCACCCAACGGGTGCGGCGCATGTCGCCCCCAGAACGCCTTACGGGGGCTGAACTATCCATGTCGCTTATACGTCGGTTCAACATCGGTTTCATGTCGGTGCTTCTGTGCGCTCTTGCCTTGCCACTTTCGGCGCAGAACGCCGAGGCGCCGATCCAGCAACTTTTGCAAGAACATGGCGAAATCATCGCCAAATCCTCGCGCAAGACCATCGGTCCTGCCATCGACGCGCTTGCCGCCAGTGGTCTGGCCGAGGCCCAGGTCGTGCTGGAACGCTGGCAAAACAAAGAGATGTGGCGCGACAAGGACACCGGGCTTTTCGTCTATGGCGAAGCCTCGGACAAGGAATTGACGGCGTTCGACTTTGCCGATGGCGCGGAACTTGGCACTTTCGTTGCCCGTGACTTCAAACAGTTGAAACCCAACAGCGGCATTCGCGGCATGATCGGCGCGGCCCTGGTGCAATTCCAACTATCTGGGTCCTTTGCCGAAAAGATGCAGGCCCTGAATGCGATCGAGCGTGACTCGGAGGCGTCCCATCTTGTGGCCCTGACCAAAGTTCTGCCCGACGAAACGGACCAGTCTGTGCAAAGTCGCATGGAACGCCTTCAGGGACTTTTGACAATCCGCTTCGGCGCGACCGACGAGGAGAGGATTGCTGCCATCCAGCAGTTTGACGGCGATCTTGGTGTCGATGTCCGGGCCGTATTGAACCCGCTTTTGGCCGTGAAGGTCGAGGCTTCGGCACAAGCACCCGAGGGCGATGACATCGCCCGCATCCTGACCGTCGGCAGCGACGACCTGCCGCGCGAGTCCGCCTATGACCTTCTGGTTGCCGCCGATCTGGCGAAACCCCGGATCAACCGGTACGACAAGCGGAACGCGCTTTTGGCCAACATCTCGGAGGGATCGGTCGCGGGGGTTCAGGTGGCGACGCTGAACAGCGAAGACGCACGCGACCTTGCTTATGAAGCTTTGGCCGAACAGGGCGTGGTAGACCCTGTGGCCACCGAAGCCGAGGTGGATGAAACCCTGGCGGGCTTCACGTTCTACGAACGCTACAGCGGCTCGCCTTCAGTGGCCGTTGCCGCGGCGGCGGTGCTGACGGGCATCGAAAACAAGGTAGCATTCAACCAGACATTTGACCTTGGCCTTGACGCCCTGTCGCTCGCTTCGATCTACTTTCTTGCCGCCATCGGTCTTGCTATCACCTTTGGCGTGATGCGCGTGATCAACATGGCCCATGGCGAATTCATCATGATGGGCGCCTACACCGGCTACGTCGTCCAGCAGATCATCCCGGATTACACGATTTCCATTATCGTCGCCTTGCCGCTGGCCTTTGCCGTCACCTTCGGCGCAGGGGTCACGATGGAACGGCTAGTGATCCGCCACCTCTACCATCGCCCGCTGGAGACGCTTCTGGCGACTTTCGGGATTTCCATTGCCCTGCAACAGATCGCCAAGAACATCTTCGGCACGCAAGCGCGGCCCCTCACCTCGCCCGGCTGGCTGGACGGATCGCTGGTGTTCAATGACATCGTGTCGATCAGCTATATCCGGATCGCAATTTTCGTTTTGGCGCTTTTGTTCATGGCGCTATTCCTTTTCGTCATGAACCGCACTCGATTGGGGCTGGAAGTGCGGGCGGTGACGCAGAACCCCCGCATGGCGGCCTCGATGGGGATCAACCCTGACAGGATCAACATGCTAACCTTCGGCTTCGGCTCGGGTATTGCCGGGATTGCGGGTGTGGCGATTGGGCTTTACGCCAAAGTGACCAGCGAGATGGGCGCGGACTATATCGTGCAAAGCTTCATGACCGTGGTCGTGGGCGGCGTTGGCAACATCTGGGGCACGCTTCTGGGCGCGACCATGGTTGGCTCGCTGCAAAAAGGGATCGAATGGCTGAACCCCTCGAACACACTGGCCGCACAGACCTATATGATCCTCTTCATCATCCTCTTCATCCAATTCCGGCCGCGCGGGATCATCGCGCTTAAAGGCCGGGCGGCGGAGGCATGAGCATGGCGGAACTGACAGCAGGCCCTGTGCGTCGCACACCTTTCGTGGTGCGTTATCCGTCGGTGCTTATCTTTCTGGCCTGTCTGGGGCTGTTCACCCTGGGCGTGACGATCCTGTCCGAAGGGTTCGGTATCGGCGTCATCTCGACCAGTTTCGTCAAGACCCTGGGCAAGACCCTGTGCCTCTGCCTCGTCGCGCTGGCGATGGATCTGGTCTGGGGCTATTGCGGTATCCTGTCCCTTGGGCATATGGCCTTCTTCGGAATGGGCGGTTACGCGATAGGCATGTGGCTGATGTACGAGCGGACGCGTCTGATCGTCGTCGAGAGCCTCGCCGCCGGAGGGCTGCCGCCAACGCCCGAAGAGGTCTCCAGCGGGATCGCTGGCCAGATCTTCGGTGTCGTCGGAGCCTCGGAATTTCCGCCGATCTGGGCCTTTGCCCATTCTCTGCCGCTGCAACTGGCCGCCGTCGTACTGGCGCCGGGGCTTCTGGCGCTGGTCTTTGGCTGGCTGGCCTTCCGCAGCCGGGTGACAGGTGTGTACCTTTCGATCCTGACGCAGGCGATGACGCTGGCGCTGTCACTGTACCTGTTCCAAAACGACAGCGGATTGCGCGGCAACAACGGTCTGTCAGGCCTGCAGAACCTGCCGGGGTTGGAGAGCACTAGTCAGGCCATCGTTTCGGTCTGGTTCCTTTGGGCCTCGGCCCTGGCTCTGGGACTTGGATACGTGCTGGCGACTTGGATGGTATCGGGCAAGTTCGGCTCGGTCCTGCGCGGCATTCGGGACGACGAAGCGCGGGTGCGCTTCCTTGGCTATCCAGTCGAGGCGTTCAAGCTGTTTGTCTTCACCGTATCGGCCGTGCTCGCTGGCATTGCAGGCGCAATCTACTACCCACAGGCGGGCATCATCAACCCGGCGGAACTGGCGCCGATTGCCTCGATCTATCTGGCGGTCTGGGTGGCCATCGGCGGGCGTGGGAGATTGTACGGAGCCGTGATCGGCGCGGCTTTCGTCTCGCTCTTGTCGACCTGGTTTACCGGCGGGCAAGCCCCTGACCTGATCATCGCCGGGTATCGCATTCAATGGGTCGATTGGTGGACCGTCCTGTTGGGGCTGTCCTTCGTGGCGGTTACGCTTTTCGCACCGAAAGGCATTGGAGGGCTGTTCGACGCCTTGGCAGCGCGTCGCAACCCCAATCGGCATGGGCGCGACCTGGGGCCGGGCCACGGTTCTTTGAGAGAAAAGGAGGCAGATGCATGAGCGCGCTTCTTGAAGTCTCGGGCGTGTCGGTCAGCTTTGACGGGTTCAAGGCGCTGAACAACCTGTCGTTCAGCATTGACAGGGCCGAATTGCGGGCGGTCATCGGCCCGAACGGCGCGGGCAAGACCACCTTCATGGATGTGGTGACCGGTAAAACCCGGCCTGACGAGGGCCATGTGCTTTGGGGCGAACCGCCCGTGTCCTTGCTGGGCAAATCGGAAAGCAAGATCGCCATGGAAGGGGTCGGGCGCAAGTTCCAGCGACCCACGGTGTTTGAGGATCAGACGGTTCAAGACAACCTGATGATGGCGCTGAAAAAGTCGCGGTCGCCGCTGGCCGTGCTGCTGTTCAAACCCGAAACACCGGACTTTGCCCGGGTCGAAGAACTGGCGGATGTCATTGGGCTGGACGCGGTTCTGTCACGGAAATCTGGCGAGCTGTCCCACGGGCAAAAGCAATGGTTGGAGATCGGGATGCTCTTGGCACAGGAACCGAAGCTGTTGCTAGTGGACGAACCTGCGGCAGGCATGACGACCGCAGAACGTCAGAAGACCACGCAAATTCTGCGGGACGCGGCGAAGACCCGCGCTGTCGTCGTAGTGGAACACGACATGGATTTCGTGCGGCGTTTGGATTGCAAAGTGACCGTGCTGCACGAAGGCTCGGTTCTGGCCGAAGGCTCGATCGATCACGTCACCAAGAACCAGCAAGTCATCGAGGTGTACCTTGGCCGATAGTTTCCTCAGCATCCGCGATCTGACGCTGCACTATGGCGGCAGCCAAATTTTGAACGGCGTGGATTTCGACGCGGCCCAGGGCGAGGTCACCTGCTTGATGGGCACTAATGGCGTAGGCAAGACGTCGCTGTTAAAGGCGCTGGCGGGCACCCATCCCCGGTCGGGGGGCGACTATGATCTGGACGGCCAAAGCATCGGAAAGCTGAAGGCCTTTGACCTTGCGCGGAAGGGCGTTGCCTATGTGCCCCAGGGGCGCGAGATCTTTCCGTTTTTGACGGTGCAGGAAAACCTTGAGACGGGATTTGCCTGCCTGCCAAGTGGCGAACGCAAGGTGAAGGACGAGATTTTTGATCTGTTCCCCATTCTGAAGAAGTTCCTGCAACGGCGGGGCGGTGACCTTTCAGGCGGCCAGCAACAGCAACTGGCGATCGCGCGCGCGCTGGTGTCGAACCCGAAAGTGCTTCTTCTGGATGAACCGACCGAAGGTATCCAGCCGAACGTCATCCAGCAGATCGGCGGCACCATCCGCATTCTGAAGGAACGCGGGAACATCGCGATCGTCCTAGTCGAACAGTATCTGTCCTTCGCCTATGATCTTGGGGATGCCTTCGTCGTGATGGAGCGCGGTGCCGTCAAACTGAGCGCGCGAAAGCCGGAACTATCACTCGAAAAGCTGACCGCCAGCACGTCTTTGTAGTACGCAATGGCAGGGTGATCTGTATACTATTCTTCCCTTCATAACCGGTTTTACCGCTTCAAGGCCGTAAGTCTGTTCCAAACCGGCGAACGGCAAGTGACATTCGCCGACGCGGGTCAGATTTTGTCCGTCGTCAGAGATATTCGGAGAGGTGAAGCGTTTTCGTAACAGAGGCTCTGGTTCGGTTTCTGTTTGAGTTTA